>NZ_CP012418.1:0-346875 GCF_001708405.1 Kangiella sediminilitoris | reverse complement strand
ATTATTTGCACCATTTAAATTAGCTTTCGTTGCTTCGGTGTTTATCGCCATGCCTTTTGTACTCCATCAGGCTTGGCTATTTATATCTCCGGGGTTGTATAAGCACGAAAAAAGTTTTGCCATACCCCTGCTCATCAGCAGCATAATTCTGTTCTATGCCGGTATTGCTTTCGCCTACTTTATTATTTTTCCAATAATCTTTGGCTTCCTATCCAGCATCGGGCCTGAAGGCGTTAACTATTTACCCGATATCAATAGCGTTCTATCTATAGCATTGAAGCTATTTTTTGCTTTTGGTTTAGCCTTTGAAATACCGATCGCTACCATGCTACTAATATGGTCAGGCCTGGTTAGTCACGAAAAATTAGCCAACACCCGCCCTTATATGGTGGTTGGTATTTTCATATTTGCCATGCTACTGACACCACCTGATATGATTTCGCAAATCTTGCTGGCAATACCCATGTGGATTTTGTTTGAGCTTGGACTTATCTTTGCCAAGGCCTATTCCCCTAAGAAAGCTAACGATTCAGAATACAATGAAGACACTGAAACCGAAAACTCTTAAGCTTGTATTGAACTTATGGCCCCCTTTTTGGGCCGCTGGCATCCGTGTCATAGAATTATCCGACGACTGGTCTTTTGCTAAAGTAAGACTCCGTAAACGCTGGTATAACCGAAATTACGTTAACACCCATTATGGAGGTTCGTTATTCTCAATGACCGACCCATTTTACATGCTGCTTTTTTTGCATCAAATGGGACGTAATTATGTCGTCTGGGACAAAAAGTCTGAAATAAAATTTATTAAGCCGGGACGTAAGGATGTTTTCGCAGAGTTTAATATCGAAGAACAGCAGCTGGATGAGTTTAAAAAGCAGTTAGAAACTCAGAGTAAAATAGAGCCTGTTTTTGAAGTGGACATTATTGATGCTGATGGCACTTTAATTGCTAAAGTCTGGAAAACACTCCATATTGCCAAAAAAAAGAAGGCAGCATCCTGACTGCCTTCTAAAAGCATATTCTATGTTTATCGAATAAAATGCCACTCAGTCTGGCGACCGCCTAGATAGATGACTCGTTCCCCATCATATAGAGCTGATTGCTCGAGCATAATCTGTATCAGCTGGTTATCCCACTCTGGAAGTTCGACTTTGACGTTTCCCTCGATGGCATAAGCCGTATTTTTATACAGTGGCCAATCGCCCTTTATTGGCGTGGGCCCCTGATTGTCCCACATACCAATGGTTGGCCCTACCGCATGCCCGACAAAACCTAACGGATGAGTGTAGGTGCTGGAAAATATACCTTGCTGATTTGACTCTTCCTGGGTAGCTTTTAAAATCTCATTACCGCTCCTACCCAGCTTAAATTGTCCAGTAAGAATGTCTTGCCACTGATTACCCTCCGCTAAGGCTTTGGTCAAACCTTGTGGAACGGAATACTCGCCAAACCTGGCAACATATCCCATTTCCTGAGTATCCGTGCAAAGCTTTAAATAACAGATTCCAACATCGGTATGAATGATGTCACCGGGTTGGATGGTGCGGTCACTTTTTCCAAAAAAAGGAGAGTCTTTTCTGTTGTCATCGCCCTGTCGCTGTACAGTTACATACGGCTGGAACCATGGCTTTAGCCCCAGCTCCTCGAATCGTTCTCTTATATACCAGGATACATCCTGATCGGTCGTTACACCTGGGGTAATCACTTGATCTGAAAACGCTTCAGCAATAACGCCTCGTGCAACTTTCACAATCTGCGGATAGACCTTTAGCTCTGGCTTTGTTCGCGTTTCAAACCAGCGGATAACTAAATCCTCAGCACTGACTAATCTTTGCTGATACTTTTGCGGTAACGCCCGATTCAACCTCTTATAGAGTCCTTGTGTTAAACCATCTGCGACAGCCCACTCTTGACTCACATTAATACCAATCTTCTCAGGATCATAGTCCTCGATAATCTCTGCCAACCTTCCCCATTGCTCTTCGACTGTACCCCCTTTCCAGCGAGTTTCATAAAACCCCTTTATGGGGTAGCGACTGACACTGAAACGCTCGACGGAATCACCCTCTTTTACAAAAACTAATAAAGTGGTTCTTCGTGCAGCGAATGTGGGTTCTGGAACTAAAGTATAAAACAAGGCGTCCTCACCATACTCACGGTTAATCACCAGCCACATATCCAGATCGGACTCCTGCATTAGCTTAGGCAGCAAATGATCCAGACGGTATTTTAGAATTTTATTAATGGGTTCGACTCTTTCCCTCGGTGATAACACTCCCGGCACCTTTTCAATCACGACGCCTTGCTTAACAGTGCTAGCCGAAACTGCCTCCAAGCTACAGACAGATACAAGCAGTAGTATATAAATTATAAATTTGGTCATTGAGGCCCTCTATTGATATCGCACAGTTGAATACTTTAAATCGCCACTCACAACTGAGATGAGTCGTTTATTTTCAGTACGTTAACGATACTACCACGACCATTGTGTCTGTCTATTGATTCCTTTTCATCCAGCATGAGATCAGCGAAAGCCGAATACTTTACAATTATTAACTTGCGTAAAATCAGTGCACCACTTAAAATGAATGAACGTTCATTTTATTGCATCTTAATATGTCCAAGAAACATCAAATTCTTGAGGCAGCTGTTCGTTTATTCGTTGAGCGCGGCCTTCAAGGCTCTTCTATGGCTCTCGTGGCAAAAGAGGCAGAAGTGGCCACAGGTAGCGTTTATAACTATTTTGAGGGGAAGGAACACCTGATTAACGAATGCTTCCTCTACGTTAAGCAACAAGAGGTAGAGTTTCTGCTTAAACACCATGATCGTGAAGCCGATTACGAACAGCGTTTTCGTAATGTTTACGGCAATACTATACGATTCATGCTGGATAACTGTCCCTACTTCCGATTTATTCACCTGTACGCGTTTTCTCCGGTTATTCTCCAGGAAACCCGCGACAAGCTTCACCCACTTTATGAACCCTTCGTCAAACTATACGAAGAAGCCTATGCCGCTGGCGCTACACGCTCTCCGGATATTCTAGAGCAGCACTTGGCCATCTATGGTGGCATCAGCTATTTGATGCATTACTTCTATGTTCACGAAGAAGCTATTACTGAAGAAAGAATTCAATCAATGGTCGACTTTGCGTGGTCAGCACTGCGTAATCCAAAGCTTCCGCTTAAAGGTTAACATCATGAAAAAGACACTATTTATTAGCTCGTTACTCCTAAGCATCTATACCAGCGCTGCTTTTGCTGCACAACAGGGACAGCAACAGGCTGTGCCGGTTCAGGTTGCTGAAGTAACAGCGGACACTACTACAATTACTCAAAACCTGCCGGGGCGTGTCGTTGCGTTTAGAACATCAGAAGTTCGCGCCCGGGTCGATGGCATTCTTGAAAAACGTCTCTTTTCCGAAGGTGTTGACGTTAAGCAAGGCCAGGCATTATTTCAAATCGATGACCGAGTTATGAAAGCTAATGTGGCTGCCGCAAGAGCTGACCTGAACACAGCCATAGCTCAACAGAAATTAAACAGACAGACCTTAAAGCGTTACTCTGAACTACTCAAGCAAGGCGCTGTTAGCCAACAGGAATATGATACTTATTTAGCCCAGAGCCAACAGGCTGATGCCAAGGTTGAACAGGCCAAAGCCCAGCTGGCTAAAGCTCAGATTAACCTTGATTATGCTACGGTTGATGCGCCAATTTCAGGTCGAATTGGTCGGGCGCTAGTAACAGAAGGAGCCCTGGTCAGCGCCTCAAGTGCTACCCATTTAGCAACCATCGAGCAACTGGATAACGTATATGTTGATTTTACTCGCTCAGCGACAGAGCTTAATAAAATGCGTGAATTGTTTTCTAGCTCAGATGCTACAGATTCAGACTCTCAGCAGATTGAAATTCTATTCAACGACGGTACTCCCTACGAGCACCCGGGAACACTGGAGTTTTCCAGCCTGTCTGTAGAGCGTGATACTGGGTCAGTAATGCTTCGTGCAACGGTAAAAAACCCTGATCATAAGCTATTGCCCGGTATGTTTGTCCGTGTAAAAGCTCCGGTGGCAGACTCGAAGACATTACTGCAGGTTCCCCAGAAAGCAGTTCAGGTCACGGCGAAAGGCGCGGTGGTTAAAGTTGTGAAAGATGGCAAGCTTGCCATCCAATCTGTTGAGCTCGGCCCTATGGTGGGAAAAAGCTGGGTCATTAAAAGTGGTTTGAAAGCAGGCGATAAAGTCATCGTCAGCAATACTCAATTCCTACAGCCCGGAACGCCGGTACAAATCATGCCAAATCAACCACAAGTCTCGCACGCGCAGAAATAGGTAACTTTATATGGCACAGTTTTTTATCAACAGACCCATTTTTGCCTGGGTAATTTCTTTATTGATTCTGCTTGGCGGTGCGCTGGCAGTGCAAAACCTGCCGGTAATGGCCTATCCAGATATTTCACCACCCCAGGTGACGGTTACCGCTAACTACCCCGGCGCTTCAGCAAAAGTTATCGAGGACACGGTAACCAGCATTATAGAAGAAGAGATGAACGGAATCGAAGGCTTACGTTATATAAAGTCTGACAGTTCCCGTACAGGCACCTCAACAATTGTTCTAACCTTTGCCACTGGTACCGACACGGACATTGCAGGTGTAGAGGTCCAGAACCGTCTGAAGCGTGTCGAAGCCAGACTTCCTGCTTCGGTTAGAACTCAAGGTGTAAACATTGATAAAACCCGCCCAGACTTTCTAATGGTGGTTTCCCTGTACTCTCCTAACGGTTCGCTTGATGCAGTGGATCTAGGGGACTATGTAGATCGCGCAATACTTGGCGAAATGCGTCGTATTGACGGTATCGGCAGTGCTCAGCTATTCAGCTCTACATATGCCATGCGTGTATGGGTTGATCCTAAGAAGATGGCTTCATATGCCATAACACCTGAAGAAATTTCTCAGGCTATACGTGATCAAAATGCTCAGCTGGCAACGGGTGAACTGGGCTCGCTACCATCACCTGATAACCAACAGATTAACGCCACGATTCTGGTTCCTTCACGCCTTTCAACACCTGACGAGTTTGGCAACATCATTCTTCGCTCATCAAGCGATGGTGCCGTCGTTCGACTTAAGGATGTTGCTGAAGTTGAGCGTGGAGCGAATAACTATGGTTCCGCGGCAATGTTAAATGGTCAGGATTCGGCCGCTTTTGCTTTAAAGCTCAGCAACAACGGCAACGCTTTAGAGGCAGCCGACGCTGTTAAAGCAAAAATGGAGGAACTGGAGCAATACTTTCCTGATGACGTTGAGTGGGTTATTCCATACGACACCTCGATCTTTGTTGAAGGCTCCATCAGCCAGGTTGTACAAACCTTAATAGAAGCCGTGTTTCTGGTAACGCTGGTGATGTTCCTCTTTCTGCAAAGCTGGCGCACGACCATCATTCCATTAATCGTGGTTCCTGTATCTCTTATTGGTACAGGTATGGGTCTTTATTTGCTTGGATTCTCCATAAACATGCTAACCATGTTCGCCATGGTACTGGCTATTGGTATTGTGGTGGATGATGCCATTATCGTTGTTGAAAATATTAAACGTATTCTCGATGAAGAAGATATTGGGCCTTATCACGCCACCAAAAAGGCGATGAAACAAATATCCGGTGCCATTATTGGTACAACAGCAGTACTGGTTGCCGTATTTATCCCAATGGCATTTTTCTCTGGCTCCGTTGGCAGAATCTATCAGCAATTTTCCCTAACCATTGTATTAAGCGTATCCATATCAGCCTTCCTATCGCTTTCATTGAGTCCGGCAATTGCGCAGGGGTTATTAAAGGCTGAAAAAGAAGGCAAAAAAGAGTGGGCCCCTTTCCGCTGGTTCAACATAGGTTTCAATAAGTTTACTGAAACCTATATGACCTACGTCAAAAAGCTGTTCAGTAAAACTGGTTTACTGATCACCATGGGTGTTTTTGCTTTGATTACAGCATTTGTTGGATGGCGTTTCGCTAGCATGCCGACAGGCTTTGTTCCATCAGAAGACCAGGGGTTTATTGTAGCATCATCATTAATGCCTTCGGGTTCAACCCGGCAGCGCACACTCGAGTTGACGAAAAAAACCGACGCCTGGTTCCTCAATCAACCTGAAGTCGAGCGTATTATTACGGTTGCAGGCTTTAGCTTCTTCGGTACCGGTCAAAACACTTCAATTACCTTCGTTAACCTGAAGCCGTGGGAAGCTCGGGAAGAAATGCGCAATGCCGACCAATTGGCAGCGGCAGCTACTGCTGAATTTGCCAAGTACACTGAGGGAAATACTTTCGCGTTCAATATGCCTTCTATTCCAGGCCTGGGTAACAGCAGCGGTTTTGACTTCCAGCTTCAGGATAAGTCTGGAGTAGGAGTACAACAGCTCATGGGCGCAGCTTACCAGCTCATTGGAATGGCTGGGCAGTCTGGCAAATTTGCTGAAATTCGCCCGGATACCCTGCCACCAGCACCACTACTAACTTTTGAGGTAGATCGGATTAAAGCCCGCTCACTGGGTGTCGATATTGGTGATCTAAACAGCACCTTACAGATTGCGCTGGGCTCTTCCTATATCAATGATTATGTTGAAGGTCAGAAAGTGCGGCAGGTATGGATTCAGTCAGACGCAGAAACGCGCTCTACCCCTGAAGAAATACTCAGCATGCAGGTTCGAAATGCTCAAGGAGACCTGGTCACATTATCCGAGGTCGCAACGGCAGAATGGACCGAAGCTCCGGCGAAACTAACTCGTTATAACGGTTCACCATCTATACCTCTTACTGGCAGCGGAGCTGCTGGGGTAAGTTCCGGTGAAGTAATGATGCTGATGGAGCAGTTTGCGCAAAACCTGCCTAAAGGCATTGGCTACGAATGGTCAGGACAATCATTAGAAGAAAAAGTCGCTGGAAACCAGACAGCTTTACTATTCAGCCTTTCATTTCTGGTGATATTTCTTGTGCTGGCAGCATTATATGAAAGCTGGTCCGTTCCATTAGCTGTCGTTCTGGTTGTTCCGCTGGGTATCCTCGGCTCGATATTGTTTGCCTGGATTGGCTCAATGCCAAATGATATCTACTTTAAAGTTGGACTGATCACTATCATCGGTCTCTCAGCAAAGAACGCAATTCTAATCGTCGAATTTGCACGTGAAGCTCAGGGCGAAGGTAAAAGTGCTCTTGAGGCTGTTACCGAAGCCTGTCGCCTACGCTTGCGGCCTATTCTTATGACTTCCCTAGCTTTCATTATGGGTGTACTGCCACTTGTCATAGCTACAGGCGCGGGATCCGCCAGCCGCCAGGCCATAGGTACCAGCGTCATGGGTGGCATGATATCAGCCGCGATATTGGCAATATTCTTTGTACCGGTATTCTACCTGCTGGTTCGTAAGATTTTCCCAAGAAAACTAAAACACTACGAACTCGCCGCCAAAGGCATGGAGATTAAAGATGACTAAAAGCATAGTAACCAGCTTTACAGCGTTGGCCGCCAGTTTTGTTTTATCCGGATGCCTTACCATGGCACCCGATAACGAACGTCCACAGGTGGCAATAGAAAAGAACTTCGGGCAACAGCCCGAAGCTCCACATGCATCGCTGACACTGGAGGCATGGCAGGACTTTTTCCCTGATGATAATGCCCGCCGAGTAATACAGGAAGCATTACAATCCAATACTGATCTTCGGATTGCCCTTGCTCGCATGTCTGAAGTTGAGGGCCGTTATCAAATTCAACGTGAAGCTCTCTTCCCTTCAGTCCAGAGTGAAGTGAGTCAGACACGAACTAAAAATTCGGCCAATGTTTTCACCATCCCCGGAGTAGACAGCATCCAGGACGTCTATAGTGCAAGCGTCGGTTTAACCTCTTATGAGCTGGACTTGTTTGGGCGTGTTCGATCCTTGAGTGACTCTGCCCTGGCACAATACTTATCCAGTACAGAAGCTGCTCGTTCGGTACGCTTAAGCGTCATCAGCCAAACGGCCAATGCCTATTACAGCTGGGTTTCAGCCAACCGTAGCTTAAACCTTGCTGAAAAAACACTGCATAGTCGCCAGGAGAGCCTCGACTTAATTCAGAAGCGTCTGGATACAGGTATCGCCAGCGAACTGGACCTTGCCCAGGCACAGGCTTCTCTGGCCACTGTCAGAGCTCAGAAAGCTCAGTTTGAACGTGCTCATGCCGCTGCAAAAAGTGCTCTGGAGCTATTGATTGGAAAACCTCTGTCTCAAGTCAGGTTAGATCAACAGCAACTTCAGTTGAATGAAATGGCATTGGATCTACCTGATAGTATCAGCTCTGAAGTTTTACTCAGCAGGCCCGATGTACTTTCTGCTGAGCAAAGCCTGTATGCTGCTAATGCTAATATCGGTGCTGCCCGCGCCGCTTTCTTCCCATCGATTAGCATTACCGGACAATATGGCTACTCCAGTACGGAATTTGACAATCTGTTTGATAGCGAATCGAACACCTGGAGCTTTATTCCATCCATTCGGATCCCCATCTTTAATAATGGGTTACAGGCTAACCTCGATATTGCACAAGCTCAGCAGGAACGTTTGATTGCTGAGTATGAAAAAGCTGTTCAACAGGCTTTCGCCGAGGTCTATCAGTTGATGACCAATAGAACCACCTATAGCGGAGAATTAGAGGCAAACCGCTCATTGGTGAAGGCACAAAGCAAGCGTCTTAAACTTGCAGAAGCAAAATATAAAGCCGGGCTTGCCAGCTATCTTGAGGTACTAAATGCACAGCAGGATAAATTTACAGCCGAACAGGCCTTGCTGGAAACCGAGAGAGCGCAACTGGCGAATGTCATTTCATTGTACAAGGCTCTTGGCGGCGGTGATAAGGCGGTCGTTTTGTCCCAACAACCGCATAATGACGAGCCACAAGGTGACAGTGAAGGCAGCTCTGGAGAAACCGAATAACAGTCTGCTGGATTTGAGTTATAAAGCTCCTTTGCTCTAAGCCCTGCCTTGCGCAGGGCTTTATATAGGTAGCTAAAACTCATTGGTTAAAGTGGCTTTGTTACTTATCTCCCAGCATAATCCCAATCCACTGGGTTTCCTTATTACTATCCAGAACAATTTTCACGATAATGGTTAATGGTACAGACAATAGCATTCCAACGGGTCCTAAAACCCAACCCCAGAACAGTAACGATAAAAAGACTATCAAAGTGGACAGTCCAAGCCCTTTCCCCATAAACTTTGGTTCCACCAAGTTACCAACCACAAAGTTCACCATTAAATAACCGGCAGCTACCAGCAAAGGCGTAGTGATAGCGTCCTCTGTGAGCCACGACATCAGGACAGCGGGAATTGCAGCGATAATCGAACCGATATTGGGCACAAAGTTAAACATGAAAGCCACAAGCCCCCATAGGAAAGGATACTCGACATCCAGAATGACTAACCAGGTACTGATCAGAACACCGGTTAATAAGCTAACAATAGACTTAATGGTGGCGTACCGCTTAATCTTCTGAATCACCTGATTTAAACCTAAGTGGGCTTTACTTTCTGCGTTAGGAAAGGCTCTTTGCATCTTCTCACCAAAGACACTGGCTTCCATCAATAAGAAGATCGAAGTCAGCACTATCAAGAAAACATTACTGACCATCCCTCCTAGACCATTCAGAACCGATGCCGAAAGACTCATCACAGTACTTGGGGAAAATCGCTCAGCTAGTGACTGCTCTGGGATATTAAATCCAAGTCCTTCAAGCCAAATCAGTATGCCCTCAAATTTTTCCCTGAGCATCTTTTCATACTCAGGTAAGTTTGATGAAAACTGTTCGACTGAGTTACCAATAAAACGCCCCATCAGAAAGAAGAGTCCCGACATAAAAAGAACGACTAAAATCATAGCCAACCAGTCCGGCACCGTTTTTTGGGTCTTAGGAATTTCAAAATTAGCTATCGCAAAATATAACGGACCAATAATGATCGAAACGAACAGCGATAAGATAACTGGAACAACGAAACTGCTGGCAGCCTTGAGTCCAGCAATAATAATAAATGTTGCAGCAATGGACAGAAGCACATTGGTGACACGACTTGTCTCAATTGTCATACGACTCCCTGAGTGAATAGGTATAATTTCTCGTCAAAATAGTTTATAACAAGAACTCAAAAGCACAAACCGCAAACCAATAATTAGTCCAAACTTATGCTGTTTATCGATATCGGGGTCAATCTGACTAACAACCGCTTTAATGACGACCGTGATGACGTTCTAGCAAAAGCAGAGAGCGTCGGCGTCAGCACTCAGATCATTACTGGCACTTCTCCGGAAGAAAGTGAAGCAGCTTTCAAACTAACGGAACACTATCCGTCATTATTTTCAACGGCTGGCTGTCACCCCCATGATGCTAAGAACTTTAAAACTGGAGACCTATCTCGGCTTAAACATCTTCTAGAGCAAGATAAAGTGGTTGCGGTTGGAGAATGTGGCCTGGACTTTAACCGTAATTTTTCGCCTCAGGATGTGCAAATAAACGTATTTAAACAGCAACTTGAACTCGCCTGCGAAGTACAGAAGCCTTTATTTATTCACGAGCGTGACGCTGGTGATACTATGGTGCACCTGCTACAAGAGTACAGCGAACACCTGCCTGACGCAGTTATCCACTGTTTCACTGGTTCACGTGAAAACCTTGAGCAATATATCGAGATGGGACTCTATATCGGCATTACCGGATGGATTTGTGATGAACGCCGTGGGATTGAATTAGCTAATATGGTCGATTTAATTCCTGATAATCGACTGATGCTGGAGACTGATGCTCCCTATTTGACTCCCAGGGACCTGACCAAAGTGCAAAAATCTGAGCTCAAAGGCAACCGTAACGAGCCATTTCTACTCCCTCAGGTGGCACAAAAAGTAGCTCAATGTCGACGGCAGCCTCTGGAAGAGTTAGCTGACAACTGTTACAACAATGCGGTTCGCTTTTTCAATTTACCAATGACACAATTATAAAAGCCAAGGAATTTGAATGGCCCAAAATCAGTTTTCATTATTTAAACAAAAGTTTTTTTCATCATTTTTTATCACTCAGGCACTTGGCGCACTGAACGATAATATTTATAAAAGTGCTTTACTTATATTTATTGCATTTAGAGCGGGCGACGAACTAGGGCTTAGCTCAGACTTGCTCAATAATATAGCGGCAGGATTGTTTATTTTGCCTTTTTTCATATTTTCAGCCACGGCTGGGCAGGTCGCAGAAAAGTACGAAAAATCCGCTTTGATAAGAAAAATTAAGCTCTTGGAAATCACTATCATGAGCTTAGCTGTTCTAGGGTTCTTTATAAATAATATTTGGTTTCTACTAGGCATTCTTTTTTTAATGGGTTTCCAGTCAAGCCTTTTTGGTCCCATTAAATACAGTATTCTGCCTCAGCACTTAAGTGATAAAGAGCTGCTTGGTGGTAACGGCATGGTAGAAATGGGAACCTTTTTATCTATCATTATAGGAACCGTAATTGGCGGTATGCTCATTGGTTTCGGTGATACAGGGATCCAGATCTTATGCGTTCTTTTACTTGTTGTTTCTATAACTGGATATTTATCCAGTCGTCATATTCCTCAAACACCTTCGGCCCAGGCAGACTTAAAAATTAACTGGAATCCAATTTCTGAAACTTGGAAAACATTCCATTATGCCCGTACCAACAGAGTCGTTTTCCTCTCAATCCTTGGTATTTCATGGTTCTGGTTTTATGGAGCAGTGTTTCTCACTCAAATACCAAACTTCACCAAGGTCAGTCTTAACGGCAATGAAAATGTGGCAACAATGATCCTTGCAACTTTTTCCATAGGAATTGGCCTCGGCTCAGCTTTATGTGAATTTTTATCTGGCCGCAAGGTTGAATTAGGCCTCGTACCTTTCGGTGCAATTGGTATGACTTGGTTTGCTCTCGATATTTATTTTGCAAACCCTTATAGCGAGTTTACTGGCGACTTAGGTGCTCTCAATTTTCTCATCCAAGAAGGAGCCATTCGGACATTAGTCAACTGTGCTTTTGTTGGTATCTTTGGCGGTTTTTATATAGTTCCTCTATATGCACTGGTACAGGAACGATGCGAGAAGAATCATTTATCCAGGGTCATTGCGGGAAATAATATCCTCAATGCTTTCTTTATGGTTATTGCTGCTTTATTGGCAGCAGTCTGCCTCGGCAATGGCATGACGATACCTCAGTTCTTCATGCTTACGGCCATACTCAATGCTGTAGTCGCACTTTATATCTTCACCCTCATCCCAGAATTCTTAATGCGATTCCTGATTTGGATTTTGATCAATACCATCTACCGCGTTAAAAAAAGTGGCATAGAGAATATCCCTGAAGAAGGCCCCTGTGTTGTCGTATCAAATCATGTCAGTTACGTCGATGCTTTAATTATCGGTGGCACGGTACGTCGTCCTATTAGATTTGTCATGTACCATAAAATTTTTAAGATCCCAGTTTTAAGTTTTATTTTCAGAACAGCCAAAGCGATTCCAATCGCTGGACACAAAGAAAATCCAGAACTTTTAAACAAAGCCATGTACCAAATTTCAGAAGCTCTAGATCAAGGAGAGGTAGTTTGTATATTCCCTGAGGGGAAATTAACGTCTGACGGCGAAATGAATGATTTTAAATCTGGTATAGAGCGCATTCTGAAAGAAACCCCGGTCCCTGTAGTTCCAATGGCCTTACAGGGCCTTTGGCAAAGTTTATTCAGTCGTAAAACGGTCAATAAGTTAGTCGATCGGGTTAAACGCCTGAGAACTAAAGTTCGTTTAGTCGTAGGGAAGCCAATACCAGCTGATGAAGCAACTAAAGAACAGCTGTATACTATTGTCAGTAAATTACGAAATAACAAACCGTGAGAATAATATGAATATCATTAAATACGTTTTTATTTTTATTGGCGTCTTACTATTAAGTCTGGTCGCTGTTGGAATTTTTAAAACGGATTACCATAGCCAGGCTTCAGTAATGATCGACGCTCCCCAAAAACAGGTTTTCGCTGTATATAACAACCCATTACTTTATAAACAGTGGATGAGTAACTTCCATTCTTACGAGCAGCTGGAAGGAAAGCCGAATGAGATTGGTAACAAGCAGCGCCTTACCTTTACTACCGGCACAGAAGAAGTAACTACGCTGGAGCAAACTCTTACGGCAATGACTCAGGATGAGTTACTCAGCTACAACTACTCTAACCAATGGTTAGAAGGTCAAAGTACCGCTAGTTTTCAGCAGACAGAAAATGGTCAGACACAAGTTAGCTTAACTCTCGACTACTCAGGCAAAGGTATCGTCCAGAATGCACTATTATTTTTAATGAGTTCATCAGTGGACAAAGGTCATCAGCAAAATTTGGAAAAGCTGAAATCAATGATTGAAAACTCTGCCCCCGATAAACTTAATGGAGAATGGACTAAACCTGCAAAGTAAAAGTCACCGGTCCATCGTTTATCAGATGGACCTTCATATCGGCGCCAAACTCTCCTGTCTCTACAGTTTCATGCTGCTGCCTCGCCTGCTCAGCAAGATAGCTGAATATCTCCTCTCCTATCGCAGGTGATGCGGCACTGGAAAAACTCGGCCTCATACCGCTTTTGGTATTAGCTGCCAGTGTAAACTGAGGAACTAATAACAATCCTCCGCCGACATCGGCAACTGAAAGATTCATTTTGTCTTCTTCATCGGCAAATATTCTGTAACCCAGTATTTTTTTTAGAAGCCTGTCGGCAACCTGCTTTGTATCGTTTTTTTCGACACCAATCAGTGCCATTATACCGCCATTGATTGAGCCAATCGTTTGTCCGCTGACCACTACTTTTGATTCAGTAACTCGTTGAATTAATGCAATCATATTACTGTTCGTCACCTGTACTTTTTTGTTGTTCTTCGTTGATGGCATCGCTCTCATCCACTTCCTCGATGATGACTCTGCCGCCCTCAGGTCGCTCGCCAATTCCCTTCTCTTCAATAATTTGCTCGTACGCTTCTCTCACACAGAGACTCATCTCTTCTGTGTGTTCTTCGTACTCACTTTTACAAATTCGATATTGATACTCGAGCTCTTCTTTAACCGTAGAATCCTTGAAGACTTCTTTGTCCGGCTGACCGCCCAACAACTGACTCATTGTTTTAAAGAAACCGTTTCCATTAGTTGAGCTACATGCAGACAAAATAAACGCACAAATTAAGGCGCCTAAAATAAGCCTTACCTGGGCCATAAAGATTTCCTGTTTTTTTATTGGTAACAAGAGTAACTATATCATAGCAATACTTGCATTCATTACAAAAAAGCCGCTGACAGGCAGCGGCTTTTTTCATGGTTATCCCTTCGGTGGACGTGATGCTCGCTTACGCTCACTTTCCGTCAGGAATTTCTTGCGCAATCGAATATTTTCGGGCGTCACCTCAACCAGTTCGTCGTCATTGATGAACTCTAAGGCCTGTTCCAATGTAAGCCTAACAGGAGGAGTTAACACCTGGGCGTCATCCGTTCCAGCAGCTCGAACGTTGGTTAACTGCTTACCCTTAAGGCAGTTAACCGTTAAGTCATTTGCTCGACTGTGAATACCAACGATCTGGCCTTCGTAAACTTCATCACCATGCTTGGTAAATAATCGACCACGCTCCTGCAGGTTAAACAAGGCGTTGGTTAACGCTTTACCCTGTGAGTTAGATATCAGAACACCATTGACACGCTGACCAATTTCGCCACCCTTGTGTGGACCATAGTGGTCAAATGTATGGTACATCAGACCGCTACCTGAAGTTAACGTCAGGAACTCTGTCTGGAAGCCGATAAGACCTCGACTTGGCATCATAAAGTCCATACGGATACGGCCTTTACCATCAGGTGACATATTAGTCATTTCGGCTTTACGTTCGCCGAGACGCTCCATGACGCTTCCCTGATGTTCTTCATGTACGTCAATAGTGACTGTTTCATATGGCTCTTCAAGCTGACCGTCTTTCTCATGGATAATTACTTCAGGTCTGGATACAGCCAGCTCATAGCCTTCGCGTCGCATATTCTCAATAAGAATACCCAGATGTAATTCACCACGACCAGAGACACGGTATTTATCCGGATCATCGGTCTCTTCGACGCGTAAAGCTACGTTATGCACCAACTCCTGCTCTAAACGCTCCAGGATATTACGTGATGTCACATATTTACCTTCTTTACCCGCAAAAGGAGATGTATTGACCTGGAATGTCATGGTAACCGTCGGCTCATCAACGCTTAGCGCAGGAAGTGCCTCCACAGCATTTGGATCACAGATGGTGTCAGAAATCTTTAAGTCACCTAAACCCGATACCGCGATAATATCTCCCGCATGAGCCTCGGTAACTTCATGTCGATCCAGACCTAAATAGCCAAGAACCTGACCAACTTTACCGTTACGTTTTGTACCATCGGCCGAGATCACTGTAACCTGCTGATTGACTTTAGCGGTACCGCGCTTGATACGTCCTACTCCAATAACTCCTACATACGAGTTATAATCCAGTTGAGAGACCTGCATCTGGAAGCCACCCTCTGAATTTGCCGGAGGTGGTGATACACACTCAACAATAGTTTCAAATAATGGTGTCATGTCAGAGCCTTCCTGCTCGGCATCCATACTAGCCCAACCATTAATGGCAGAAGCATAAACTATATCAAAGTCTAGTTGCTCATCAGTTGCACCAAGATTATCAAACAAATCAAATACCTGGTCGATAACCCAGTCTGGACGAGCTCCTGGCTTATCAACCTTATTGATAACAACAATAGGCTTTAATCCCTGAGCGAACGCTTTTTGTGTCACAAAGCGTGTTTGCGGCATAGGGCCTTCCTGAGCATCAACCAGCAATAGTACCGAATCCACCATCGACATAACTCGTTCAACCTCGCCACCAAAGTCGGCGTGTCCGGGAGTGTCTACGATGTTAATGCGGTAATCGTTCCATTTAATAGCTGTATTCTTAGCTAAAATAGTGATTCCACGCTCTTTTTCCAGATCGTTGGAATCCATTACGCGATCCTGCTCACCAGCTCGCTCACCAAGTGTTCCGGACTGTTCCAGTAGCTTATCTACCAGTGTCGTTTTACCATGGTCAACGTGGGCAATAATCGCGATGTTTCTTAACTTATCAATCATAAATATCTTCTGCGCAAAAAAATTGGCGCCATTCTATACCAGATGGCGCCATTCGCACAGAAAATAATCAAATATTTCTAGATATGGCTGTTTACTGCGACTCGCTTGTGATACGGTTGCGCCCGCCCTTTTTACTGGCGTAGAGCAAACTGTCCGCCTTAGAAACCATTTCCTGATAACTTAGACTAAATTCTTCTGTCTGATTGTAAGCCCCAATACTGATTGTTAACTCTATTTGTTGACCGCTGTGATTCACTTCCAGCGCAGCGACTTCTTGTCTCAACTTTTCAAGTAACTTCAGATGGTTATCAACATCATCCCCCAGAATAAGAACAATGAACTCCTCTCCTCCATAACGTGCAACAAAGTCTGTTTCTCGTTGAAATACGCTGTGCAGGACCTTACCCACTTCGATAAGGCACTGATCACCCGCCTCATGGCCATAGGTATCATTAATGTTTTTAAACTTGTCCAAATCCATAATGGCGATGGTCACCGTTGTCTTATTTCTACAGGCAAGCTGGTAAACCTTATCGACCTCGTTCTCAAAACCCCTGCGGTTTAGCACGCCTGTCAGAGGATCGTGACTACTAAGGTTTTCCAGCTGCTTATTTAATTTTCTCAATTCCTTAGTTTTTTCCTCTACCTGCTCCTCTAATTCATGCTGGAAGTCCATCATCAGTCTTTGAGAGTCCTGTAACTGCTCTCTAACAGACTCGACTTCCTGGCTGGAAAACAAAGTAGCGGCTTTTCGTGGAACTGGACGTTGCATCGCAAAGTAAGTTACCAACCGTTCTAACGGACGTGTAACCTGAGATGCAAACCGACGGGCGACTTCTAGGGCGAGTACTGAAATCACCACTAAAGCAATGATCAGACCAAAAAAGTCATTCTTGTAGGATTCAATCAAACCATCAAATGGTGTCAGAACGTAAATTGTCCAGCCATGCTCAGTTGTTGCCTGCTTATAATTATATGAGCTTCCGTTTACTTCTATCGCAGCGAGGCTATTAGTGTAAGGTTGGCTTGTTTCATTCAATTCCAAAGTGTCCAGAGCGCTCAAGCCTAACTCTTGTGATGCGTAAATCACAGTATTTGACTCATCCAAAACCATTACTGAGCTCTCATCTCCAGAATGATCTATCGCTTCGAAATCAGGTAAATTTAACGAACCTTCAACAACCCCCTGAAATTCACCATTAATCAGCAATGGGGTACTTATAGCAATAATCGGATCGTTACCAAAACCGCGCCCTTTAAATACCTTAGATACAAAATACTGCTTCGTCTTTTTAACCTCTATGAAATAGTCTCTATCACTGACATCTCGTTCCGCAACTGGCTTTTCTAATAGTACCTGGAACGTTTCGTAAGGACTGCCCTGTGTCACTATTCCCTTTTCATCGGCTACTATCATGGTAGTAAACCCGGGGTATTTTTTATTCCAGGACTCGAGTAAACTCTGCTTCAGGTCTTCACTATGTCCTTTATGGTTAAGCACGTCTGATAAATTTTGAATAGCTTTTAGATGGAATTCAGTATGATCCTGCGCCAATTCGCTTAGATGGCCTACCCTAATTTCCAATTGTCTCGAAAGCTGCTCTTCAAACCTGTCAGCAGTGCTATCACTCAGCATGAAAGTAATTATCAGAGAGGGTAAAGCAATGCTGATTAACGAGAGCTCAAATATTCTACTGGATAATCTCGGTAGTGGAATATGATGACTCAGAGAATACCAGCGAATTGGAATAAAAGCGCGGAATATAGAAGCTATAGATACGTTCAACAGACCATTTAACGCCTGTTTAATTAATACAACCTGCATGAAGTCCTGGGAGGTAATGTCAGAGAAGAGAATAATGATACCTAGAACAACAGGGATACCAATCAACAACCAGAAGAAGAGATCTGCAAGAATCAGTATGACCCCTTTACGGTACATAATGACTAGTGCAGTGGATTCCAATAAGGTTAATGCAAGCAGTGGTATGCTATTTGTGGATAAATACAGGCCAGTGGCTGATATTGCCGCTGCCATTAAAGCCGGCAAGGTACCTCTCGTGATTAAACATGTAACTACAAAGAGCAATCCCAGGTGAATATTCATATTCCCGTAGACTGGAATCAGAGCAGCATAATTGATAAGGAATGCTAACCCTCCAAAAATCAGGATATACTTCCAATCCTGCTTTATAATTTTTTTATCTGAATTCTGTTGCAGAGTATCCCCCTTCTCTTTTTACAAACCTAATATCCCAGTTTATTCAAAAACTTACAAGCCCCTGAAAAATTTTATCAGATGCCTTTGCCACAGGCGCCTAGCTAATATATAATCGCTGTCCATTTTTTGAGCGCTTGTTCTCTATAAGTTATTGTTTTTCCGTTATGTCTAATCTAGAAACTCTACAAAATACTGCACCCAAGTCAAAGCAACCGAAAGCTGTGGCTTTAATTTCAGGCGGCCTCGACTCTTTGCTTGCTGCCAAAGTTGTTCAGGAGCAAGGAGTCCATGTTGAAGGTATTAACTTTTATACTGGGTTCTGCGTTGAAGGGCATACCCATGCTATTCGCAAAAAAGACAAGGAAAAGGAAAAGCGGAATAATGCGTTATGGGTTGCTGAGCAACTGGGCATAAAACTTCATATCATTGATATTTCAGAAGAATATAAAGACATTGTCCTTAACCCCAAACATGGTTACGGTGCAAACTTAAACCCTTGCCTCGACTGTAAAATCTTCATGGTCAATCAAGCTCAGGCCTGGGCATGGGCTGAAGAGAACGGTTTTGATTTTATCATCACTGGCGAAGTTATCGGTCAGCGTCCTAAATCACAGCGCAAGGAAACCATGCCGATTATTGCCCGTGAGTCAGGAGCAGATGACAGACTTCTGCGTCCACTTTGTGCAAAAAACCTAATCCCAACGTTACCTGAGCGTGAAGGTTGGGTTAACCGTGAAGAGCTTTATGACTTTTCTGGGCGCAGTCGCAAACCTCAGTTTGAACTTGCCAAGAAGTTTGGTTTTGAGGACTTTGCTCAGCCCGCCGGTGGTTGCTGCTTCCTTACAGATGCTAACTACTCCAAAAAGTTAGCTGATTTATGGGAAGCTCGCGGTGAACGTCGCTATGAGCTTGATGATATTATGCTTTTAAAAGTAGGCAGACACATTCGTCCTAAAAAGAACTTTAAGCTTATCGTTAGCCGAGAAGAAGGTGAAAACAACTTCCTCCGAGGCTATAAGAGACAATTTACTAGTATTCATACCGTTAGCCATGGTGGGCCACTGACATTACTTGACGGTGAGTTTGATAAAGACGATATCAAACTGGCGGCAAGAATTGCTGCAAGGTACTCTGGTGGTAAACATGCAGACAAAGTTACTGTCCAGGTTGAAAACTATCAAGGTAGTTCGTTTGTACTGGACGTTGAGCCAATGACTGCCGATGCAGTAAAACAAGAGTGGCATGTATGAGCCAACATCAATTAGACTGCCGGAACCTACTTTGCCCGATGCCGGTTATCCGTACTCAAAATGCTCTCAAGGATATTGCTGAAGGTGAAACACTTGAAGTTGTTTGTACCGATCCGGGAACCCTAAACGACATACCTACCTGGTGTCGTATTAATGGCCATACTGTTCTTTCAACAGAAGAACAGGGGCATGAAATTATTTTCCAAATCAAAAAGTAAATTGATGACCCAGAGCAGGGTCATCAAACTATACGGCACAAGATTAGGATATTTCCAAGCCCCAGGCAACAATGTAACTTTTACTGGTTAACTCGGACGTCTTAACTATCTTATGACCTAACTGGTTAACTTGTTGTTCGAGCCCCTTGATATCTTCTTCAGTAAAAGCACAATCAATGAGTTCTTGCATTCGAACCTTACTTTGCTTTAATTCGTCAATGTATTTTGAAAGCTCATCTTTTGCCGGTTTTACACCCTGCTCTCGAGCAACACGGAAAAGACCTTCCGTGAAACTTAAGACTTCTTTTAACGCATCAGGATGGTTACTTTTAGCTGCTCTATCAAGTATCCCTTTGCTGGCATTGTTAAAGAGGCTTCTCAAGCTAATTGCCTCCTGATCTTTATTCAGTTTTTCAGCATTGGCAGGATTACGTAGTTTCGCAAATACTGGAATTAACTTTTGTGCTAAATCAAAAAAGTTTGACTCATCAATAAGGTATTCAATATGTGACCGCTCTTCCTTTGCTACTTTTGTCAGGATTGAATTTTGATGATGAATAACTAACCTTAGCTTACCTTCATTTTTTAAAACTCTGAAAATCTCAATTAGCGAATCTTTACTGACAGCGTATTCGATACCGAATTGGCTTGTTACTAGGTCAAATTTATTGTCATCATAAGGCAATGCCGCTACTGATGTACCATAATTTAAATTCACGCGTTGGGCATGACTTTTAAAACGACTCATGGCTAATTCAGATGGTATTTCTGAGAGATCGACACCCGTATAATGAGAAATGTCTTTACCGGCACTTTCTTGCGCCGAGATCATTTTATCAACGACGTCGCCTCTACCAGTGCATAGATCCAGCACTTGACTATCTTTATTCAGAGATTTGGCAGTATCTTTCCAAAACGTATCGATTTCTGAGTCAGTTGACTTTACACCCTGGCTACAAGAGTCAATTGAGTTGCTCTTCCAATAATTAGACCAGTTCTTTTTTCGTTCTTTAATATTCATTACTTTACTTTTCAAAACCTTAAAAAAAAGGCGAGGAAAACCTCGCCTTCTTCGTACTTACAGTACAATCTTAGAAAGATTGAGTATAGCGTAAGTATGTTACACGACCATAACCGTTGTATAGGTTGAAGTCGTAGTCACGTACACCTACGTTACCCAAACCGATTGGTGGTTCTTTCTCACCAACGTTCTGAGCACCTAGAGTGATGCGACCATCCCATGGAGTGTCATAGTTGAACTGAACATCATGAGTTACCCAAGTAGGTACACGGTTGTCACCAGAGCCGTTCTCACCGATTAAGTTCAAGTTATAACCGAATGTGAAGTCGCTGATTGCGTAACGATTCCAAAGAACCAAACGGTCTTTTGGTAGACCAGCGTTACGAACGATGCTTGGGTTATCGTCAAATGCGTAACCTAGAACACGTGACCATTGAGTCTGTGAAGTCAAACGACCACCAGCAATCTCAAAGTTCAAACGCATGTTGAAGTCAAACTGGTCAACTTCAAGTTTACCTTGGTTACCGAAACCAGTGAAACACTCAACGATTGCGCCACTTGGAGCACGGTCACAGCCTAGACCTGCTGGTACTGGTACACCAGTAAGCTCAGCGTTGATGATTTCTTGTGCTGTGATTTGGTCGATTTGGTTAGTGATTTCGATGTTGCTGTAATCAACTGTGAAGTTCAACCAATCTGTTGGCTCGTATGCAGCACCTACAGAGTACTGATCAGACTCTTCCGCACCTAACTCAGGGTTAGACTGGATAGTGTCGTTGATCTGTACAGAACAGTCTGCTGGCTGACCTTGCGCGATACACGTCTGAGGGTCAGAAACAGAAGTTGCACTGAACGATGGCTTCTGAGTTAACTCAGGAAGCGATGGTGCACGGAAACCTTGACCATAAGAAGCACGTAGAGTCAATTCATCCATTGGCTGGTAACGGAAAGAAACTTTTGGAGAAGTTTTGTTACCGAAATCTGAGTAATCATCGTAACGAGCCGCTAGGTTCATTTCTAGATTATCAGTGAATGGGAAGATTGATTCGAATGCGAACGCTCTTACGTCACGAGTACCGCCAGCTGTGTTACCAGCAGAACCACCGATTTGGCCAGCTTCTGATAGCGGATCATAGATGTCAGCGTAGATTTCTTTTCTGTACTCAACGTTTAATAACATTGAAGACGTACCGCCGCCCATTTCGAACAAGTCGAACTGTGCAGTTGCGTAAGCTTCTTCTTGGTCGAAGACACTTTCACGGTAAACAGTAACCTTCATTGAGTTAAGAACGTCTTCTGGGTTCGCGTAAGGGTTAGATAGATCGTACGCACCAGACTCGATTAGGTTAGACGCAGCTGAACGTAGCAAGTAGTTACGACCTACATCGTCAGTTTTGTTGTCTGTACGACGGTAACCTACGTCAACTTCAACATTACCGATATAACCTGTTGTACCGAATAGTACGTCAGTCATGTTATTAGTAATAGTGTTGTCACGATTACCTAATGCGTCAAAACGGTGCCACCAGTTAACTTCTTGCTGAGCTAAACCAAGGTTAGGATCGTAAACGTTACCATTAGGGTTCGTTGGGTTGTTCGGGCTGTCTGCCGATAATGGCGTAGAGAAGAAGCTCGAATCAGGTACTGGAGCGTAACGACCGAAAGATTCAGTACGAGTTACACGAGTATCCATGTAAAGTGACCAGTCATCGTTGATCTGATAGTCAGCTTTAACGAACAAACCTTTGTTTTTGATTGACGCTTCGTCAGCACTTACTAGAGTGAAGTCGTATGCACAACGCTCACCAGTGATTGACGATGGGCTTGCTAATGTATAGAAACCTGTACCAGCGAAGTCACACGCTGTACCGCCTTGACCATCTGGGATTGAAGTCCAGTTGAAGTTATCGAATCCGCCAGTAAGAGTTGTGAAGCTGTTACCGTAGATTGAGCCGCCTGGAGTGTTCCAAGGGAAGTCGCGAGCAAAAATGATGTCGCGGTCGTTCCAAGAAACGCCAGCCATGATGTTACCACGGTCACCCGCAGCGCCGAATACGATAGAACCTTCTTCACGGTCACCGCCGTCAGCTGGTAGGCTAACGTCTTGCTGACCATACATTAGTTCAACGCCTTCGAAATCAGAACGTGTGATGATGTTTACAACACCACCGATTGCATCAGAACCGTATACAGCTGATGCACCGTCTGTTAGTACTTCGATACGCTCGATTGCAGCCATTGGGATAGTGTTAAGATCCTGAGTAGAACCTGTAGAACCCGACTTAGGCAAACGACGACCGTCGATAAGTACTAGAGTACGGTCAGAACCAATACCTCTTAAGCTGATAGAAGCAGTACCTTGAGCTGAGCTACCAGATTGAGGACGGAAAGAACCCGCACTGTTGAATGTTAAGCTACGTAAAAAGTCCGCAGCATTACTCTCACCGCTTAAATCGATTTGTTCACGGTCGATTACTGTTACAGGAAGAGCGCCTTCAACGTCTGTTCTTTTTAGACGTGAACCCGTAACAACAATTCGTTCTGCTTCTTCGTCAGCGCCTTCTTCATCAGCAGCAAAAGTTGCTGGGGCACTAACAGCTAGCGAAGCAGCAAAACCGCTATACAAAGCGACTTTTACAGCTTTAGCTATCATTGTCTTGTTAGTCATAAAATTCCTACCTATAGATAAGTTGGTAAATTTTCTTTGTTGTCCCAAAACCACTTTCGCCTCCCACAAAAAAGGGGCCATGGCAAAATATAGCCTTGGAGTATGCTATAGGTACCATATTAAAATTCCTTGGTCAACAAAATTTACAAGCAACAATTCAGTGATGCATTGCTCTAACAAGCTTTCAAGGCTTTGATTTAATTAGGCTTGGCGCTGATATACTTTTAATAAATTAAAGCGTACACCTGTACATTTTATAACCTATATAAATTTAATTTATGACAGCCATCATATTAACTATTCTTCAAATTCTGCTTGCACCAATTTAGTGCAATACATTCTTGTTTTTAATTACTTCTAAATAGTTTTGTTTTTCACCGTTGGTATAATACTGCCATATTTATTTCAATCTTCTAGAAATCGGAGTGTTTAACTATGTCAGTAGACAATGTTTTAAAAATGATTGAAGAGTATGACGTTAAGTTTGTTGACTTACGTTTTACTGATACCAAAGGTAAAGAGCAGCACGTCACTATCCCTGCCCGCGTGGTGGATGAAGATCTTCTGAGCGAAGGTAAAATGTTCGACGGTTCTTCAATCGCAGGCTGGAAAGGAATCAACGAGTCTGACATGGTTCTAATGCCAAACACGGACTCTGCAGTCATGGATCCTTTTTATGAAGACGCAACATTACAATTACGCTGCGATATTCTTGAACCCGCTACCATGAGCGGTTATGACCGCGACCCACGCTCAGTTGCTAAGCGCGCAGAAGAATACCTAAAATCAACAGGCCTTGCTGATTCAGCATTTTTCGGTCCAGAGCCAGAGTTTTTCGTATTTGAAGATGTTAAGTTTAAAACTGACATGGGTGGCTCTTTTTACAAAATTGACGATCCAGAGTCTGCCTGGAACTCTGACAAAAGTTACGAAGGTGGTAACATCGGTCACCGCCCTCGTGTAAAAGGTGGTTACTTCCCAGTTCCTCCGGTTGACTCTTCACAAGACCTTCGCTCTCAAATGTGTCTTGTCCTAGAAAGCATGGGGCAAGTGATTGAAGCTCACCACCACGAAGTTGGTACCGCTGGACAGAATGAGATCGCAACTCAATTTAACTCTTTAGTTAAAAAAGCTGATGAGATCCAAACATATAAATATGTTGTTCATAACGTTGCTCATGCCTATGGTAAAACCGCGACCTTTATGCCAAAACCTGTTTTTGGTGATAACGGTTCTGGTATGCATGTACACATGTCATTAGCCAAAGAAGGCAACAACATCTTTGCAGGTGACAAATATGCAGGTCTGTCTGAGGAAGCACTGTATTACATTGGCGGCATCATCAAGCACGCACGCGCATTGAATGCTCTAACTAACCCATCGACGAACTCTTACAAACGTTTGGTTCCTGGCTTCGAAGCACCGGTCATGTTGGCTTACTCAGCTAAAAACCGTTCAGCGTCTATTCGCGTTCCACACGTAGGAAGTGCTAAGGCCCGTCGTATTGAGGTTCGCTTCCCAGATCCAATGGCTAACCCTTACCTAGCTTTTGCAGCGTTGATGATGGCTGGTTTAGACGGTATCCAAAATAAAATTCACCCAGGTGATGCAATGGATAAAGACCTATATGATCTTCCTGCAGAAGAAGCTAAGGCTATCCCACAGGTTGCCGGTTCTTTAGAAGAAGCGTTAGACGCTTTAGACAAAGATCGTGAGTTCTTAACTCGCGGCGGCGTGTTCTCAGATGACATGTTAGATGCATACATCGCTCTTAAGAAAGAAGATGTTGAGCGCTTGAAACTAACACCATCTCCGGTTGAGTTCGATCTATACTACAGCCTGTAGTCGAGAACCTACTTACCCATACAAAAGCCCGGTATCACCGGGCTTTTTTTTTGACAGAAACAAGTCAGTCTTAGATACTAAAACTAACAATAGTTACACAGGGAGCCAGACTTAAGATGAAGTATCTTGACTACCTACCTGCCATTTTTCTCATGCTAGCACCTGCTGCATATGCTGCCGACGAAGTAGTGCTATACAAAAAAGTTGATAAGGATGGAAAAGTCACCTTCACAGATAAGCCAATTCCCGGTTCGCAGGAAGTCAAAATTAACACTGGCATAAATGTCGTCGAAACACCCAAAGTTAAGCCACAAGAGAAAAAGCAACCCGAGGAGCCTGCTCCAGAAGAGCCGGTATACAGTGTGTTTTCTATTGATAGCCCTAAACAAGGTGATGAGGTCATAAATGCCGATGGTAATGTCACGCTTATTATTGGTATCACCCCTAGATTGAAACCGGAGCACCAACTTCAGCTCAGACTGAATGGAAAGAACCACGGCTCCCCGCAAAACTCCCCTTATTTCAATGTGAGGCAATTAGATGCTGGTAGACATAAGGCAGAAGTAGTCGTCATAGATAAAGAAAGCGGTCAGCAGCTACAGACAACTTCAGCTGTTAGCTTTAGCTTTACTAAGCCTTCAACGGGCAACCAATAACTACCCTCGCACCAAAACGGTGCATTTAACTCATGAACTGTTATACTACCTTCTCTGTCAACGTTTAAGAATTATTTTAATGCAGTTCGACCGCCTTCTGGACAACCTCTCAACATCTATTATCGTATTTGATGCACACGGGCGTTTTACCTACCTTAATCAAGCAGCAGAAAAAGCTTTCTCAACCAGCAGCAAAGTCCTTCAAGGCAAACGTTACAGTTACTTCATTGCCAGCGACAGTCTCCCCTTGCATGATATAATTGAAGGATTACGCCAAAATGGACAGTTCATCCTGGACGGCGTCAGTCTGGAACTCCTCAATGGCAAGCAACTGACGGTAGACCTCACCGGGCACTGGTTTACAGCAGAAGAACCCTACCTCATTGTGGAGTGGCAAAACCCCCAGCACTTTCCCCACAGGGGCCTTGCTCGCGGGTTATCACAACAGAACCAGGTCAGCGAACGCTTACTCCAGAAACTGGCGCACGAAATAAAAAATCCGCTCAGTGGTATTCGTGGTGCCGCTCAGTTGTTGCAGCACGAGTCTGCATCTTCTTCAAGCCCTGAAGAATCCATTGGTGAACTTACCGATATCATTGAACAGGAAAGTAACCGTTTAACAGAGCTGGTTAATAGGATGTTGCTCTCCACCAACAAGCCCACTCTTGTTGAAATGAACATCCATGAAACCACCGAGAAGGTATTGGAACTTTCTAGAATCAACCTGCCTGACAAGATTGAACTCATCCGAGACTACGACCCCAGCCTCCCCGACTTTTATGGTGCACCTGACTCGGTCTATCAGGCAGTACTGAACCTTACTCAAAACGCAATTGAGGCAGTAGAAACTCAGCAACAGGGACAGGTAACGATACGAACTCGTGCACTACCCCGGCATACAATTGGTGATACCCAGTACCCTATCACTGTCTGCGTTCAGGTCGAAGACAATGGACCGGGCATCCCAGCTGAACTTCAGCCAAACATATTCTTTCCCTTAATCAGTGGGAAAAATAGCAGTGGACTTGGCCTTGGAATCGCCCAGAGTCTAATTCAGCAACAGAAAGGAATTATAGAATTCAGCACAAATGCTGAAAAAACCTGCTTTAGTATTTACTTACCCATACTCAAAGACGAAGAACTTAAACCTTTAAAAGCAACCAGCGAGCTGGAGAATAACCCGTGACTCAGACTAACGAGTTAACCCATACCATTCTAGTAGTTGATGATGATAGTTCCATACGCTGGGTGCTGGCACGAGCGCTAAACAATGCCCAATTTAAGGTATTGGCCTGCGACAGTGGACAACAGGCTTTAAGTCTTATCGAAGAAGAGTCACCTGACCTCGTCATTACAGACATCCAGATGAGCGGCATGACAGGCCTTGAGTTACTCGAAGCCATTAACCAGCAGTGGCCACATATCCCTGTTATTATGATCACGGCCTATGCCGATACCGATCTTGGCAGCAAGACCCACGAGCTGGGAGCATTTGACTATTTACCGAAACCTTTTGATATCAATCACGTTATTAAACTCTGTCAGCGCGCTTTGGATAGCCAGAGGAGCAGTAGTGAAATTCCACTGTGGCTACAGCAAATAGAAAAAAAGATTGATAGCGATTATCATCAGGGTAACGGTGAAGTACTGATAGAAATGCAGCAGGAGTTTGAACAGTTCATCACAGAGTCTGCTTTAAGGCTCAGCCAGGGACACAAACAAAAGGCTGCAAAAATACTAGGCTGGGGTCGTAATACACTGACCCGTAAACTACAATACTGGGACCAGCAGAGCGACCCAAACAAAGAAGACTAGTCAATGCTCCATATCGTATTATTTGAACCTGAAATACCGCCTAATACTGGCAATATTATTCGCCTTTGTGCGAATACAGGAATGCAGCTTCACCTGATTAAGCCTCTGGGTTTTGAGTTGGAAGACAAGCGCATGCGCCGAGCCGGCCTCGATTACCTCGAGTGGGCTAACGTAATTATTCATGACAATTACGAAAAATTTAAATCAAAGCAGAAACCAAATCGATTATTCGCCCTGAGCACTAAGGGATCCAAACATTACCATCAAATCAGCTATCAGGACGGCGACTATTTTATTTTTGGCCCTGAGACCCGTGGGTTACCCGATCACATCCTGGAGGAGCTCTCAGAGACTTTGCTGCGCATTCCAATGAAGCAAGGCAGCCGAAGCTTAAACTTATCTAACACTGTGGCCATAATGGCTTTTGAAGCATTAAGACAACTTAACTTTACAGACTGCCAATAGGAAAAGTAAGGCTATGGAATTACTAAGACTCGGCTTTTAGATCTCGAGTTAGAAGTTCATGTGCGGCAACTTTAGGATCTTCACCTTCGTAGATGATTCTATAGATAGCTTCGCAGATTGGCATTTCCACACCTACGCGCTCTGACAGCATATGAATTTCATGGGCATTGCGAACACCCTCAACAACTTGCCCGATAGCCTCTTCAGCACCATCTCTGTCACCACCCTGCCCTAGTGCCAAACCAAAGCGACGATTACGAGACTGGTCGTCAGTACAGGTCAACACCAGGTCACCCATGCCAGCCATGCCATTAAAAGTCTCAGGCTTGCCTCCCAAAGCCACACCAAGACGTTTCATCTCAGCTAAGCCACGAGTAATCAAAGCAGTTCGAGCATTAGAACCAAATCCTAAACCATCAGCTATACCTGCGCCGATTGCGACAACATTCTTAACAGCACCACCAATTTGCAAACCGATGACATCAGTACTGATATACACTCTGAATCGGTCATTATGAAAGTCGATAGCCAACTCTTTTGCCAGCTCACTTTTGCTGGATGCCAGACTTATAGCGGTAGGCATACCTCTTGCCATTTCTTTGGCGAAACTGGGCCCGGACAAAATTGCATGAGGTTGACTAGCTCCCAACTCCTCAACCAGAACATTACCCAATAAATCACCAGTATCAGGATCAAGCCCTTTGCTTGCCCAGATAATCGGTGTTTTTTCATTTAAATAAGGTTTTATCGTTTGAAGAGCCGCACGAAAGGCATGGCTTGGTACAGCGACCAAAACCATCGTTGGTTCTTTCATGACCTCACTGATATCGTTTGATACCTGCAAAGTTTCAGGGAAGCTTACGTCGGGCAAATACCTGCTGTTGGTACGATCGCTTTGCATTGCTTCTGCCTGCTCCGCGTCTCGTGCCCACATTTTTACCTGATGGCCATTGCTAGCTAAAACAATAGCTAATGCGGTTCCGTAAGAGCCTGCTCCCAGAACCGCAAAGGTCTTTGACTCAGACATTAAGCGTTAGCTTCACCCTGTTGCTGAGCAGCTTGTTGCTGAGCTTGCTCATATAAAGCATTAAAGTTGATTGGCTGCAATACGAAGCGAGGGAAACCACCTCGAGAGATTGACTCAGAGATTGCCTCACGAACGTATGGGAATAATTGTTCGCAGCAGAAAGTTCTTAATAAACGATTACGTACTTCGTCTTCCATGCCTTTGATGCCAAATACTGCGCCATACTTTACTTCTGCTATATAAGCTGTTTTATCTTCAACTTTAGAAGTAACCGTTACTTGAAGCTCGACTTCATAGCTATCATTTTCAAGATCTTCAACACGGTTATTTAAATTGACGCTAATGTCCGGCTTGTACTGTTCAAGAAAAATACTAGGAGAATTTGGTGCTTCAAAAGAAACGTCCTTGGCATAGATAGTCTGAACTACTAACTGCATGCCTTCTGGAGTTTCAACGTTCTGTTCACCTGGATTTGTTGTGTTTTCATTCTCTGCCATAACTGTTCTCTCTTATAAATCTGATGCTTTGATTGTTTTAATATTATGAATTTACCCTGCTACTTCTCTAGCATGGTTTGTAATTTGCCTGCTGCATGCAGCGCATGTAGATCGTCACAGCCGCCAATTGCCTCATCGTTGATCAGGATTTGGGGGACCGTATGCCCTCCGGTCAGTTCAATCATATGCTGACGTAACTCACTGTCACCATCAATAGGGATTTCTTTATATTCCACATCCAGTTTTTCCAATAGATGTTTTGCTCGAACACAAAAAGGGCAGTAGCCTTTCGTGTACATCTCAACTTTAGCCATGATGCACCCCTACTATTTTTTCGCTAACGGTAAGTTGTCTCCGCTCCAAGACTGAATCCCGCCTTTGAGCTTATGAACCTGCTCAAAACCATGCTTACGCAATAGAATAGTTGCACTACCCGCCTGCATGCCAGTGTTGCAGACCATAATAATGGGGTTCTGCTTATATTTTTCAAGGTCTTTAACACTATCTTTTAGCTTGGTAAAAGGAATGTTAACAGACCCATGGATGTGACCTTTATTAAAGTCAGCAACAGCCCTTAGATCAACCACCTGAGCGTCTTCTTTATTAATTAGCTGAGTCGCCATGAGCGGAGTAAGAGCCTTGCTGCCACTGGTCGCCGTCTTTAAGATACTGACCAAAAGCAGTAATGCAAATGCTAACCACGCTGTGCCTAAAAAAGGGTGATTACCAAAAAATTCGAATAACTGTTCCATTTGCTAGAAAACCTAGGATTGATACTGGAAATTAAAACACAGCATTATACACAAAACCAAGGCTGAGCCTATAGCCGACAAGGCTAAATAATATTTGAAATCCCATCATAAGCTTCGATTTCCGCTAAACTCAGCTCGCCTTCAGTGCAACCTGACACACGTCCTTTAAGGCTTCCACGCTCGAAAGTCGTGTAAAGTTGGGACGAATCAGGAACGCTATTTTCCTATGAGGCCCCGGCTCGTTAAGGTGAACGGCAGACAATGCTTTATTTTGAGAGATTAGCTGCTCCATTGCCATTTCAGGAATCAGGGTAGTACCAAGCCTACCAAGAACCATCTGTATTAAAGTGTTTAAACTGGTCGCTCCAAAACCATGTTCCGTTGCCTCTTCCCCCAGCTTGCATGCATCAAGAATGTGATCCTTTAAACAATGTCCATCCTTAAGTAGCATCAGATTGCTCTGAGTTAATTCATCGCTGGTGATTTCTTTTTGCTGACTATGCCTGTCACCCTTAAGCGTCACCCAATAAAAATCTTCCTGCCAGAACTCCAGCGCTAACAACCCATCATGGGGAAATGGTAAGGCCAGAATCGCCGTATCAAGCTCGCCTTTTCTAACCTGATCCACCAATACGTGAGACTGCTCTTCAACAATACAAAGCTCAGCATCGGGGTACTTTTCATTAAGTAAAGGGAACATTCTGGGTAACAAATACGGTGCGATGGTCGGTATCACGCCAACCGATAAAGGAAAGCTCAACGGATCTTTCAGTCCCTCAGCGAGATGCTGTAAGGAGTTGACCTGCATGACAATATCTCTGGCTCGGTTCAGTACTTCCTGACCAATGGGGGTGACCAGAACCTTTTTATTATCCCGTTCGAATACCTGCACCCCAAGTTGTTCTTCTAACTGTGTCAATGACGTACTGAGAGCCGATTGACTGATGTTGCATTTCTCCGCCGCCTTCTTGAAATGTAGAGTTTCTCCTGCTGCCAAGGCGTAGGTGAGCTGTTTAAAAGAGATCATGATAACTCCAGCAAAGCGTTTTAACTTACTCTATGTTCAATATTTTAGAACATAAACATCAATATATTCAAATTTACTAAACAAACACTGTTCTTTAAAGTAGTCCCCGAAATCAATTGAAACCAATGATATTTATTAACAGGAGGCCAAATCATGGCACTTATCAACACTGAAATTAAGCCGTTTAACGCAACAGCATTCAAAGACGGCGAGTTTGTCGAAGTATCTAACAAGGATATCGAAGGCAAGTGGGCTGTGTTCTTTTTCTATCCAGCAGACTTTACTTTCGTATGCCCGACAGAGCTTGGCGACTTGGCTGATCATTATGAAGAGTTGCAAAAGCGCGGTGTAGAAGTGTTCTCAGTATCAACGGACACCCACTTCACGCACAAAGCATGGCATGAAACGTCAGACACTATCGGCAAAATCAAATACGGCATGATCGGTGACCCGACTGGTGAAATTACGCGTAATTTTGATGTTATGCGTGAAGGACAGGGTTTAGCTGACCGCGGTACTTTCGTAGTAGACCCTGACGGCGTAATCCAAGTAATGGAAATCACTGCTGAAGGTGTTGGCCGTGATGCAGAAGAGCTGGTACGCAAAATTAAAGCGGCTCAGTACGTACGTGACAACCCAGGTCAGGTATGCCCAGCAGCATGGAAAGAAGGCGAAGATACTCTAGCTCCTTCACTAGACTTAGTAGGCAAAATCTAATCATCGCGTCTGATTAGTTAATCCTATAGATAGCCTGGTGAGTCTATAAAGGCTCACCAGGCACCTAACAAATTAAGTTTTACTGAGAATTCATTTAAAATTGCAAGACAAGGTGAGCGACAATGTTAAACAATCAAATCTTAGAAGCTTTGAAAGGCTATACCGCAGATATGCAAAAGACGGTGACTTTCGTCTTGCAAACCGGTGAACATTCAAAGCGCAACGAATTAATAGAATTCTTAAAAGGCTTTGCCAGCGTCAGCAATAAAGTTCAATTTGAAGAACGCGACCTTAACGGCAAAGTACGTAGTCCGATCAGCTTCCTGCTAGAAGTTGATGGGCAAGATACAGGCCTTCAGTTTTCGGGCATCCCTTCAGGCCATGAATTTAACTCATTGGTGCTGGCTGTACTTCAATCAGCGGGAACCCCCATTAAACTGGACAGCTCACTGCAAAACATGGTCAAGAACGTTGATCACGAAATGAAGTTTGAGGTGTTTGTCAGCCTTAGCTGTCACAACTGCCCTGATGTCGTACAGGCCCTGAACCAATTTGCCGTGCTCAATCCAAACATTTCAGCTGAGATGATCGATGGCGGCCTGTTCCAAGACGTTATTGAAGAGCGTGATATTCAAGGTGTACCAAGTGTTTATCTGAATGGCGAACTATTCGCTAACGGTAAAATCACCGCAGCAGAGCTGATTGATAAATTACTGGAGAAAGATCCGTCCATCGCAAAAGCTGACTCTAATGAAAAGCTTCCACTACAGGACGTAGTAGTCATTGGTGGTGGCCCAGCCGGCGTTAGCAGTGCAATTTATAGTGCACGAAAAGGCTTAAAAGTGACCTTGATTGCCGACCGTATTGGTGGTCAGGTTAAAGACACCATGGGCATCGAAAACTTAATTTCTGTTCCTAAAACAACAGGGCCAGAATTAGTCGGCGCGCTGCAGACACATATGGATGAATATGACATCACCATTAAAGAACATCTGCGAGTGACGGAAGTAAACCAAGGTGACATTAAAAGCATCGCACTATCATCAGGCGAAGTCATTGACACCAAGACAGTGATCATTGCTACGGGTGCCAAATGGAGAGAACTAGGCATTCCTGGTGAGAAAGAAAATGTTGGTAATGGTGTTGCCTACTGTCCGCACTGTGACGGTCCATTCTTTAAAGGAAAAGACGTAGCAGTAATCGGTGGCGGTAACTCGGGTATCGAAGCGGCACTGGACTTGGCGGGTATTGTAAAATCGGTAACGGTTTTTGAATTTATGCCTGAGCTGAAGGCTGACCAAGTGTTAGTCGACCAGGCAGAAGGCAAAGACAATATCACCATTTTGAAAAATGTAGCCACTCAGGAAATTCACGCTGACGGAGGAAAGGTTTCATCGATTTCTTATCAGGATCGTGCGACTGAAACTACCCACAGCATCGACCTTGACGGTGTATTTGTACAAATTGGATTAGTACCGAACACCAGCTTCCTGGGTGATGTGGTCGAAACCACGAAGTTCGGCGAAATCGTGATTAACGAAAAGTGCGAAACTTCACAGCCGGGAATCTATGCCGCCGGTGACGTTACGACAGTACCGTATAAACAAATTGTGGTGTCCATGGGCGAAGGCTCTAAAGCTTCACTTGCCTCTTTCGAATACTTACTGGCTAACTCCAGTAAACTCGAAAACATGTACGAAGACCATCAGTCTTCACAGCAAGCAAGAGACGCTGCATAACGTCAAAAAAAGCCCCGATAATCGGGGCTTTTTGATATTCCAATACTCATATAGACGTTAGTTAGCTTTATCAACTTTAAGTGTCGCACCTTCAAAACCAATCACTTTTACTTTCTCCCCTTGTGGTAAATCAGGTCCCGTCACGCGCCAGTAAGTATCGCCAACTTTGGCTTTGCCTACGCCATCTTCTATCGCGGTAGCCAGAGTATAAGTTTGTCCGATCAAAGCCTTGCCACGCTGATTCAATGACTCTTCTTCTTCAGGGTGTTCACGTTGTCGTTTTTTGCTGAAACCCCGCCAGACTAAAATACTGACGACGGAAAAAACAGAAAATATGAGCCATTGCCACTGCGGGTCTAAGACCTCTCCCAGGAACAGCATTAAGCTGCCGACAATTAAGGCTGCGATACCAAACCATAAAAGGATCGCACCCGGTGCGAACATTTCAAGAATTAGTAATAGTAAACCAAGTACCAGCCAGTGCCAGTAATCAAGTCCTGAGAAAAACTCCATAGAGCCTCCTAATTATTTTTTACCAAATGCTTCTTTGGCGATTTCAGCCACACCTGCGACCGAGCCGATCACTGACGATGCCTCCAGCGGTAGCATCAACACTTTCTGATTATCCGAGGTGGCAATCTCGCCTAAAGCCTCAACGTATTTTTGTGCCACGAAATAGTTAATAGCCTGCACGTTACCTTCGGCGATTGCTTTCGATACCATGGTCGTTGCATTAGCTTCGGCTTCGGCCAGACGCTCACGTGCTTCTGCTTCACGGAACGCCGCTTCTCGTTCACCTTCAGCCTTTAAAATTTGTGCCTGCTTCTCACCTTCTGCTTCCAGCACTTCAGAACGCTTGCTGCCTTCAGCTTCTAAAATTTGCGCACGCTTTAAACGCTCCGCCTTCATCTGCTGTGCCATGGCATCCACCAAATCACGCGGTGGCAGAATATCTTTGATCTCTATACGAGTAACTTTTACGCCCCATGGATTAGTTGCCTCATCCACAATCGTCAAAATTCGTGCATTAATTTCATCACGCTTTGATAGCATCCAATCCAGGTCCATACTACCCAATACGGTACGGATATTCGTCATTACCAGGTTCTGCATAGCACGATGAAGTTGATTGACTTCATACGTCGCTTTGACCGGATCCACCACCTGATAAAAACAGACAGCATCGATCGTGACGGTAGCGTTGTCCTGTGAAATAACCTGTTGCGCAGGAATGTCCAGAACCTGCTCCATCATATTCACTTTAGCACCGATGCGATCGATAATTGGGATAATAATATGCAAGCCTGGCGAGAGAGTTTTGCGGTACTTCCCGAAACGTTCGACCGTATACTGACTTCCCTGGGAAACCGTTTTGACCCCTAAGAAAATGCCAATCACGACCAGGGCAACTAAAGCAATAATAAATTCCATTCAAATATTCCTCTAAAATTTTTGTTTTTTAAGATTATTATTGGCTCAACAATATAGAATGTTTCCGGTTAGCAATTCAATGACTTTTAGTGAAAAGCACTTTCCCAATATTTAAACTGATTAAAGATTAGACTCGATCACTGGTTAAGGCACCACTGGCACGCTACAATAGCGCCCAAGTTTGTCATTTTATTCAATACTCATGAGCAAAAGTCCAAAACCTGTGGCTCTGATCATCTTGGATGGTTGGGGATATAGCGAAGATCCGAAAGATAATGCCATCATGGCGGCCAATACGCCTAATTGGGATAAGTACTGGAACCAATACAGTCATACCCTGATTTCAGGCTCTGGTACCGACGTAGGTTTACCCGAAGGTCAAATGGGCAACTCAGAAGTGGGTCATCTTAATCTTGGTGCTGGTCGAGTGGTCTATCAGGATTACACCCGCATCAGTAAGGCGATTGAAACTGGTGAGTTTTTCGACAACCAAGCTCTTGTAACAGCAGTAGATAAAGCTGTATCCCAAGGTAAAGCGGTTCATCTCATGGGCTTACTATCTCCTGGCGGTGTGCATAGTCATGAAGACCATATTCATGCTGCAATACAGTTGTGCCAGAAACGTGGCGCGGAAAAAGTCTATATTCATGCCTTCCTCGATGGACGTGATATGCCTCCTCGTAGCGCCGAAGCGAGTCTTGTGAAGCTCGATAATGTTTGCCAGCAAGTTGGCGTAGGCCGACTGGCCACAATGGTTGGCCGCTACTACGCCATGGATCGAGACAACCGCTGGGACCGTATCGAACTAGCTTACAACACGCTGACTCAGTCGACCGCCGACTATCGCTTTGACACTGGCGTTGATGCGCTAAGCGCGGCTTACTCGCGTGATGAAAACGATGAATTTGTTAAACCAACCGTTATTGGAGAAACTGCCCCCATAGAAGATGGCGACAGCGTTATTTTTATGAACTATCGTGCAGACCGCGCACGACAGCTGAGCAAAGCTTTTGCTAATGACGACTTTGAAGGCTTTGAGCGTAAAGCTCGTCCGCAGTTATCAGATTTCGTTATGTTGACGCAGTATGCATCAGATATAGATGCCAGCATTGCCTACCCCCCTATTTCGATGGATAACGTTTTAGGCGAACATTTGATGAAACTTGGTAAGAAACAGCTTCGAATCGCCGAAACCGAAAAATACGCCCATGTCACTTTCTTCTTTAATGGTGGACTAGAAACACCCTTTGAGGGGGAAGATCGTGAGCTGATCCCATCGCCTGATGTAGCGACTTATGATTTACAGCCTGAGATGAACGCCAAACTGGTGACGGATCATTTGGTAAAAGTGATCGAAGACCAGAAATACGATGCCATTATCTGTAATTTCGCCAACCCTGACATGGTTGGTCATACCGGTAACTTCGAAGCGACAGTCAAAGCAATCGAAGCTCTGGATGAATGTATTGGTCGAATCGTTGAAGCTCTTGAAAAAGTGGGTGGCGAAGCATTAATTACAGCGGATCATGGTAATGCCGAAAAGATGGCTGACGACACAACCGGTCAGGCACACACGGCTCATACTAGCGAACCAGTGCCCTTGCTTTATATAGGCAGAAAAGCAGCTCCCACAGTCACTGACGGTGTTCTTTCCGATCTCGCTCCGACCATGCTGACTCTGATGGGGTTACCAATCCCTGAAGAGATGACTGGCCGACCGATATTTAAAATTTAACGTTTGTTGATACGAATGATGCCACCAAGCCGAACGATACAACGCCAAGCCATATACTTGGTGGCTTCTATTTTTTTGCTTTTACTCTATAGTTTTGCTACGCCCGCTGCTCAGGATAAAGCACAAGCTGAAAAAGAGTTAAAGATATTAAAAGCCGCCATATCAGAAATCCAGGAAGAGCTTGAGGATAATCTTGCGCAGCAAAGTCAGGCCCAGCAGAAAATTAAAAGTATCGATAAAAAGCTGGCAGAAGTTACCTCGCAATTACGCCAGACAAAAAAACGGATTACTCAAGCAAATAACAAACTGCAGTCGCTTGAAGTTGAACAAACTGAAAAAATTGCTTTAAGAGAAAAGCAGCGACAAAGACTAGCTTCGCAGTTACGAAGTGCTTACATAGCTGGTCGTCAGGAATACGTTAAGCTACTTCTTAACCAGGAAGACCCTGCAAAAGTTTCCCGGATGCTGGAATATTACCGATACCTCAATCAGGCCAGAATAGATGATATTGAAGAGCTGCAACAAACGTTACAGCGTTTGCAGACTATCGAGCAGGATATCCAGAGTACGTTGATCACACTATCTGATCTCGAAGAAGCGCAAGTGGTTCAACAAAAAGAACAGCAAGAACTAAAGAAAGAACAACAGGTTGCTCTGAATCAATTGAAAGAAAGTTACAGTAGCCAAAATTCACGTCTTGAAAAATTACGCAAAGACGAGCAGGAACTTGCTAAAGTTATCCGCTCCATTGAGAAAACACTACGTCAGTTTGCGCCAAAGCAATCATTGGCGGGTCTGAGTAAATTCAAAAATAAACTGCAATGGCCCGTAAAAGGCTCTGTTCTTCATCGTTATGGTAGCAACAAACTTGGCAACAGATTGAAATGGAATGGAATTTTAATCGGTTCAAAGGAAGGCGATCCCGTTCACGCCATACACCATGGACAAGTCGTTTTTGCAGACTGGTTGCGCGGATATGGCTTAGTAGTTATTGTGGATCATGGTAAAGGGTATCTGTCCTTATACGGACAGAATCAAACCCTTATGAAATCTCCGGGAGACTGGGTTGAGGCCGGAGAACCTGTCGCTACCTCTGGGGGGAGTGGCGGCAGTGGTCAATCAGGCCTTTATTTTGAAATTCGATATAACGGCCGACCACAGAATCCAGTTGCCTGGATTCGCTAAAACAATAATCATAGTAGGATAATCAGAGGGATATACTCCGATGTTAAACAAGTTAGCCACAGTGCTATTGCTGTGCCTTTTCATTACAGGTGTTGCTTTTGCAGATCATCCTGAAAAGGAACAATCGCTGCAAGAGCCAACCATTGAAGAGCAAGAATCCGGCACATCAGACACTGTCGAGACATTACCGTTAGACGAGTTAGCGGCATTGGCTGACGCCTACGCGCAAATCAAACAGTCCTACGTCAAAGAGCTGACTGACAAAGAGATTCTTGATGCGGCAATTCGTGGCATGTTGAGCAACCTTGACCCCTACTCAACCTATCTCACCGCCGAACAATTTGCGGCTTTACAGGAAAGCGCGACTGGTGATTATGCGGGCATTGGCATTGAAGCAAACCACATAGAAGAAGGTATTGAGGTCGTTAACGTTTTTAAGGACTCTCCAGCTGAACGATCAGGCCTTAAGCCCGGGGATCTGATTACCCACATAAATGATATCTCTGCGGCCGGTCTTCCCGCTGAGGAAGGCTCCGAGCTTATGCGTGGAAGTCCTGGTAGTAAAGTCGAACTAACTTATATTAATAGTGATGAAGAAGAAGTAACGGTTGTCGTAACTCGACAGGTTATCCATACCACCAGTGTGACCTACCAATTACTGGAGGATAATATAGGTTTCGCCAGAATCACTGAATTCCAATTAAGAACGGCTAACGATCTCAGTCAGGCCATCAGTAATATGGAATATTTAAATAAAAAGCCGTTGGCAGGCCTCATTCTTGACCTCAGAAACAATCCCGGCGGACTGCTCGATGGCGCCACAGAGGTCAGTGACTTATTCCTAAATAGCGGTGTTATTGTCAAAACTAAAGGCCGCCAAGAGGAGACCAACGAGGTTCACAATGCCAGTTCAGGTGATATTCTACGAGGTAAACCCCTGGTCGTCCTTATCAACGGGCGCTCTGCTTCAGCTTCAGAAATTGTCTCCGGTGCGTTACAGGATCATAAGCGAGCGACTATCATTGGTACCCAGTCATTTGGCAAGGCAATGGTTCAGACAATTTTACCTATACATGGTGGCAATGCCATCAAGTTGACCACGTCTCTCTACTACACGCCTAATGATCGCTCTATTCAGGATTCTGGTATCACACCGGATATAACAGTTGAGTTTGAGCCTGTGGACGATAATAACGACGCAAAAATACAAACTGATACAAAAAAGTCAGGAGAATCAAAAGGTTCCGTAACCCAAAGTTATAAAAGGGATAATCAGGTCATGGCCGCTTTAAAACACATCAAAAATAGCCAAAACTGATTCTCCCCTGCTCGATCCCCTGTGGTTCTTGTATTAGACTGAGCCGGTTAACTCGTCAGAGAGCATAATAAACTGGGGTAGAGAATGATTTCTTGGAGAGTAATTTGCGCACTTTTGTCGATCTTAATGGTCGCCGGCTGTGATGTACCCAATGCCGAAATTAAAGGGACCATCACTTACGAAAAGGTCCCTCACAGTGACATATCAAATGGATTGGAGTACACCAAGTCTTTTGAAGCACCTGCACGTGGTGTTCTTGTAGAACTAATAGAGAATGACAAGGTCATTGACTCTGTCATCACGGATGACACAGGGGAATACAAATTTTTGAAGAAGATGGACACCTATGTTCAGATTCGTGTTAAAGCCCAACTCTCCAATCCCGCCGATGATGAAGATGATCATAGCTGGCAAGTTCAAGTGGTTGATAATACCAATGAAAATGCTTTATATACGATGGTAACGGATACCTTCAAAGTTAATAATGAGACCTTGAGTAAAAACCTTCATGCTCCATCGGGTTGGGTTGAAGGCAAGGGTTATGACAATACCCGTACCGCCGCGCCTTTTCACATCCTCGATAAGGTTTACGACATTATCGTTAAACTTAAAACAGTTGGCATTGTTGAACTTCAGCCGCTCACCATTAACTGGAGTCCTAACAATATTCCACAGTTTGGAGATATTGAATCTGGCCAAATCGGCACATCTTACTATCAGGAAGGTCAAATATTTCTGCTTGGCGCTGAAAATGTCGATACGGATGAATATGATCAGCATGTCATCATTCACGAATGGGGGCACTTTTTTGAAGATAGTCTAGCCCGGTCAGATAGTATCGGTGGCGCCCATGCAGGCGGAGATTACCTTGATTTACGAGTTGCTTTTGGAGAAGGGTTTGGCAATGCATGGTCCGCTATGATTACCGATCAGCCGCTGTATAAGGACTCCTTCGATCAAGCTCAGGCTAACGGTTTCTCTATAGCTATTGAGGATAATAACGTTATTAACCCCGGCTGGTTCAGTGAGGGTTCAGTGCAATCCCTGTTATATGACATTTATGATGAAGCATCGGATGGACAGGACTTCATACAGCTGGGTTTACAACCGATTATTGAGGTGTTGCAAGGGCAGCAGAAAGAGACCCCAGCTTTAACGAGCATTTTCTCTTTTATGACTTATCTAAATCAGCAATATCCAGCATATACAAATGATTTTAGTCAACTGCTGGAGGCCCAAAGCATTACCTCTGATATTGATATATGGGGTAGTAACGCCAGTAACAACGGTACTTTGGCTGAGGCCTTGCCAGTCTATATCATAATGAATCCTGGAGATGTAAAACGCGTCTGCACCAGTACCACTCAAGGCGCAGACTGGAATAAACTGGCTAATCACCGCTTTTTGAAGCTGAATGCTCCATCAGCAGGGAGTTATACCTTAACTCTGACTCCATCACGAAATAATGACATTGATGGGTATATACTGAACAACGGAGAAGAAATTGCTAAAGACGAGGCACCGGGGATAGACCCCGTTGTGATGACAATAGAGTTACCAAAAGGTGTCAGTATCGCAGATACTGTTGCATATGATGAGGCAGGAACAAGTGTTGTTGCGACCTGTTTCGATGCTGAGCTTGTTATGAATTAGCAATGCAAATTGTTTATGAGGATATGATATGAAGCAATTAAAAGTCGTTTTAATCACAGCGTTCAGCATACTTCTTTATGCCTGTGGGGGCGGCAGTGACTCCAACGACAATTCAACACCGCCACCTTCCGGGGGTAGTGGTCAAGCTGCAACTATTTCAGGAACAGCGACCTATGATAATGTGCCACATAACACAAGCACGAGCGGTCTTAACTACAATGCAACCACTCAAGACCCCATTCGAGGGGCTACAGTGCAACTCCTTGAGGGCAGCAGTGGTAGCACGGTCATTGATACTACGGTCAGCGACGCTAATGGACGCTACTCTCTGCAGGGCGAAACAGGTGCAACTTATCGTATCCGTATACGAGCGGAGCTGAAAAAAACAGGTACTCCTGCCTGGGATGTCGAAGTTGTCGACAATACCAACAGCGGTGCTTTATATGTCCTCGACTCAGAAAGCTTTAGCCCATCATCGACCAGCACTACACGTAATTTAAACGCGGCCTCTGGCTGGGGTGGAAGCTCCTACATCTCCACCCGTGCCGCAGCACCCTTTCATATTCTTGATCGTGCATATGAGATAATAGCTAAATTGCAGACCGTCGATGCAGATATACAACTTCCATCTCTTGTTATCAACTGGAGTCCAAACAATATTCCTGAGCCTGGCGACACTTCAACGGGTAAAATTAATACCTCTTTTTACAGTAATGGCAAAATATTCTTACTGGGCGCGGAAGATACGGATACGGATGAATATGATGGTCATGTCATCATCCATGAGTGGGGGCATTATTTTGAAGATACCAATGCCCGTTCTGACAGTATCGGAGGACGCCATGCAGGAGGTGACCGCCTAGATATGCGAGTGGCATTCGGCGAGGGCTTTGGTAATGCCTGGTCAGGCATCATAACCGATGATCCACTTTACAGAGATTCTTTTGGGCCTAATCAGGCAAGCGGCTTTGTGATTAATGTTGAAAATAATAACGTTTCAAACCCTGGCTGGTTCAGCGAAGGTTCCGTGCAGTCGATTCTATATGACATCTATGATTCGAATAATGAAGACCCATCAAGCCTAGGGTTACAACCAATCTATGATGTTTTGACGGGGTCTCAGCGAGATACTCAGGCATTTACCAGTATCTTCAGCTTCATGACATATATGAAAGCTAATAATCCTGGCGACACTGCATCTCTGGATCTGTTATTGATAGATCAGAACATCCAAACGAATGTGGATATCTGGGGGAGTAATGAGACTGACAGCGAAGGTCAGCCCGAAGTTCTTCCTGTATATGAAACATTCTCCGCTGGAGACAGCCGACAGCTCTGCACAATCAGTACTTTTGGTGGGTTCTCATCAAATGAGAACCGCAACAAACTCGGTAACCGAAAGTTTTTACGCTTAAACATACAAACGAATGGCAGTTACACTCTACGCCTGACACCTTCTGGAAGTCGCGATCTGGATGGGTATATCTATAGTCGAGGTACCATTGTCGCGGCCGATGATTCATTTACATCGTCAACTGTTAATATTACACAGAATTTTTCAGCGGGTACTTACGTTGCGGATGTCCTGGTTTGGGATCAGGCAGATTGCTTTGATGTATCCCTTATTCAGAATTAATAATTTACTGAGGTCAGTTTCATGAAAAAAATTATATTATTATCATGTGTGGGTTTAGCGTTTATTGCTGGTAGCCATCAGGTAATTGCGAAGGAAACTTCTTCTGGTAGCCAATACAAAAGCCCGGGCAAGCCTGCAGCGAAAATTGAAATGGATTATAGCGTTTCTAAGGAACGAGTTGCCGTGGGTGAGACAGTCAACATTACTCTGGCTCTCAAAGGCGCAGAAAGTCCAAAACTTGCCGACTTAACAACAAGCAAGCAGCTGGTGCTTCACGGTGAGAAACAGATTTCATTACAGAAGCAAGGTAACGAAGTGAGTCATCTATTTAGTGTTACCCCTATGACGGAAGGCATCCACTTAATTACCGTTGTAGCAGAGGATGCATCTAAATCTCATAGGAAGCCTTTCGCTATACGAATAGTTGCTGGAGATAAACCTATCGAGTCTTACCTTAAAACAAACGGTACTCTGACACAGGATGACAATGGCAAAAAAATCATTTCAATGTCGGCCGAAGAGCGCTAGAAAAAACGCTCCTATCAAAACAGCCGCTTAAATAAGCGGCTGTCTTTTTATTGCCTCAATGCATGCTGTAGTAAGTGCAGAGCAGCAATGCTCCTGGCCTCACTAAATTCATCCAGTTCCAACAAAGCGTCTAGTTCATCGACTTTCCACTCAACAACCTCGATGGGTTCAGGCTCATCTCCTTCAAGCTTGCTTGGGTATAGATCTCGCGCTAAAACAACATCCATTTTGTGGCTTAGATAACCGGGTGCCAATGTAATCCGTTTCATCTGAGTTAACTCCCTTGCAGCATAGCCAACTTCCTCCTGTAACTCACGATTTGCCGCATCCAGTGCTATTTCACCAGGATCAACCAACCCTTTAGGAAAGGCCAACTCATAGCGCTCTACCCCTGCCGCATACTCTTTTATTAGTAGAAGAGTGTTATCATCGAGCATGGGGATGATTAGTACGGCACCATATTTACCAGCTTTTAATCGCTCATATATGCGATAAACACCGTTGGAAAACTCTAACTCCAACTCTTCAACCGCGAAGATGCGTGTTTCGGCTATAATTTTCTGGTTTTTAATTCTGGGTAGTTTCTTAGACATAATTTATTTTAATAACTCGGTTAATCGGTTCAGGGTTGGGAAGTGTTTACTGCCTCTGGCAGGTCGAGTCATATCGGGCTGTTCAACCATTACCACATATTTAACACCGGATTGTTTCGCTCGCATTAAAATATTTTCTGTGTCATCAATAAATAAACATCTATGCAAAGGAATGGTTAAGTCCTGCTCTAATTGCTGCCAAAATCCAGCTGACTCCTTCGGTTGATTAAACTGATGTGACGAATATAGCCGATCAAAATATTGGTCTATCGAAGTCTTCTCCAGTTTAACCCGTAATGTTTCCGGATGGGCGTTAGTTACCAGTACAATTTGTTTTTGCAAAGATGATACCTTTTCCAGGAACTCTTTGGTTCCAGGTCTTAGGCTTATGTGATGAGCCATGCCTGACTTATGCTGAATGATATCAATCCCAAGTTTCTCAGACCAGAAGTCAGTACAGTACCAATTTAGAGTACCACTGAACTCATCGTAACACTCTCCTAAATATTGATGTGAGTCTTCCAGACTGATACCTTTTTCCTCGGCATATAGCTCCGGGACTGCTGTTTGCCAAAAGTGGTTATCAAAAGATAGATCGAGCAAAGTGCCATCCATATCCAATAGGATGGCATCGATATTTTCCCAGTCCTGTCTGCTTAAGGTATTCGGCCTTGCCATTGTAAATAGATCCGATTGTTTTCAGTTCTTCCCCAGCGGGATAACCATGACTTTAGGTTTTGCGGTACGTCTGTTGTCGTACTTAAGTTCATATTAAAACGCTTATCCAGAGAAGCATCAATGTATCCTTTTAAATCAAGCACTCCCTGATTGTCAGTGATTTCTACTCTAATCGTGTTATCACTATCTGCTAGCTTTGATAGGGTAAAATGGATTGTTCCTAATTCCAAATTACTTCCGGGATATTGGATAACTGCATTGCTCCAAGTCCCGCCACCATTTAACTCAAGTAACTCTTGCTGTGTCATTTCTAGCTCAGTGATGTTTCCATTAACAGGGCCAATTAAACCCTCAATGGGTAATTGTACAACTGATGTTACATAGGCAGTATCGATTGTGAAGTCTGTGTGCTTTAGTCTATAACGCCCCTCTCTAAGGTCCATCTCTGAGTTCAACTTAAGTTTAGGATCGTTCACTTTCACTGAAGACTGTAATTTACCTAGAAGAAGCCCCAGCAAGCTTGTCTCTAACTGCAGATCTCTCAATTCGTATTGTTTATAGTTGATCCGGCCGACCTTAGTTGACCATAAAGTTCCATTTACCTGCTTTAAGGTCAGACCCGGAACCTTTTCTGCTAACAGCGAGCTGATGGTATTTGCTGGCGCTAATATGACTAACATCGCCACAAAAAGAATAAGGGCCAAAACAGCCCCCATAATAATTTTTTTCATAAAACTTTTATTCTCAGGGATTAAGTTGGTTTTATAAATTTGATTGATGCGTCTACCATTCCTACCACATCAGTATCTGATACTCTTAATGTATCAATCACTAATCCCTGTTGCTGCTCTAGTTGAGTTGCCCAACGTAACAACTGATCGAACTCTACATCATCTAGCCGTACCTGGATCTCCTCATTGCGTTTGCGCTCCTCAATTCTGGAGAACTTTAATCCATAGCGTTTACTACTCGTGGTTATTAACTGATTAAGTGAGCGCGAGGCATTGACCTGTTTGCCACCACTTCGACTTTTTAGAGCCTGCACCTTTGAGGCAATCTCAGGCAGCTCACTCTGAGCTCTCTCAACACTATCACTTAGCTCAGCCATATAAGAACGAATCGGCATAACTATGGCGATAAATAGAATCAATATGATCATCATGATTCCTAATACTGTGACCATATTACGTTCGCGACCATTTAAGCCGCTATACCAAGTTTGTATAGCATTCATTGGTTTAACCCCACTGAAATTCTTGCCGTCCAGACACCGCCATTTTCAGATGCATTTCGCATATCTACCTTTAGACCTGCGGCTTCAAGATTTCGTTGCGATTGCGTCAGGATCTCATAGCTTTGTGCGCTTACATCCATACTTAACTGACCACGGCTATCGATATACTCCAGCTGTGAAAACTGTATATTTTTGGCATCCATAGCTCGAACAGACTTATCGATCAAACCCGCAAAACTACTGCTGCTACCATCATCCCCACCAATATTACGATAGCTGTTGTTGATTTGAATGCGAGCTGTGGTCAAAGGTAAGCTCGGATAGAGCTTTTGTGTTTCAGCTAACGTTCTCTCTTCAAGAGTGCTCAGCTTATTATTCAGGGAAATAATATGGCTTACTAAATAAACTATACCCAGTATAACTAAAGCTAAAGCCGCAATCGCCGGCAACTTGAATTGCCCATAATTTCTTTGTGTTTTCTTTTGTGACGCAAACTCCTGCTGTAACAGGTTTATCCCGCCTTCTCTGTAATTCTTAGCCAAGCATAAAAATAAACTTTCGATTGATTCCTGCTGCGTTGCCAGTCCTGGAATACCTTCAAGGTTTAGTTGCTGGCCATCCTCTGCAAATATACGTATCGCTTGAGACATTCCCAAATCGTCACTTTGAATTTCAAGCTTCAACAACTCCTTCACTAAGTCCTTATCAGCAGACCAAAACAAGTTTGGTTCTTGCCGCAATAATACCTGCTCACCGACCACGGCGCTCCAGGCATCTTCAAAGTAAGGAACACAGGCAGCCTCAGATACCACTACATCAGGCTCAACTCCCGCTTCCTTCAATAAGTCCAAGAGCTGGCGCAGATACCCTTTATCAATCACATTGACCGAAATTCTTCCTTCTGCGTCAAAGCTACCTAGAGCAAACAGCTGTGTTTCGACATTATCAATGACTTGCTCTTCCAGCTGGTAGGGAATTGCTTTTTCTAACTGTTTACGATTTTTTGTCGGCGGTTCAACATTGAAACACTTAACTCGGTGCGCCGGTAACATCAGTATAATCTGCTCTTCAGAAACGACTTCCCCTAAAGTTTCGGCATCCTCCATTAGCAACTGTCCCTGATCAACGAAACCATCGCTACCGTGCTCATCGTCTGATAAGCGCCCCCACTGCAATGACTTTTCGTCACTACTGACTTTTATAAATAACCGCTGCTTCATTATTTATTCTCCAATGTGTCGTGCTATTACATTGAACTCAGAATCTTGCTTTAGCATCAATGAGCTCACGACCGCTTTACCTGTGTTAACGCTTGCTTCGGCTGTTAACAACATATACTTACTGTCAAAAACTAAACGTCCCTTTCCCTGTTTAGATACTTTACCACTTCCTAGCGCTTCAAAAAAACCAGCCTCGTCATAACCTTCATCGGGTAAATTTTCTAATGCTTGTCTGACCTGCCCAAGATCAACATCCTGAAGTAACATCCACACTAGTTCAGCATTCTCAGGTTCAACTGTATTAACGTTGATAGTACCCTCTTTTGTCGGCAAGACACAGACTAAGTCTTTTATTTGATCATAGATTTCCGGTGTAAAACCTTTAATAACCAATAATTCACTACTGTGCGCCATAAAAGAATCTGCCGTACGGTAAGGTATCTTCATACCTGTATAAGTATAATCTTCAGCCCCATCGATACCCGTCGGTTCCTGATCCTCATCAATCCAATCTTTTGTCGCAACTGCCAGGGCCTGTGGTGATACTGAGCTATCCTCGAGACGTGACTCAATCAATTTTGCAAATATATCCACTCCCGGCATTCCACTACCTTCAGAGCCATCATTCACTCGCCCCTCGCTAACAGGCTGGAGTCCATTGCCACCGCTACCAATTTCACGACCTTCTTCGCCTCCATCTCCTGCTGCCTGCTGCTCCATAATGATGCTATTTATATTGAAGCAACTGTGCATATCTTTTATCGAACCTTGTAATTGACCCAAGCCCTGCTCGATTTCAAAAGCCAGCCCGCTTTCTGACCATGGTTGCAATCGATGCACTCGCTCAGCTTTACTTTCTTCAAAGAATTTTTTTAACTGGCTGGTCGCAAATACTTCTGCTCCATACATATACTGATAAGCACGAGATCCATTAATAATATTTGCTGTCCGTTGTACCTGCATCTGCTGGCTATTTAAAATTTGAATTGCCATGATGCTAAGAACAGAAAAAATCACCAATACAGTGATTAGGGCAACGCCTTGATTTCGTTGGAAGCTAACCATAAAACCTATCGGTAACCGCCCCCTCTTGTATTATTGCTCCTGCCATTATTGTCAGTTCCCCCAGAGGTTGGATCCTCCCGCTCTGCATTTTCTTCTTGTTGCTCCATCGCGGTATAACGTGGCATGGGGAAAAGCCGATATAATTCTCCATAGTCTTCTAATTTGATGGTAACTTTAATGGCTTCTGGTAAGGACAAAAGCTGCTGTCCATCAACCAACCAAGATTTTTTCCAGATATCATCGCTTAAGAATTCCAACTTAAAATCTTCAACTCGGGTTAACATATCACGTGTTAGCTCCTGCCCCTCCCGAGCACTATCTACGTAGAGCCAATGATGGCGCACCACTCGATCATCTAAAAACTCATACTTTACATGCTGCAAACTACTACGCTTTAGTTTTGCAGGATTACGCCAACCGGCTCTCGTAAACTCAATGTAGCTGTTAGCACTTTCAGAGTCAGCTTTTAACAACGGTGCTTTATCACCAAAAACGTTTCGGCGGTCACGTGGAACCAGGTACCGAATATCTTCTTCTAGCTGCCTGAATGCTAACTGTACCTCTCTCAAACGCTCAATTTGTTTATCTGCTGATTGAGACGTTATCTGTACAAAGTTGAAAACCTGTAGTGCACCAGCAACTACGATGCTAAAAATAAATAGAGCTATCAGTACCTCGGTTAGGGTAAAACCTTTTGCTCTGTTCAGCTTCATATTCATCGCCTTGGCGCATCCCTATCGTCGGATTTTTTTCCTACAAAGCCAGTCATCGTATAAATTCCGCTCTCGCCATATAAGATCGATAATGTAACCCTACGCATATCCTCCACTTCTGTACCGACAACATTCTGCTCCCATTCCCAGATGCGGCCTGCGTATTCGGTTTCACCCCGTCTTTTACCAACAGAGGGCCAGTCATCATCTAACTGCAGTTCAGCAAAATGATTCTGGGCGACAAAATTTGCTAGAGTCTTATCTTTTGAGTTTCCAAGGGCAATGATGCTGGAAGAAAATAAACCGGAGAGCATGGGTATAATAAAGATCGAGAATACAGCTAGAGCAATTAAAAGCTCCAGTAAACTTAAACCACTCTGCTTACGGTTCAACCTACTCATCATCTTCTAAATCTTTATCCCAGTCATGGCTGTAATGCCCCTCAAGGGCAGAAGACAGTTCTATATTACCGACATAATCGCCAGTTATTCTATAGAAAACAGGTTCATCTCGGTCTAACCCAATTGTCACCACAAACTGATTGCTCTCACCGCTGGATAACATATAGATTTGTGGCGTTTCAGGCTCTTTCTTCTTTTGCTCCGCTTCCTGCCCTCTTTTATCACTGGTCACTTCCTCTTCCTGAGGTTCATTTTGTAATAGGGACTCCTGTCCTTCTACATTGACGTAAGTGTGGACAGGCTCATCCAGCTTTATTGGGCGAAGTAATCGATGATCTTGCAGTGGCTGCCACTTCCCTCCGTTATAGACCATGAAGGAGTAGCCATCAGACTCAACCCTCACCCCCATCTCAACACCACGAATAATGGATTCTTCCTGAGCTATTTGTAATAGGCCGTAGAACTGACGAGATTTATTTTTTAACTTGGCAAGATCGTTATCACCGAAGGCAATAGTTGCGACAGAGATCATTAGAGCCGCGATAGTCATCGCAATCAGCACCTCAAGCAGGGTGAATCCTGCCTGATGTGCGGATCTAAAGAAATTAAGTTTATTGGTTCTCTGTATTGAAATTGGCTTCATGTAAATTCCAAGTACCAATATCCATATTTTCACCTTCGCCGCCTTCACGACCATCGTTGCCTAAAGTATATAGGTCGAAGTCCCCATGACGGCCCGGATATATATAAATATAATCACGCTTCCAAGGATCTTTTGGCACAGCTGAAGAGCCTAAATAACCGCTACTTGGGTAGTTTTGAGGTACCGGTTCGCTGGTAGGGCGTCTGATTAAAGCTTCTAACCCCTGCTCCGTAGTAGGGTAAGTACCATTATCCACTTTGTAACTGGTTAAGGCTGTTTTTAGCGTATTAATGTCACCTTTGAGTTTCTCAAGGTTTGCCTTATTGACGTTACCAATCAAGCTTAAAGTTACAACGGTTCCCATGATCGCTACAATGGCTAACGCGATTAAAATCTCGGTTAAGGTGAAACCTTTTGCGCGCTTATTCATTTTCGATTTATTAATACCTTTCATATACCTATCTCTTTAAAATTAACCTGTAATGGAGTTAGTTAACTGGAATATCGGCAGCATCATTGCTGCAACAATAAACATTACCATCGCCCCTAACCCTAAAATAATCAGTGGCCCCATGATATTCAGAGCCACATCAATACTATTTTCGAACAATCCTTCCTGGTTGTCAGACACCTGTTCCAGCATATGCTCCAACTCACCGGATGCCTCACCACTACCAATCATATGAATCATCATTGGTGGGAATTGTCCGGTTTGCTGTAAAGCCATCTTAAGACTGCCACCCTCGCGAACTTTAACAGCCGCCTCCTGAATAGCTTTTCGCATCTTTAAATTAGACAGAACCTTACCACCAATGTTCATCGCCTCAAGTAAAGGTACGCCACTGGAGTGAAGGATATTCAGTGTGCTGGAGAACTGAGCGGTATTCAAATTACTGGATAACCGACCTATAACCGGCATTCGAAGTATTACCCGGTGCCATTTAAGCTTATTCTCTTCTTTTCGTAACCACATCTTGGCACCAATAAAGCCTAATATCAGCAGTACCAATACATACAGTCCGTAGGAAATTGTAAAGTCACTAATACCAATCAAAACTTTAGTTATGGTAGGTAATTCTTCCCCCATATTCTGGAACTGTTCTACTACTTTAGGAACTGCAAAAACCATCAGGCCTGCGACAACACCAATAGCAACCAAGATCAAAACAATGGGGTAAACCATGGCAGCTGAAACTTTGCTACTGATCTTCTGACGACGCTCAGTATAGTCCGCCAGTCGATTTAATACTTTATCCAGATGACCTGCTCGCTCGCCCGCTGCAACCATAGAACGGTAAAGCTCATTGAATACACTGGGAAAATCTGACAAACCATCAGCCAGAGTATGACCTTCCATTACTTTGGAACGGACACCGAGAATGATGGTTTTTACTTTTGACTTATCCGTTTGATCAGCAACCGCTTTAAGCGCCTCTTCAATTGGTAAAGCAGCTTTGACTAATGTTGCAAGCTGACGGGTAATCAGCGCTAAATCAGATACACTGATTTTTGGCCCGAAAAATCCACCACCTTTTTCTTTGCGGCTGACGCTATCTCCAACATGATTAACTTCCAGCGGGGTTAAACTTTTCTCACGGAGTTGTTGGCGGATCTGCCGAGCTGTATCGCCTTCAAGCACACCTTTTTTTTGTTTGCCCTTGGGATCAAGCGCAACGAATTCAAAAGCAGCCATTAGTCCTCCCGAGTAACGCGTAGGACTTCTTCGACTGTGGTTATACCGTCAACCACACGCTGACGGCCATCAGCGCGAATACTTGGCGTAGACTGGCGAGCATGACGCTCCATTTCCTGTTCACTACTATTATTATGGATCATGGTTCTCATCTGATCGTCGATCAGAACCAGTTCATATATACCTTGACGCCCACGAAATCCTTGCTGGTTACAATGTTCACATCCAACCGGGTGAAAAATTGTTGGAGGTTCCTGTGGATCAAAACCCATCAACTCACACTCTTTTTCATTAGCAATGGCAGGTTGTTTACACTCATTACAAAGTTTACGAACCAGACGCTGAGCTAGCACACCCAATATACTTGAAGATAATAAAAACGGCTCAACCCCCATGTCCTGCATACGGGTTACCGCACCAATCGCAGTATTGGTGTGTAAGGTAGACAGCACCAGGTGACCGGTTAAACTTGCCTGAACGGCAATTTGAGCCGTTTCCAGATCACGAATCTCACCTATCATCACCACGTCCGGATCCTGGCGCAAGATTGCTCGCAAACCACGAGCAAAAGTCATATCAACCTTTGGATTGACCTGAGTCTGGCCAATACCATCGATTAAGTACTCAATAGGGTCTTCCACCGTTAAAATATTTCTGGATGTGTTGTTAAGCAGTGATAAACCAGCATACAGGGTGGTTGTTTTACCGGAACCGGTGGGGCCGGTAACCAGGATAATTCCATGAGGCTTGTGCAGTATATCTTTCATCAACTCTCTGATGTCATGCTGCATTCCCAGATGTTCGAACTCCAGCCGCCCCGCTTCCTTATCCAAAAGACGTAATACCACTCGCTCACCAAAACTGGAGGGCATCGTTGATACACGCACATCTACCGCACGATTTGCAATTCTCAGTGCAATTCGTCCATCCTGTGGAATTCGCTTTTCAGCAATATCCAGCTTGCCCATAACTTTAATACGTGAAACCAGCAATGGCGCCAATTTTCGGCTAGGTTGCAATACCTCACGCAACACCCCATCAATACGGAAACGTACAGACAGGCTTTTCTCAAAGGTTTCAATATGAATATCGGAAGCATTTTCTTTAATTGCCTCCGTCAATAATGCGTTGATTAACTTAATAATTGGAGCATCATCTTCAGCTTCTAAAAGATCTTCCGTTTCGGGTAACTCTTCGGCCAAACGAAACAGATCCATTTCATCACCAAGGTCTTCCATGGTCTGACGTGCGTCTGTGGTTCCTGATTGATAGTAAGCACTCAGTTCTTTTTCAAATGATTCTGCGTCTAAACGCTCTAAGTTGAAGGACAGCGGGTAATGACGGCGAACTTCCAGGAGCGCCTGAGGTGAAGCATCATCTCGCATGAAGCATTTTATTCCATCATCACTCTCTGTTAAAAATACACCATGTCTCTTGGCAAAGCTAAACGGCATGGCACGGAAGCGTCCAGCCTCTACCGTTGGCTTAACTTCAGACTCTAAGGCTGTATTATTTTCAACTAGCTCAGACATTAGTCTTCACCTTCCTCTGAGGTAGACTCGGTATTTTCTTCACCATTTTCCAGTAGCTTCTCATTATCGAGATACTCTTCGAAACTTGGGGGTAACACCAAAGCCTCATCGTATGTTGGCATGATTGGCGACTCAGCGCTTGGCATTAAACTAATACCACGGTTCGCCTGCTCAATCTGTTGAGCTCTCATATAACTATATTTAGCATTACTAATTTCGCGTAAATCTTTATCATCTTTCAACACTCGCGGATGGATAAACACCATCAGGTTACGCTTAATCTTTTGAGTTCGCTGCGACTTAAAGGCATGACCAATAATGGGTATGTCACCTAATAGAGGCACTTTCTGCGAGCTTTCCTGTATATCATCATCAATCAATCCACCCAAAACCACCATGCCGCCATCTGGTACCAGAACGGATGTTTTCACTTCACGTTTGTTAGTGACAACGTCTACCGCCGTAGTACCAGCAAGTGATGATACTTCCTGTTCAATATCCAGACGAACGTAATTGCCTTCATTAATTTGCGGTGTAATTTTCAACATCACACCCACATCTTTACGATCAACACTCTGGAAAGGGTTCGTATTACCACTGCCTAAGGTTGAGCCAGTAATAATCGGTATTTCCTGACCAGCTTTAAATATAGCCTCGACATTATCCAAGGTAGTGATACTCGGACGAGCCAAGGTATTAGAGTCGGTTACACCTTCAAGCGCCTTAATAAAGGCTGCCCAGCTGACACCCGTCTGACTCATGCGTGCAATACCTAAACCGGCACCCTGCAATCCGCCGAGAACCTCAGCCAATGCTGCACCATTATCACCACCAGTTGTGATAGTTTCAGTCCCTGTAATGGCTCCGGTTTCAGGATCACGAGTAAAGACTTCCTCTTCCTGGCCACGTGCTGCAATAGCACCTCCAGCTACCTGGCCAATCGAGGTTCCTGTATTATCGAAGTTGATAATACCTGCTGGTTGCGTACCCGAGCCACTCGGAGAAAACAGCCACTGGATGCCCAGCTCTTTTGCCTTGGTATCTGAAATCTCGACAATGATTGCTTCGACATGAACTTGTTTACGGCGAATATCCAGACTGCGGATAATCGACTCAAACTCACGCATGATATCGGGTGGAGCAGTTAGTACTAAGGAATTCGTTTCTTCATGGAACTGTACCGAGTACAACGCTTTCTTAGCAGCCGTGCCTGAAGCAGCCCCGGCACCTGCTCGTCCAGCATTAGCCGCCTCTTCTTTTTTCTTTATTTCACCAACACCTTGTAAAACGTCGGCCACCTGCTCAGCCTTAGCGTATTTGAGGAACACTGTTTTTGTGTTACCGGTACTGTCCAGCTGACGGTCAAGGCTATGAATTAAAGCACGAAGTCGGACACGCTGACGCTGACCAGCACTTAATAAAATACTGTTTGTCCGCTCATCCGCTACATAGCGCGGCGCTTTAACCTGATTAACTCTCTCTTGCTGTCCCGCGCGATCCAGACTTTCCAGAATACGGACAATTTCACTGGCCGAAGCGTGTTGTAACGGTATTACTTCTATCTCTTCATCGTTCGCCTTATCCGTGCGCTCAATAATCTGGGTAATACGCTCTACGTTCGAAGCAGAATCATGCAGAATTAAAGTGTTAGTACCCTGTACCGCAAATAGATGCCCCGACTGTGGCGAAACTAACGGACGCAGTACATTCATAATCTGCTGCGCGTCAACATTTTGCACAGGGATAACCTGTGTAATAGCTCTGTCACCATAACTTTGTGGATTTTTGACATTAACCGGAGAGGCCTCATAACGTGCCTTTTGATCCTGAACGATCTTAATCACACCGTTATTTTCGATTGCCTGAAATCCATGAATCTGCAGCGTTGATACGAACTGGTTATAAATTTCTTCCTTACTGAAATCATTATTTGAAATGATAGTAACTTTTAACCCTTTGACTCGCGGGTCTACAATCATGGTCTTGCCCGTGATTCGAGCTACCGTTTCGACGACCTCCCGAATATCAGCATCACGTACATTCAAACGCTCTGCTTTGACCATGGCAGAAGACAGAAGTAACGACAAGGCACATAATCCCATAGTCACTCCGTGTCTCCACTGGGTTCTTTGTTGCTTGTTATGATCCTGACTACCTAATTTGTCTAGCATTGCCATCTCTCTCATTTAAGTTCGGCTGTGGGCGTTGATTACTTAAATCTGAAAAGCCCAGTAATAATGTTACAGGCTGCCCATTACGCTCAATAGTAACCTCTACAGATTGAGCGCTATTTAACTCGGTTAACATTCCCATTAAATCTTTATCGTTTAGCGGTTGTCCATTGACTGATGTAATCACATCGTTTCGGCGTAACCCGAGACGGGTAAACATTCTAGGGTCTTTCCCAGGAGCCACTTTATAACCGCTTACCTGACCATCAGCCCCTATGACTCGCTCTACACGCGCCACATCCATGAAGGACTGAGGATTTTCATACAGTTTCTGTTTCATCTCGGACAATTCACGGCTTAACCTGACGTCACGTCGTTTATCAATCGTCCGTTCCTGACTTTCTGACAGCTCAGGCTTTTTTGCTGTCGATAATACTTGTTTATTTAGTTGCTCTAGTAGCGTTAGAGTCTCAAACTTACCACCATTCTTAATAATAACTTTCAAGGTCTCTACTTGGTGCAGGGTCACATTACCTCGTACCTTTAGCTTATCACCTATAAAGTACACATCCTCTTGGCTACCATTGGACTGAATTATAGCGCTACTGACATTGTCATCATCAGATACATAAGTACCCAATAGTTTAAGGTTCAGCTTGGTTTCTTCCGCTTCAACCTGTTGCTCGACGGGTGCGTTAGCTTCGCCAAATAAATGCATGGCCGCAATCCGCTCAATATTGACGGTAGGCTGCTTATCAGGAATAGGAGCTGTATTAACAGGGGTGACCGCTGGCATTGGCTGGAAATAATCCACCCATAACCAGACTAATTTCGCTAAGACATAGAGGCAGATCACCCCTAGTACTAGAGCAACAATTCGTGCAATTAACCTACCCCGCTGTTGCACAAACTGTGTAAAGTTTTTCGACGTTACGTTCATGGTATTATATGTGCCCGTTTCCGTACTCCCAACAAAAGTCCCAAGTCATTTGTTTAGCTATCTTTCTTTGAGATAGCTTATAATAAGCATATTCCCACTGAAACTGTGGAAAAGCAAGCTAAGATACTGTAAAGATTAGTAAGGTTCAAGATGACAGCTGACAATTTTGTGAGGTTAGACAAGTGGTTATGGGCTGCCCGTTTTTTTAAAACGCGCTCCATTGCCAAAGAAGCGATCGATGGAGGTAAAGTCCATTGTGACGGAGTAAAAGGCAAAGCCAGTCGCGCCGTCACCGTCGGAATGACACTTAAAATCCGACAGGGTTTTAATGAAAAAACCGTCATAGTAAAAGACTTGTCTTCACAGCGTGGACCAGCGAAAATTGCGCAGACTCTTTACGAAGAAACCGACGAAAGTATCAAGAAGCGAGAAGCCCTCGCGGTACAGAGACAATCTATGCCAAAAACCGAAGGCAAGCCTGACAAACGACAAAGGCGTCAAATACATCGATTCAAACGCGATCAAAATTAACAAACAGCTACAGAGTTAACCGGATAATATATGTCAGATACAATTCAACGATTCACATTTGCAAAACTCCCAATCCGTGGCGAAGTCATTACTCTCGAACAGAGCTATCAAACTATAGTTGAGCAACACCAGTACCCTAAGGCTGAACGTCAGTTACTAGGGCAAGCTCTTGCGGCCAATGCTTTAATGGCTGAGATCATTAAGATAAAAGGAAAAATAGCCCTTCAATTGCAGAGCCCGTCGACCGTTAAGTTATTACTCACAGAGTGTGATCATCAGGGTCATATTCGTGGCTTGATGCACACCAATGAAAGTAACGATGGTTCCGAACTTAACTTCCCAAACTGGACCCAGAATGGTCAAATGGCTATTACCATCGAGCCAGAAGAAGGCCAGCGCTATCAAGGTGTTGTGCCCTTAGAAAACCAAAACCTGGCTGAATGTCTTGAAGACTACTTTGCTCGCTCAGAACAGTTGCCAACTTCAATCCAGCTTTATGTGAATGATAATAAGGTGACCGGCTTATTTTTACAGGCTCTGCCAGCAAACTCGCAACAGGATATATCACCCGAAGATAAGGCTGGTGCCTTTGAGCACGTAAAAACCTTAGCTGAAACGCTGGAAGCTAACGAAGCGCTTAACCTAAGCCATCAGGAAATACTGTACCGGCTGTTCCATCAGGATGAGGTAACGCTCTACCCAGAGAAGAGCATTGAGTTTCAGTGTAGCTGTTCCCGCCAACGCAATGAAAGAGCGCTAAGTACCATTGAGCCTTCCGAGTTAGTCAATATGGTTAAGGAAAGTGGTGGACAACTGGAACTGATATGTGACTTTTGCAGCAGTAAAGAAGTTTTCAGTGAGGATGACATCATGACGCTGTTAAGTAGCAACGCTCCGAGTGACAGCGTCAACTGATATTAACGATTGGCTGGGAACTCTAGCCGAGCTTCCAGCCCGCCTTCAGGGCGATTAATTAATCTAACATGTCCTTTATGCAGTTCTGCAATTCTCTGTACGATAGCTAAACCCAGACCTGAGCCACCACCACTACGAGCACTGTTACCTCGAGAGAAAGGCTGGAATAAGCGCTCGATTTCCTTTTCATCAATACCCGGCCCCTCATCAAAGACCGATACTCTGACCATATTATCCACCAGCTTGGTTTCTACATGAAGCGGAGCTCCTGCGTATTTTAATCCATTCATGATAAGGTTAGTGACCAAACGTTTCATCGCCATTGGCTTGAAGGATACAGCAGGCATATCAGCAAGGTTATAGCTAATATCCTGAGTCTGTAGACGAACAGATTTAACACAATCTTCAACCAGAGCATTGATATCACCAACCTGGTCCCGTTCATCACGGCCATCCCGCACGAAAGAAATAAACTGATCGATAATCTGATCCATATCCTCTGTATCACGGATAATGCCTTCTCGCACCTCTTCCTCATCATCGCTCATAAATTCAGTCGACAGGCGAATACGGGTTAAGGGTGTTCTCAGATCATGGGACACACCTGCCAAGAGCATGGTTCGATCTTCTTCAAGCTGCTGGACGTTTCGCGCCATCTGATTAAAAGCTCGGGTCACCGTCACCATTTCTTCCAGTCCCTCTTCCTTTAATTGCCCTGGATTGTCACCGCGGCCAATTTCTCGGGCAGCGAACTCCAAGCGACGTAATGGGCGACTGATTTGCTTGGTGAATATCCATCCACCCAACAAACTAAGCAATAGGATTGCAGTAAAATAAACCAGCGGCGGATGAATATAGAAGCCTTCAAAAGGCTCCATGGCGATGCGGAACCAAACGTTGCTGTGTCGGGGTGACTTGATCCAGTAATAAATTTGATCTGACTCTTCGACCCGCATCTCGGTGCTGTCTTCTGCCACCCCGAGGCTTTCGGCTAGCTGAGATGTTAACACGGTATATAAGCGCGCCTCACGAAGCTGCTTTGGCTCGCCCATACGAGTAGAAATCATCTGAATACGCTGGTCAGCCATGATTTCAACTCGTACCTCATTCGACATTTTGCCCTCCAGCTCCAAGTCTTGCATTGTAAGAGCTGTTTTGACATCAGACGAAATTAACTGCACCAACTGCTTCATAGAAGGCTGTGCCACGTACCATGAAATTGTCAGGTAAGATACCCACTGATTGATGAGCAGAAGTACGCCGACCAGAAAGGCAATACGTCCAAACGCAGTTTTCGGTAAAATTCGCATTAGCTGGATCTTATATTAAGGATCAGGCTTCACCACCGTCTGGTACAAAGACATAACCAACACCCCAGACTGTCTGTATATAACGCGGATGGGCCGGATCTTCTTCGATCAAACGTCGTAAACGGGACACCTGAACATCAATACTTCGCTCAAGTGCTGAATAGTCTCGACCACGAGCTAGATTCATTAATTTATCCCGAGACAGGGGCTGTCGTGCATGTTCAACTAACGACTTAAGGACTGCGAACTCACCACTGGTTAAGGAAATAGACTTTCCGTCATCGGTCATTTCACGAGTTGCCAGGTTTAAAGTAAATCGTCCAAAGCTGATAACTGACTCGGAGTTACTCGGGGCACCGGGTATATGCTTTGCCTGTCGACGGAGAACGGCTCGAATTCGAGCAAGCAACTCTCTTGGGTTAAATGGCTTCGCCAAATAATCATCAGCGCCGACCTCTAAACCCACAATGCGATCCACTTCATCACCCTTAGCGGTAAGCATGATAATCGGGATTGGATTGTTCTGTGAGCGTAGGCGACGACAGATAGACAAACCATCTTCACCGGGCAGCATCAGATCCAATACCATTAAATGGTAGTTTTCTCGCTCTAAAAAGCGATCCATTTGTTCCGCATTTTCTACCGTGCGAACGATGAAATCCTGCTCCTTGAGGTAACGCTCAAGTAAGCTTCTTAAACGCACATCATCATCAACTACTAATACTTTTGGTGTTTCTTCAGTCATGGCCTAGTTCCTACACTTCCCCAAAAACCCTTAAAATTATATCTCTAAATGTGATACCTGCGCATAGAAGCTCCACAGAATACCCAATTTAGGCTTTTTTCAATTATCCACAAGCACTATACTATGCCGTCATATTTTTCCCAATACTCACAAATAAGATGTTACAAATTAACCAGCAAATAGCTCAAGAGCTAAATATTCGTCCTCAGCAAGTCGAAGCAACGGTCAAACTTCTTGATGAAGGCTCAACCGTTCCATTTATCGCGCGTTACCGTAAAGAAGTAACCGGTGCTCTGGATGATACCCAGCTGAGGGATCTGGAACAGAGATTGGGCTACCTCAGAGAACTGGAAGAACGTCGCAGCGCTATCCTTAAAAGCATAGAGGAACAGGAAAAGCTGACACCTGAACTCGAAGCATCCATTAAAAGCGCAGATACCAAGAGTGAGCTGGAGGACTTATACCTTCCCTATAAACCTAAGCGTCGTACCAAAGCGCAAATTGCGCGCGAGGCAGGATTGGAGCCTCTTGCTCATGCTTTATGGCAAGATCCCACACTCAATCCTGAAAAAGAAGCCGAGAAATATCTACAGGAAAGCGATGAAAAAGATAAGAACATCGCTACCACCAAAGATGCCTTGGATGGTGCGCGTCAAATTCTGATGGAAGAGTTTGCAGAAAATGCAGACTTGCTAAAACAGCTTCGCGAGTATTTATGGGAAAATGCTTATATACAGGCAAAGGTCATTGAAGGAAAAGAAAAAGAAGGCATCAAATTTTCTGATTACTTCGATCACAATGAAGCATTCAATGCCATTCCATCACACCGCATTCTAGCCTTGTTGAGGGGTCGTAACGAAAATATTCTATCGCTACAAATGGTTTCAAACCAACGCCTGGTCAAGGATGAAGACGCTGCAGATCCTTGCATCGGCATGATAGCTCAGCATTTCAATATTCACGACCAGGGCCGCGCAGCAGACAAATGGCTACAGCAAGTAGTTCTATGGACCTGGAAGATTAAACTCCACCTTTATATGGAGACGGAGCTATTGACCAAAGTTCGTGAATTAGGGGAAACTGAAGCGATCCGAATTTTCGCTAAAAACCTTAATGATTTATTAATGGCCGCTCCTGCTGGTGCCAAAACTACTATGGGGTTAGACCCCGGCCTGCGTACTGGCGTTAAAGCCGTGATTGTGGATGATACGGGTAAACTTCTTGCTCACAGCACCATTTTCCCTCATGCCCCGCAGAAACAGTGGGATCAGTCTCTACGTAAGCTTGAAACCATGTGCGAAATGCATAAGGTGGAATTAGTCAGTATCGGAAACGGAACGGCTTCCAGAGAAACCGACAAGCTGGTTGCTGAGTTAATGAAGAAGGCTCCTCAGCTTAAGCTACAAAAAATTATGGTCAGTGAAGCAGGCGCTTCAGTTTATTCCGCATCTGAACTAGCGGCTAAAGAGTTCCCCGATCTGGATGTTAGCTATCGTGGTGCGGTTTCAATTGCTCGTCGACTACAGGATCCTCTAGCTGAACTGGTGAAAATTGAGCCAAAGTCTATTGGCGTAGGTCAATATCAGCATGATGTCAGCCAAAGCCAGTTAGCTAGAAGCCTTGAAGGGGTTGTTGAAGACTGTGTGAATGCCGTCGGTGTCGATCTTAACATGGCCTCAGTTCCGCTATTGACTCGTGTATCAGGTCTTAGCAAAACTCTGGCACAAAATATTTACAACTGGCGCAATGAGCACGGCCGCTTCAATTCTCGTCAGCAGTTACTGGAAGTCGAACGTATGGGTCCAAAAACCTTCGAACAGGCAGCTGGCTTCTTACGTATCACCGATGGTGACAACGCACTGGATAGCTCAGGTGTTCACCCTGAAACGTATCCTATCGTTGAGAAAATCATTAAGGATTTACAACTTCAGGATATCCACCAACTGATTGGCAACGACAAACAATTAAAACAGATTACAGCAAAAGACTACACTGACGATAAGTTTGGTGAGCACACAATCAACGATATTCTAAAAGAGCTGGATAAGCCTGGGCGCGACCCTCGCCCTGAGTTCCGCATGGTTCAATATAAAGATGGAGTAGAAACGCTCAATGATTTAAAACCAAAGATGGAGCTTGAAGGGGTTGTTACTAACGTTACTGCTTTTGGTGCTTTTGTCGATGTCGGAGTTCATCAGGATGGTCTGGTACACCTATCTGCAATGGCTAACAAATTCATTAAAGACCCTAGTGAAGTAGTTAAGGCTGGTGATATTGTGCGGGTCTGGGTACTGGACGTTGACAAGCAGCGCAAACGTATCAGCTTATCCATGGTAGGACCTGACACCCAGGGACAGGCTCAGCCAAAAACTAACAGGTCCAGCAACAAGACTAAGGCTATGTCCGGCCGCAAAAAGCAAAACAAACAGCCCCAGGGCGCTTTTGCAGATGCCCTCACAGCGGCACTGAAGAAGGATAAATAATAAGTATTGAATCTAAGCTATTGAAATTATAGCAGGATTTATCAAAGCTTGGCCTGATGAGGGTTATAGCGTAATGAGCGATAGGCGCATAACTACTTGAACTTTATTCAAAGTCCATGTACTGTGCGCTAAATCGTTTGCTCAAATAAGAGTCTAACAAAGAGTCAAACTCATGAATCTGAATGGTCGAGGCTGGAATTTTCTGGGCGCATTTATATGCTACCAGCTCATCGTAACAGCCCTATATTTTCAATATGTTGATGGCTTAGAGCCTTGCCCTTTATGTATTTTTCAGCGCGTCATGGTCATAGCCCTGGGTGCTGTCTTATTAATAAATGCAATTCACAATCCGAAGCGTCATTCATGGGCCAATCGGACTTATCAAATCCTCGCGCTATTACCCTCAATTGGCGGTATAATTATTTCAGGTCGACATGTATATTTACAACACTTACCTGAAGATGAGGTTCCGGCCTGCGGTGCCCCGTTAGAAAACCTGATGGATATGCTACCTTTCATGGAAGTAATCCAAACCGTATTGGCGGGTGACGGTGAATGCGCTAAGATCAGTTGGAACTTTATTGGATTATCCATGCCTGAGTGGATGCTGATTATATTTATTATTGCAACCTTGGTAATTGGCTTAAGACTGTTTCAGTCACTCCAAAAACCAAAACCCTTCTAACCAACACAATAGTTAGGTGTCCTAATGGTTCGTATTATTATTGAGCGCAACATTCTCGATGGTAAGCTCGACGACTATCATACACTGATTCGCCAAGCAAAAAACAAAGCCAGCAATATGCCGGGCTTTTTATCCGGAGAAATTTTTCACGTCAAAGAACACCCCAACCAGGTCATAGTCATGTCCTGCTGGGATTCTTTCGACACCTGGGAAGTTTGGGCTGATTCAGAAGAACGCCTGGACCTTCTTGAAGAAATACGTCCCTTATTAGAGAAGGATGAAAAAATCATGGTATTGGAAGCCACCAATTTAAAGAAAGATTGATTTGTTAGTTATTATCAAAACCGCCAGCCCTTTTGCTGGCGTTTTTTTTGCCCCTAAAAACCCTTCATGGAAAATATATTTGACATAATGTTAAATATAGCTAACACTACATTATCTATATTTTGTACAAGGAGTTTTGATAATGTTCTTCAAAGAGTTATCTTTCAGAGAGAAAAGTGCCGCCATTCATATTGGCGCGTTGGCTCTACTTCTGGCGTATACCCTGATAATAATCTGGCCCTTTTTTAGTGGTTTTGAGGAATCTATATTAGAGGTGAAACCCCTTTGGTTCGCTATTCTTATCTTTATACTGATTGAAGTGATTGGCCATACCTGGGTAGCGTTACACAATCGCAGGGAGGCCAATACCAAATCTGATGAGAGAGAAAAACTCATTACGCTAAAATCCAGCTACTATTCGAGTCACGTGCTGGGCTTTATCCTAATCGGTTACCTTGCCCTTAGTATTATTTTCCAGATTCCATTCTTAAGCGTTTACTTTGTCTTTATTATTTTTGTTGTTGCTGAAATTATTAATTATAGCTGTCAGCTGGTTCTTTTTCGTCGCGGAGTTTAGTTATGACGAGACCCGCTTTGCTTAACAATAATATTAAGACGCTACGTTTTTTACATGGCGAGATGACACAGCAGCAATTGGCTGAACGCCTTGAATTAACTCGACAAACAGTGGCAGCTATAGAAAAAGGAAAATACTCCCCATCACTGGAAGTAGCTTTTAGGATATCCCGTATATTCGATAAACCAATTGAAGAAATCTTTCAGTTTGACCAGCCAGATATGGGAGACTAAAAATATTTAGGCCACTCATTCTTTAATCGCCCGGTTAAGGCGAAATAAAACATTTTATAGTCAGCGGCTAACGACCATAAAGGATAGGTAAATGTCGCTGGCCGGTTCCTTTCAAGGAAAAAGTGTCCAATCCAGGCTGGACCATAACCAGCAACTAAAATTAGTGGTAATAGCCACCAGATTTGAAAAGCCAGCATAGTAATGATCAATACACTGGATAAAACGGTACCGATGTAATGAAGGGCACGATTTCTGGGCAAGCGATGCTCGCCCAGATAATAAGGCCAGAATTCAGAAAATGTTTTTATTTCTTTTTCTGCCATATAACCTTACTGGTTATCGCCATTTACTTCATTTTTAGCATCTTCAGCAGTTTTTTCAACCGCGTCACCAGCATCTTCAGCTGTAGTTTCAATAGCATCAAGGCTCTTTTGCTTTGACTCTTCTACACTGTCTTCCAGCGCTGTGCCTTTAACATCTTGCTTTAATTCTTCAGCAGTTTCTTCGGCTATTTGTTTTGCTTCTTCAGCAGTTTCTTTAACCACATCACCAGCTTCTTCCGCCGCTTCATCTATAGTTTCAACAGCTTCTTCTGCCTGCTCTTCAATAGTTTCTTCAGGAGCAACATAAGGCTCGGTAGGATTAACAGCCAGTAGCTCAACTTCAAAAACAAGGGTTGAATTACCTGGAATGTTTCCACGGTCATTTTCGCCATAAGCTAAATCAGCAGGGATCACAAACTCGTATTTATCACCGACGGTCATATATTGCAGACCTTCTGTCCAGCCAGGAATGACGCCATTCAAATTGAAATCAATTGGCTGGTTACGCTTATAGGAGCTATCAAACTCTTCACCGTCAATAAAAGTACCACGATAGTGTACGCGGACTGCATCTTCAGCGGTTGGAGACTCACCACCTTCAACTTCTGTAATAGCACGGTATAGCAAACCAGACTCTGTTTTTGTAACGCCATCTTTTTCAGCGTAATCTGCCTGGAACGCCTGCCCTGCTTTCAGGTTCTCTTCAGCGCGCTCTTTAGCTTCAGCAGCAAGCTCAGCCTGACGCTCTTTCATTTTTTCGTTTAAGGCGGTTTGGAATTCATTGATATTCGCCATAACTTCTTCTTCGCTCATCTTGGCATCGCCAGCGAAACCATCGCGCATACCTTGTACAACCAAGTCTTTGTTAATCTCAATATCGTATTCTTTAAGAGAGTCAAAGTTTTTAGTCATCTGTGTCGAGAAGTTAACGCCCATTGCGTAAGCGGCTTTCTCATACTGGTCTTTAAATTCAACAGTCTGATTTTCGCCTGCAGCTACCGGCTGCTCTTCAGAGGCAGAGTTAGCTACCTTATCGTTACCTGAATCACAAGCCACTAATACGCCTGTTAGCGCCAGAGCTACAGCTGTTTTTTTAATTGAAATATGTGTCATTGAGGTTTCCCCAAATAGTTAATTTATAGTTAGAAAGATAACATTTTGCATACATATAACCAAAATGCGAGCCTAATCGCTCAACTTTTGAACCAAAGCACCCAATTCCTTTGCAGCACTTTCTACTTCATCACCGCTTCGGGTGGCCTGGACGTAGGATATTAGATTGGGCTCGACTGTTACTTCTTCAAGGATAGAGGGGTTACACTCGAGCAAAGTCTCCAGTGCCTTGGCCTGAACCAGGTTCTCACCCTTCAGCTCAAGATCGAGTAATTCCTCGTATTTCTCACGGTCTTTGAGCTTTAACTGACGTCGCTTCTGTCTCAGCTTTCTGACCCCTGCTCTTAACTTTTCAGTACGTTTAATTAACAAAACCCAGCCTGTTTTGGGGATTAGGTAGTTACGCTGACCAAGCCAGATAGCCAGCAACAGAAAGTTCACATTACAATTAAAACGGTTTTGCATCGCTAAACACTGAGTCTGTACATCACCATTAGCATAAACAGTACAAGTCCAGTCCCAGAACTCATCAGCCCAGTCAGCGGCAGAAATATCTCTTTCTTCTAAAACAATATCCAGGTTAGTCATAGGTTTTTGTTGGCTTTGTGAAAATTGCCAGTATTAAAACCAGCCAGCTGCTTATTAGCAAGAGCCCGCCCACCGGGATGATACTTCTTACCCACTCTGAGAGTGTTAATGCATAAAAATACAGACCGCCACTAAAGCCAATGATACCCACAAACATCAGCCAGCCAGAGATAACTGTTTTGCGATTAGGGTATTGGTCAAAGATCATGCCAATAGCCAGTAGTCCTAACGCATGGTAAATCTGATAATTAACTCCAAGGGTGAACAGACGCAAAGAGTTTTCCGTTAGCTTTGCGGATAAAACATGGGACCCCGCAGCTCCTAAAGCTACTGCGAGAGCCATAAACATAGCTCCATGTAATAAAAAATTTCTCTTCATATTTTGTCTCTTTGTTGACCCATTGCATTATGACAAAGATAGCAATGATTGTAATTGGTCTTTTACACGGTAAAATGTCGAAAACACCAACTTTTTGTTATTTTGTCTAAAGCTAAAGCGTCACTACTTTCCCGACTTGGACTTGGTTTTGCCTTCGGGCTTCTAAAGTTATTTGCCAAACTCCCTTACCCGGTCGTTGTAGCCAGCGGCCGTTTACTCGGCAGGCTGCTGTATCGTATTAAAAGTCGTCGCTTAATTGTGGAGGCGAATTTGCGCTACTGCTTCCCAAATCAGTCATTCGATCAGCGGCAGACAATGGCAAAAAAGCACTTCCTTGCACTTGGGGAAGGTTTTGCCGAGCTCGCTCTTGCCTGGTACAAACCATTTAACAAATTAAAAAAGTATCACCGGGTTAAAGGCCTGGAACACTATGAAAAAGCCAGAGAATCAGGGCAAGGAATACTTTTTTTAGGCTATCACACCACTAGTCTTGAGCTTGCAGGCGCAGTCATGGCACATTACCTGGACTTTGCAGCCTTCTATCGGCCCAATAAGAACCCGGTACTGGACAAGCATATCCAGCAAGGCCGAAATAACCGTAGCAAAACCATGGGGCGAAACGATATTCGTTCTATTGGTAAATGGTTAAAAAGTGGTGAAGGGTTATGGCTGATGCCTGATCAGGATATGGGAAGACACAGTACCGTATTCGCGCCATTTTTTGGGAAACCTGCCTGTACCTTAAATTCACCTCCTCGAATTGCAAAACTGGGTAAAGCCAAGGTTTTACCAGTTTGTTATTATAAAGACACCAAAGGTGTCATGACTATCGAAGTACTCCCGGAGATTGAATTTACCGGAGATGATCAAATCGACTGCACCATGATCAATAAAATCCTTGAGGCCTGTATCATGCAGGCCCCCGAGCAGTATTATTGGGTTCACCGTCGGTTTAAGACTCTGCCCGAAGGTCAGAGAAATATTTATTTCCAAAAGCCTCCTGGGCTTAAAAAGATTGACTCCAAACTTCATGATGGAGCATTGTATTCAGGTAAGATACTGTCCCAGTCTGCGGGAATGCCCAAGCTAGTACGCACCATCGATGAGCAGTTGCTTAATGTATTCCACCGACAGACCAGCCTGGGAGTAGACCTTACTCGAAGAGAGCTTGAGCACATGCTGGATAATTGTGCAAAGTTTACCTATCGAGGCTTCTATACCATTACACCACAGGAGTTTACCTACTGTGCAGAACGCCAGGCCTATATGCTTCGATATCAAGAAGTGCCTGGGGTTGCGTTACATCATATACCAGCCAGTAGACGTCAGCCCACAGCCATAATACTCGGGAGTTGGTTAGCTCAGCTTCATAATGAAGGGATAAGGCTGAGTTCCATTCGCGAGAGCAATATTCAATTATTGCCCAACGGTAGCCCTATTTTACTTAATCCCAGAGAGTGCAAGTTTTATGACTCGGGCTTGAAGGAAAGGCTAAGAAAGAAAGATATCGACATGTTTATTAATTCAATGGGTTTTTTAAATGCTGACGATAGTAGCCGTAAGTTGTTCCATGAACAGTACAGACTTAATCGCTTGAACCATTTACCTACTCAGGACTCTGATCAGCCATCAACCGATCAATCATCTTCATAACGTCCTCTTTTCTTATCAATGCCATGGCTTTTCGATCGTGAACTCGGGTTCGCCATGGTATTTGTTCTGGATCCTTCTTAAGGATATCTTTTACTGCATGCTCAAAACGATCTATCACATACTTTTTATACAGGTACGGTCCAGATAACTGACTGGAGACCACTCCATAAAGTCCGATAACGGGTGTATTCATTGCATTGGCAATATGCGCGGGGCCAGTATCAGGTGCCAGACAGAACTCTGCTTTTGATAGAATTGCAGCCAAGGTCAGGAGACTTGTCTTGCCTACCAGGTTAATGACTGAAGACGTTACTAATTCCTCAACTCTAGAAGCAAGCTCTATCTCAAAACCTGCCTCACCTCCTGTTATCACTACTTGAATCCCATACCTCTCAGCACAATAGTCAATAACAGCGGCATAATCTTCAGCAAACCAGCAACGCTCTAACTTGCTCGCGGCTGGATTCACTACACAGAACTTTTCAGGTAATTCCGGATAAGTGCCCCCTTGTGGCAAATCAACATGCCAGTCCAGCTAATTTGTATTAACCCCAATCCTATGGGCAAACTGACAAAAGCTATCATGTAAGTGTTCGAGATTGAATTTAATAACCTCATTAGTGAAAAGCCACTGCAGCTCCCTGGCTCTAACCTTATCAAAGCCGATTCTTCTTTTCGCTTTGACCATAGGGTAAATAAAATTAGCCCGGGAACTTGCCTGCATGGCCATCAGAATATCGTATTGACTGCCTAACTTTTTCTTTAATCGGTAATAGTCGGCGATAGACCTTGGTTTGTCAGTTGCAATATATGTCAAACGTGGATGCGTGCAGTGCTTCAGCAACTCATAGGCCGCTGTGCCGATTAGCCATGTCACCTTGGCCTCTGACTTTTGCTCCAAAATAGCACGAATAACAGGCAGTACGAGTGTACAATCCCCAATTGCCGACAACCTGACTACTAATATATTCATCATCAAAACCTATATTTGATGAGCTTTAATTCTTTCTAAACTGATGTAACGCCCCTCAAGAATACCTTTATACAACAACCAGAATGAAGTTAGTGCACGCATTCCAAGGAAAGCGAAGAAGGCCCACCATAATCCATGATTCCCATAATCCTTGGTCAAAAAATATAACGGAATAAAACCGATAACGACGGCTAATATCATTGAGTTTCGCATGGTCGTAATTGCAGAGGCTCCAACAAAAACCCCATCCAGCCAGAAACCCCAGATAGCCACCAGAGGGATGAGTATAATATAGATATGGTATGGTTCAGCCTGATTTCGCACTGATTCTATATCCGTAATCCAGCCAATAAACGTATCAACAAACAACAAAAATATCAGACAAAAAAGCAGACTGGTGATGATTGACCAGAATCCACCAACATTAATGCTTGCCCTGAATTCACGCCAGCTATCACGTCCCAGAGCACGCCCAACCTGCGCCTCTACTGCGTTGGCAAAACCGTCAAGACCGTTAGATATCACTAACAGGAAATTCAACAGTACCGCATTAACCGCCATCACTTCATTTCCCAGTTCGGCGCCTCGTGAATGGATAGTAAAAAATACCAGCTCAAGTGATAAGGTACGGAGCAATAAGTCCCCATTAAGTCGTAACAAACGCTTTAATTTCAGTAATGCTAGCTGAAGCTTTTCTTTTATCGGATATTTTTTTAGCAATGAGCGTAAGCAGATAGCGGCGTAAATAAAACCCAGAATCTCCGATATGACGCTTGCAATAGCTACCCCATCTACTGCCATGCCAAACCCCTGAACGAACAAGAAGTCCAGCCCAGCATTACAGAGATTGATGATAAGCAGCATGACAAATGGCACTCTGGCATTTTGCATACCGATAAACCAACCAATCATAACGGCGTTCAACAGTGTAAATGGCAAGCCCCAGATTCGGGTATTCCAATAAAGCAGTACGCTCTGCTCTACCTCATTCGACCCCTCAACCCACCATAGTATCAGGTCAATAATCCATGGATTGAGTAATAGGGTAAACAGAGCAACTGACAAAGCCAGGATGGATGATAGATAGAGCCATTGCCGGATATCATAATGATTACCAGCGCCATAGGCCTGAGCTACGAGACCCGTGGTGATCATGCGCAGAAATCCCATGGTCCACACAATGAAGGTAAATAATGCTGCGCCAAGACCTACCGCAGCCAGATGATAGGGTTCGGGAAGGTGCCCCATGACAGCCGAGTCAACCAACCCAACCAATGGTACCGTCATATTTGACAGCAACATCGGGGCTGCAATACGCCAGGTACTGCGATGTTGCTGCCTATCGCTTAAATCTTCCCTGACGTCTGCAATTGACCAGATAGCCAAAAATTATTGTCCGTTAGAGTGCAGCTCACCTGCTTTTTCACGCAATATATTATAATCACTGGCAACCACCTGAATCAGATCTTTACCTCGCTGAACCTGATTAGGCGAAATATAGGCATACCGACGACCAAGTGGGTCAATAACGAACCAGCGAGCAGTATGGTCAATGGTGTAATCATCAGGTCGACCTTCAACAGGCACCTTATAGAAACTTACTCCAACAGACTTTGCAACTTTCTGTGTTTCATCCCAGCCAGCATTAACGCCTATAAATTCGGGGTTAAAGGCCGGAACATATTTTGCAAGCTTATCCAGGGTATCTCTTTCAGGATCAACTGACATCATTACCACTTGAGTGTCTTTCTTGAACTCAGGATCGATATTCTTCATGACTCCATTAATATTGGTCATAGCCGTAGGGCAGATATCCGGGCAAGTAGTAAATCCAAAAAAGACAATGCTCCACTGTCCCAGGAAATCACTTTCTGTATAAGTGTCTCCATTATGAGATTTGCCCTCGAAAGCGACTATAGAACGGGGCTGGTCAAAATTACGGATCAACTCCATTTTCTTTTCAGCAAATAATACCTGATAGCCGACGACACCAATAACGATAGATAACAACGCCACCAAAATTATAATTAAGCGCGCTGAACCGTGTTGTTTTGTCATAATCACTCTCACTTAAAACCAGTCAATAATTCTTTTCTATATAAAAGGATCGACATAATGATCGATTAAAAGAACCGCAAAGAGAATAGTCAGGTAACCAATGGAGACCCCAAATGTCTTCATGGCTATACCTTCCTTCTCACGATATTTAAGAACCATAGTGTAATACAGGAACCAAATACCCAGCGCTACGGCACCAATCAAATAGATGATGCCGCTCATATGCGTTAAATACGGCAGTAGTGTTGATAAAATCAGTAGTACCGTATAAAGCACGATCGAGGTTTTGGTAAAGTCTTCACCATGCGTCACCGGGAGCATCGGAATTTCTGCTTTAGCGTAATCTTCAATTCGATGTATCGACAGTGCCCAGAAATGTGGCGGGGTCCAGGTAAAGATAATTAACACTAATAGCCAGGCATGGGGATCGGCACTGCCCGTTACAGACGTCCATCCTAATAATGGTGGAATGGCTCCTGAAAGCCCTCCGATAACAATATTCTGTGGCGTAGCACGCTTCAGGAACATCGTGTAAATAAAGGCATAGCCAACTAAACCACCTAGCGTCAGGATAGCCGTGAGCGGGTTAACCAGAAACCACAACATTACCATGGCAATAGTGGCCAGCACGGCTGAAAAAGCAATAGCCTTGCCCGAGCTAACCCGACCCTGTGCAACAGGTCGCTGCTGTGTCCGAGCCATCATAGTGTCTATTCGTGCATCGACCACATGATTTACGACAGCAGCAGCTCCGGAAGCAAGCGCAATACCAATAGTACCGAAAATCAAGGCATTCAGAGGAGGAAACCAGTTTTGAGTAACATCATTCGCCAGGAACATCCCCACAACTGCTGTAAAAACCAGCAGATAAACAACTTTTGGTTTGGTCAGCTCGTAGTAATCTCGCCAAGTAATTGGTCGAGGATTCCGGTATTTAGTTTCAGCCGACATTCTTCCCCCTAAACTGCCAGTTAACGACAAAATTGATAGCAATCAGAGTTAGTAGCAGAATCGCACCACCACCATTATGAGCAACTGCAACATACAGCGGTAAACCAAATACCACATTACTAATACCCAAAAGCATCTGTGCCAATAGAACGACCGTGAGTGCGCGCCCTAGATGACGTAATAGTACGCTGTCTCTCTCACGCATCAATAACAAGGCTAATAGCCCAATAACAACAAAAACAATGTAAGCACCGATTCTGTGCGTCACGTGGATAGCTACTTTAGCATCATGCGGTAACACACCACCTTCATAATTAATGAAAGCTTCACCGCGCGCGTGCGCCAAATCCGCTTGCATTTTTTCTAATTCATGGAGCTTAAACTCGTCAAACTCAAATCCTTTCTGCCATAAATCAAATGCGCCAGCAAAATCTGCATTATCAGTCCATCCGGTATTACATAAAGGCATCTCAGTACAAGCCGTAGCAGCATAATTAGAAGCAGTCCAGCCCCCCAGTGCTATTTGAGCCACTACCAGCACTAGACCAATCATTGCAAATTTCTTAAATTTCTTTGCCACAACCTGAGATAGAGAAACTATCTTCGGTCTCAACTGAAGCACATAAAGGAATAGCAAGGTGGCAATAGAGAAACCTCCCAGCAAATGTGCCATCACGATAAATGGATGAACTTTTAAAGTTACTGTCCACATTCCCAGCATTCCCTGGAATATAACCAAAGGCAATAGAATACTCGGCAGAACAATCGGTATGCTCGGATCTTTACGTCGACCTGTTATAGCCCCGATGAAAAGTATGACAATCAATAAACCAATTCCAGAAGCGAAATAACGATGGATCATTTCTGGCCAAGCTTTTTCTGCTTCAAACTTCTGGTTATATTTTAGTTCTGCAGCGTTGATAAACTCTGCATCATCTGGAACAAGGTAATGGCCATAGCAGCCTGGCCAATCAGGACACCCTAAACCAGCATCGCTTAAGCGGGTCCAGGCACCCAGTAATATGACACACAAAGCCAAAAAACAGCCAAAAATTGCTAATCGATGTAATGTTCTTTTTTGCATGAGATACTCGCTATAGTCCAGTTACTTTCATTGCCTTACGGACATCGTCACGAATTCCTTTACTACTTGCTTTAGCTTCTTCCTGAGTGCTAACAGAATCATACTGCATAAAAATATTGCCATGAGGGTCCATCAAATAGACTTTACCGCGTTCAAGCTCAGTCTCGCTGTTTTTTGCTGAGCCACGGGCCAATACGATCTTATCGGCATCTTCAACTTTATCCTGGTAGTTAACCTCGGATGGGAATACAACCAACCGCTTTAACTTTTCAGCTTCTTTACCTAAAGTCACATGCGTTCTGGTCAGCCACTTAATTGTCATTTCGCAGGTATTGCCACAGTCATCAGATTGAGGGATATATACCCACCACCATAAGGTTTCAAAATCGCGGAAGTGGAGCGGATCACCACTGGCGGACGACCACTCGAACTGCTCAAAATGAGGATAAGGAGACTCTAGTAATTTCCCGTTATTCTGAGTGGCAATATTAAACCAGCCCATATAATGAGCGATATAAGCTAAGATAACAGGAGCAGCAAAAAGCAATACCAGCGCTGAAACTACACGACGATTACTTTTTCTCTGTTTAGGATCAACCGTTTGTTGACTCATTGTGTTTTACTCGCTTCAGATTGAGAATAATAAACAACACCAGCAAAGCCAGTGCCATGGCAAACCATTGAATCGCATACGCGATGTGTTTTTCGGGCGGGCTGGCGACAACCTCCCACTGCCGAACGAATTCACTGTCAGCATCAGGTTCGAGCCTGATGATAAACGGGGCGCTATCATACCCCATTTGCTTTATTTTTTCTGCAAGAGTTTGAAAATCGAACTGTCCAATCAACCATATTCCGTTGAACTCCTGCCAGACCGCATTATCAGCCACTACCGTATTTGCTCCTTTAGAATAATACAGGGTCCCTTTTATTTGCTCAGCGTCAAAGGAAGGTACTTCAGGAACTTTTTGGTAGAAATCCTTTCGAGGAAGCCAACCTCGGCTCACGATAATAGGTTTTGTCATTTCTGATGGCTGCCAAAGGCTATAGATCTCATAGCCCAGACGCCCGTTTTGGGTTTGATTATCGGTGACCAGGGTAACTTCTGAAATCGGACTGCCCTGTGAAATCACAGCCATCATATCAGGGGACTCAGTTTCTAGAGCCGTTGACAGGGGTATCGGAGCGGCCGCAGACTTTTGCTCCAGCTCACTTATGATATTGGCTTTTTCCTCAGCACGGTCAATTTGCCACACCCCCAGCCTCAACAATAGAGGCATCAATATTAAGAAACCCAATGTTGGAATTAAGCGAGGTTGGAATACCCTGCTACCAAGCGGAAGCCTGAACAAGGGTCTTTGCCAGAACTTTGGTTTTATAGGAAGCTCACTCAAAATAATACCTGTGACATTGGCTCGCTCACGATAATCTCTTAGCGCTGGTGCTTTCACTCCTCAACTTTTCTCGTATAATGACTGACAAAAGTCGAAAATTACCGTTGAGCACACTATGTGGGTTAAAGTTGTCGTTATTATATTGATGCTGGCTATATTATTCAGCCTTTTTCGAGGTTTATTCTTTCTGACTAAGGGGGGAGAGGAGAATAGTAAACAGTTATTAAGGTCACTAATGTGGCGGATTGGCCTCAGTCTTGCTTTGTTTATTATCGTCATACTGCTTGATTACTTCGGCGTCATCAATATGAGAGAAGGCGTTTTACCCGTAGATCCAGCACAGGAAGCTGTCACTGATGAGCGAAACAACAACTAAGGAAGTTGCACCCAAACCCAAAAAATATTGCTCTCAATGTGGGCAGAAAACTTTTCGCCCGCACCGCAGCGTTAAAGAATTGCTGTGGGAATTTGTTGAGAACTGGTTTGGCTATGACTCAAAAGCTTATAAAACGGCGGCAGCACTTGCCAAACCCGCCGCTTTAAGCCTTGATTACTTTAGAAACTCTCATCACAACAACCACTACGTCACCCCGATACGGCTCTATATATTCCTCTCGATTATATTCTTTTTATTAACCAGCTTCGGCGGTTTCAGCCTGACTGAAATGGAAATTGACGTAAAAACTGCTTTAGATGATAAGGAGGTTCAACAGGAAATTGAGGCAATACAAAAAGAAAAAAATCTTACTCCAGAACAGTTAGAAGCAGTCGACCATGTCGCGATTAATGACACAACAGTTATCTTTGGGGGTGGATGCGATCATACCCAGGATATAATCCAACTTTGGCCCCAGTGGCTTGATAACTATTTTGATAAAAAAACAGCCGCTGTCTGCGATGCCTACGATGATATCCAGTATCTGCCTGAAGAAAAGCAGACTAAAGCCAAAATCAACTTCTGGCTATCTCTCGGGCAAAGCGCGATAGAAGCCCTGCCTCAGACTTTTCTCTTTACCATGCCACTTTTGGCAGTCATTTTACAGCTACTATATTTCATGAAGCGCCATTTGTACGTAGAGCACCTGGTTCTACTGCTACATTCTCACAGCTACATGTTCGCTATAATCCTACTGTATCTCGGATGGTATCAATTACAAAAGGTGTTTAGCTGGCTGAGTTATGTCCCGCTGGGATCGATATTGCTGATATGGGTGGTCATCTATCTGTTTCTTTCCATGAAGCGCTTCTACGGTCAAGGCTTCTGGCCTACGAGTCTTAAATTTATTGTTTTCAGCATCGTTTACCTGATCGTTTTCGCTTTTATTACCGTTTTCGCTATGATGGCAGCTCTGTTCTCCGTATAGCTTAAAGGCTACTGATGTTCATCATGGTAGCCTTTCAATAACAACTCCCAGTCAGGCTGTCGCCAATGAAATTCTTGCCATTTTTTACTCTCTTTTTCCAATGAACGCTTTAGGCGTCCAAGATTAGTCTCCAGGTTAGAGGCATTCGGTTCAACAAAACGACCTCGATCAAAGTCAATTAGCCACATTTCACCGTCCCGGCTCAGCAATATATTATGGATATTTAAATCAGCATGGTAGACGCCTTTATTGTGAAAATTCCTAATGAGCCTACCTACCGCTAACCATTCTTTTTCAGTTAATGCTCGCTCACGCAGGATGTGAAACAGATCTCTAGAATTACCGATCAATCGAATGATGATAGATGCGCGGTAAGTTAGTCCTTTTCTACTGACCATTAGCGCCACTGGCTCTGGCACAGGGAGATTACGTTTACGCATCTCTTTCAGTAGTTTCATCTCACGGAAAGCCCGGGTTTTTCTTAAGCCAAGAAACAGATAACTATCTTCAACCCATTTAGCGATCAAACCACCGCGGTAGTAACGTCTTAATACAAAACGTTTACCGTCTTTCTCGAAGAAATAAGTCGTATTTCGTCCTACTGACTGACCAATAATTTCATCATTTTTCTTGAGTTGTTCAGGGTCAAACCAATCCTTTGTTACCTTCTCTCGGTATTTTTTGACAGCCACCATAAAGCGGTTTTTATCAATTTGTTGGATTTTCACTCAAGCTCAACTAATTGCGCGGTTGGTTTATGTCATACTATACATTAAAATCTGAACTATCCATAACATTTGAGCGCCGCTTTGACCTCCACAAACATTGCTACACCAAAATCAATCTGCATCCTGCGCCTCTCAGCGATCGGAGATGTATGCCACGCAGTATCCTCAGTTCAAGCGCTTCAGAGAGCTTATCCTGAGGCAACCATCACCTGGGTAATTGGAAAAGTTGAAGAGAAACTTATCGGTGACCTTCCCGGCGTAGATTTCGTGGTCTTTGATAAAAGTAAGGGATGGAAGGCTTACCGTGAACTTCAGCACTCCATGAAGGGGCGTCACTTCGATATCCTTCTTCATATGCAGCTGGCCTTTCGGGCCAACCTGGCTGCTTTTTTTATTCCTGCTGATCGAAAAATTGGCTTTGCCAAAGAACGCAGCAAAGAACTTCACTCTTTGTTTGTAGGAGAGCATATTCAAGATAGTCGTGGATTTCATGTCCTGGATGGTTTCAGGGATTTTGTAAGAGCCATTGGTGTTGAAGATGAGCTACCCTCCTGGCGAATACCCATCCCACATGAGGCTAAAGCCTGGGCAGCAAACTACCTTCCGAAAGAACCTTTTGTTGTTATTTCCCCCGCGGCCAGTAAAGCCGAACGTAACTGGTTAACTGAGCGCTATGCAGCCATTGCAGATTATTGTCACCAATTAGGTTATACCGTGCTCCTGACAGGTGGCCCTTCAGAGTCTGAAAAAACGATCTGTCGCAGCATCGCTCAGGAAACTAAAGCTGTTACTATAAATTTGGCAGGCAAAACAAACCTTAAACAATTATTACTCACTCTTCAGCAGGCTCAGCTTGTAATCGCTCCTGATTCAGGGCCAGCCCATATGGCTGTGACTCAAAGCACCCCCGTTATTGGTCTTTATGCTCACAGCAACCCAAAGCGTACGGGCCCATATCTTTATCAACGTTTTATCGCTGATGCCTACACACGAAAAGCGTCAGAGGAGCTAGGTTGCTCCTCTGACATGATTCCTTGGGGGTATCGCTTAAAGGGGAGCGATCTCATGCAGAATATAAGTGTGCAGGAAGTCAAAGAGCTTATTACCAGGGCTATTGACTTTTATGGTCTAGAACAGCCGCTGAATGAACAAGCTAACTAGACTATTGCAAATAACACCATTCCGATTAACACCAAGGCTACTACTACCGTACAGGCGTCAAAAAATAAGTCCTGAGCATCATATGCATCATCGTCAAAGTGTGCTGGAACTTTAGTTGTATTTTTCATGGTCATATCCTCCGTTAAGTATTCAAACCACTTACTGCGTTAAGCTATAAGTCTATGTAATACTATTTTTGAGGAAATGTGTGTTTATAAATGTAAACAACTATTGCTTTGCAAATAATCCAGTCATAATTACAGTGAGTTAGATACTATATATGTCTAAATATTTCATACCTAACATAGTTTTTTACGCGATATATTTATTAAAAACTAGCCTTTAGTGTGATGCTGACTTCAACGCCACTTAAAAACTCTGAATTCACCGGAGAGGCAAAATCTATATTGATCACCTTACGTCCGCTGGAACGAGCAATAAAAAGCCTTAAGCCAACTCCAGCGCTTGCAAGCGTCCCTGTTTCTTGGTTAGTGTAGGGGGTGTAACCACTTACTCTACCCGCATCAACAAATGCGGCATACCCAACGTTTAATAACTTAAACCAGGTGTTGCCCGGATAAAAACGTCTCTCCACATTCAGAAGGTAACTTTCCTCGCCATGCAGATACTCCAAAGGATACCCCCTCAGCCCAGATTCACCACCCAGGGAAATTGGCTGATCAACATAAGGGTTATCCGCTGCGCGATAATGAAGGCGGGTATACCAGATATGTTCTTTACTGGAATGATAGAAGTATTCGGTACCTATACCGTAATAAGCAGTTACGCCCAATGGATTCCCTGAACGATCAATGCTTTCACCCTCAGAGCTCAAACTGGCGAAAGCATGTACCAGATGGCTGTCATCAGGCTTATTCACGTAACGCCCCCTCCAGTAGCCAACAAGTCCTTCCTCCTTGCCCAGTTCTGAAGTGTTATAACCAAGTTTTAAATTGTGATACCAGCCGAGCTGGATGTCCTCGGTTCTATCTATAAGGTATAGGTTCTTCGTTTTTATGAAGTTATCCTGCTGATACTCAAGACCAGCCCAAAAGTATTCTAAGCCACGATCATCAGGTAAAACACTGGTATCAAGCAGAGGGTCAAAACGGTGCTCTTCCTGGTTATACCCGACCAGGAATCTCCAAACATCATTATTTACGATTCCCTGTGACAGGCCTGTAGAAAATCCGAATTCATCAATTTCCTGCTCGAAGACATTGACTGTTTCATCATTACTGTAAATAGTGTCCTGTAAACGCTGGGTATTGAAGTTAGCACCAGCTGCCCAGGTATCTTCTAAGGTATAAAAAGGCCTTATTAGCGAGAAGGAGTACTGCTCTCCATCTGAGTTATTCGATAATGCTACAGCACTCTGAATGTGGTGATTGGTTGATACATCCGATGCCATAATAAAAGTGTAGCCGGAGCGCTCTTCTTCCTTAAAATACTCCAGTGTTGCACGAATGCCATGCCCAAGCAGGTTGTCATCCTCAATACCATAAGCATATTCATTAGCACCGCCCTCTCGGCTTATATCCACGGTGGGGATTAAAGTCCAGGTTTCCCATGTTTCTACCAAAACATCAATACCGCCATCAGCTTGCTTCCAGCTTACTCTCGCTTCCCGCAAAAAACCCTGACCACGCAAAATACGGCCAGCTTCGATCAGCAAGCGCTCATTAACTGTGTCACCGACTTTAAATGGAAGTAAACGCTCAATAACGTAGGGCTTGGTATCAATATGCAGATCATCAGCAGTTTCATAAAGCCAGCTGGTTCGCTCATCCTCGCTAAAGATAGGATGAGTGACTATCTGAATACTTTTTATAGTATGTTGATTATTATTTTCTGCCCCAGCAGCTATATTAGCAGCCAGCAGTACCAGTAATACCACTATGCCGAATAATTTTCGCATATAGTTATTGTCTTATATTGTTAATCTTGCCCATCATAGGTGATACGTAATATTTACCCTAGTAACTGTCACACAATCCAGCAAATACATCAAATTGCCTAAGCAGCACTAGGAGCCCCACCAAATACTAATTTAATGCTAATGATTAGGTGTGGTCAATTACATAACTTACCTTCAAAACTAAACTACCTTCTATTAGAAATAGCTCCTGAGTATCTGACTCACTTTTAAGTAGTCTTGAGTGGAGCCTTCGAAAGGTTTCTACACTCAATACCACTCATTGCACCTAAACCTGCCTGGCATGAGCTATTATGGATGTTTTGAGATATGCGACTTCCAGACCTGAAGGTTCAGGCAGCCTATATGTGAATTTTAGTGTTAATTTTTCAGCTGCCTTAGGAAAAGGATCGTTCGAAAATTAGAGAAGTAAGAATTCTGGTTTTTAACTACTTATGTTCTGATTGAACTGTAAGCTGAAATGCAGGATCCCCCCTCATCCCACCAAGATGATTCAAAAAATAGGACATATTCGGTATCACAACTCCCCAACGGTAAGCTGCGATACCTCATATGTATTTATAAGAAGAATGAAAATCCAAGCGCTCCTATGAGCAGTAAAGCCACAATCACTTTACAGGTATCGAGAAAGATTTCTTCCGCATCATGCTGATGCACTTTTTTCGGGGTAATAGTCTGTTTCATGAGCAAATCCTCTTGCAAAAAACCAAACACAAGCGCGACCCTCGTTGACGCGCAACATACTGGAGATTTATATTCTAGCAAAAGAAAATACCCGATTCTCTAGGCCCACCACCTGATTCTTCTTGAGTTGGGACTCACTATCCAAACAAGCAATAATAAATAAAAAATTCGGATTTTTTTCATAAATTATGTAAAAGAAATCAACGTCTATTAAACAAATTTTTGTCAGATTTTATAACATTTTTATCTTTTTATATTAAAACACCAGAGGTTAAAAGGAGTAGACTATATTCCTGTTTACGGGGCCAAATTCTAAACTTTCAACGACCTTTCTAAAGCCTATCCATTAATGTTCTTCCAATAACCCTTACCCCTGCTGGAATCAAGCAAAAAAAAACGACCGCTACTTACGCAACAGTCGTTTTATGTTTGGTGCTCAGAGCGGGACTTGAACCCGCACGGCCTACGGCCACTACCCCCTCAAGATAGCGTGTCTACCAATTCCACCACCTGAGCTTTTTCAGAATTTACTGCTTGTCGTCGCCTTTATCTTCGTCTTTGGCGCCCTCTTCTGCGTCATCCTTTACTTCATCGGCAGAAGCTGCTGCTTCAGCGGCAGCATCAATGGACTCAGCAATTTCATCAGAAGCTTGTTCTTCTGTAGGGATTTCCGCGCTAATTTCATCATTGGCTTCGGCTGGAATTTCAGTGCTAATAGCTTCGTTTGTTTCCGCTGGGATTTCTGAAGACTCTACCGCTGCGCCTTGTTCAGTCTGATCAACATCATCCAGTAAACTCGACTTATTTGCTGTCTCATGCGAGTTCAGAGCACCAATCGCCAAAGCAATAGCAAAAAATACAATCGCAAGCACGGTTGTACTTTTAGTCAAAAAGTTACCCGAGCCCGGAGCACCAAACAAGGTATTTGAAGCACCAGCACCAAATGAAGCGCCCATTTCAGCACCTTTACCTTGTTGGATTAAGATAACACCAATCAGTAGTAATGCGACTACTAACAAGCTAATCATTAAAAATAATTCCATAGTCTTAACCTGCTTTTTTGCAAATTGCGATAAACTCGTCGGCTTTCAGGGAAGCTCCCCCAATCAGTCCGCCATCGATATCTCGTTGAGCCAGTAGCTGTTCAGCGTTTGACGCCTTCATGCTACCACCATATAAAATTTGTATTTTGTCAGCTGTATCCTGACTTGTTTCAGCCAGATAGTTGCGAATAGACGAATGAACGTCCTGCGCCTGCTCTGGCGTTGCTGTCATTCCAGTACCAATTGCCCAAACCGGTTCATAAGCTATAACGGCCTGGCTAATCTTATCTAAAGCAACGTCGCGATCACCATAAAAATCAATCACCGCATCAATCTGCTGCTTTATAACAGCCATAGTGGTGCCATTTTCTCGCTGTTCAAGTGTTTCGCCGATACAAAGAACAGGTTTTATCCCATGCTCTAGAGCCTTCGCGAACTTCTTAGCAACGATTTCGTCAGACTCATTAAATAGACTGCGGCGTTCGGAATGGCCAACAAGCACATATTCCACGCCAAAATCCCTGAGCATGTCACCACTGACCTCGCCAGTGAAAGCGCCCTGGTCCTGCTCAGATACATTCTGTGCACCAACTGCAACGGGAGCATTCTCCAGCTGTTTTTTAACGCTATCTATATAAATAGTAGGAGGACACACTAAAATATCGCTGTCCATTGATGCATCCAGCTGGCCTGTAATACCGTTAAGTAAGTCCTTAATGGAATCTTGGCTGCCATGCATTTTCCAGTTTCCAGCTATCAGTGTTTTTCGCACACCCCACCTCTAAATCTTTACTTTATGTCCAGGGCCCCCTGATACCATTAACTAAGATGTCTTCGACACTTACGTCAGGCAACAGCGCACCCCTCCTTTTTACAAAAGGGCGCAAATATTAACTGAGGCTTGGCTTGAACACAAGCTTTGATGCACAAGAACCGTGCATTTTCAGTGGATTAATGTGTTTTATCCCGAAAAGCATGGATCTTACGGGGGTGATCCAAGTATAATACGCGCCGTTTAAGGTCATTGATTATTTTTTGACCTTTATTTAGAGCGATTGTAATGGAAGAATACCAAAAAACAAATAGTTAGACTGGTTGCAGTACACTGCACACCAGGTTTTTGTTTTTGGGAAATTCACATATTGCAATTATTGAAGTGACAACCACTAGGTAAATGTAAAGTAGCGACCTATGATTAAGATTAAAAAAGGCCTGGATCTTCCTTTAGAAGGAAAGCCAGAGCAAACGATCTCAACTGGTGCTACGGTCAAAACCGTCGCCATCTTAGGCGAAGATTATGTTGGCATGAAACCGACGATGCACGTACAGGTCGGTGATGTTGTAAAAAAAGGCCAGCTCATCTTCGAGGATAAGAAAACACCGGGAGTGAAATATACCGCTCCAGCAGCCGGTACTGTTTCCGCAATCAACCGTGGGGCAAAGCGAAAATTACTCTCAGTCGTCGTAGAAATCGCCGACCAGGAGGAATCGGTAGAGTTTAATAAATACCCAGCCGATCAGCTTGCACAACTGGATCGACAAGCCGTTGTTGATCAGATGGTTGACTCTGGTATGTGGACAGGACTGCGCACTCGTCCATATTCAAAAGTTCCTGCCATTGACTCCACAACCAAAGCTATTTTTGTTAGCGCCATGGATACGAATCCACTAGCCGCTGACCCTGAAGTAGTTATCCAGGAGCATAACGCAGACTTTAATAATGGCTTGGCTATTTTAAGTACGCTAGCCGAAGAGAAGGTCTTCGTAGGTACTAAGGTAGACTCAGCTATTGAGCAGTCTTCTAACTCGAAAGTGAGCTATGAAAGTTTTACAGGCCCACATCCAGCGGGGCTTGTTGGAACTCACATCCACCATCTATATCCAGCTGCGGCAGATAACTTCGTCTGGCATATGGGGTATCAGGACGTCATCGCTCTAGGACGCCTGTTCACCGATGGTGAATTATTTGTTAACCGAGTCATCGCGCTTAGCGGGACTGAAGTTAAAAATCCTCGTCTTGTTCGCACTCGTATGGGCGCTAACGTTGATGAACTTTTAACAAATGAGATTGTTGACTCTGACAGCCGTCAAATTTCAGGCTCAGTACTGAATGGTACTCATGCAGTCGACTCTCGCGCATTTATCGGTCGTTATGATAATCAGGTTACGGTTATCCTCGAAGGTCGTGACAAAGAGTTCTTCGGCTGGGCTATGCCTGGTAGCGACAAGTTCTCTGTTACACGTGCTTTCTTGGGCCATATCTTCCCAAGCAAAAAATTCAAAATGACCACATCAACAGGTGGTTCAGCTCGTGCCATTATGCCTATCGGTAACTATGAGCGCGTTTTACCTTTGGATATTTTGCCAACTCAGCTTATTCGTGCACTGGTTTCTGGTGACACAGATACAGCACAAGCACTTGGCTGTCTTGAGCTGGACGAGGAAGACCTTGCATTGTGTACTTTCGTTTGCCCGGGCAAATACGAGTACGGCTCAATTCTCCGAGAAAATCTGACTAAGATTGAGAAGGATGGCTAAGATGGGTTTAAAGAATTTTATCGAAAAAATCGAGCCGCATTTTGAGAAAGGCGGTAAGTGGGAAAAGTGGTATGCGCTATATGAAGCTGCAGCGACTATTTTCTACACACCAGGTCATGTCACTAAGGGCACAACCCACATAAGAGACAACATTGATCTGAAACGAATCATGATCATGGTTTGGTTTGCTACTTTCCCAGCCATGTTCTGGGGTATGTGGAACGTTGGCTACCAGGCTCAAGTTGCCCTACAGGCTGGCATGAGCTTACCTGACATGTGGCAGGTTGATTTCTTCCAATTTATGGGGGGAGCTATTACTCCTGAAACGGGTGTTTTAGGTCTGATGTTCTACGGTGCCTGTTTCTTCCTCCCGATTTATGCCGTTACTTTCATCGTCGGCGGCTTCTGGGAAGTATTGTTCGCATCGGTTCGTGGTCATGAGATCAACGAGGGATTCTTCGTCACTTCGATCCTGTTCGCTTTGATCCTTCCTGCGAAAATACCATTGTGGCAAGTAGCCATTGGTATTTCTTTCGGTGTGGTAGTAGCAAAAGAAATTTTTGGTGGAACTGGCAAGAACTTCATGAACCCAGCTCTAGCGGGTCGTGCATTCCTGTTCTTCGCTTACCCAGCAGATATCTCTGGTGAAACCGTATGGGCAGCTGTAGATAGCTTCTCAGGCGCAACTCCACTAGCAGCTGCTGCGGCGGGTTCTATTACTGACTACAGCATTAATGCAAACTGGTGGGATGCTTTCATGGGCCGTATCCCTGGCTCAATCGGTGAAGTATCGACACTGATGATTATCCTTGGTGGTCTATTCATTATCTACATGAGAATAGCTTCATGGCGTATTGTTCTGGGTGTACTGCTGGGTATGATTGCAACAAGCTATATCCTTAACGGTATCGGTAGTGAGTCTAACTCTATGTTTGCAATGCCTTGGTACTGGCACCTAGTAACAGGTGGTTTTGCGTTCGGTATGTTCTTCATGGCTACTGATCCGGTATCAGCAGCTCTTACCAACAAAGGTAAGTGGATCTTCGGTGCTTTGATTGGCTTCATGGTCGTAATGATTCGTGTTGTTAATCCAGCATTCCCAGAAGGTATGATGCTGGCTATTTTATTCGCAAATCTTTTTGCGCCACTAATCGACCACTTCGTGGTTCAAGCGAACATCAAACGGAGGGCTCGTCGTCATGTCTAAGAAAGAAAGTCCTATTAAAACCATTATAGTTGCCGTGGTTTTGAGCTTGGTCTGCTCAGTAGTTGTATCGTTCGCTGCAATTCAGCTGAAACCTCAGCAGGAACTCAACAAAGAGCTTGACCGCAAACGTAACATCTTGATTGCAGCTGGTCTGCTTGAACAAGGCGGTACCCAGGCTGAAGTTGAAGAGCTATTTAAACAAGTCGAAACTCACGTTGTTGACCTATCTGAAGGTGAAATTGTTGAAGCACCAAAAGATTTCAACCAACGTAAGTTCGCCAAAGATCCGGATACAAACAAAGTGCTAACCGGTAAAGAAGATATTGCTGGTATTAAAAAGCGTTCTCAACTGGCTAATGTTTATTTCGTTAAAGATGGCGACAAGCTAGACACTGTCATTCTTCCTGTTCATGGATACGGTCTCTGGTCAACCATGTATGGTTTCCTGGCATTAGAGCCAGATACGACCACTGTCGTTGGTTTCAAGTACTACGAGCAGGGCGAGACCGCCGGTCTTGGTGGCGAGATTGAAAACCCATCATGGCGTGCCCTTTGGCCTGATAAGAAAGTTCTTAATGAGCAAGGTGAGCCAATCATTAAACTTGTAAAAGGTTCGGCACAAAATGAGCACCAGGTTGATGGCCTTTCCGGAGCAACGCTAACCAGTAATGGTGTTGAGAATACACTCCACTATTGGTTAGGTGAGGATGGCTTTGGCCCATTCTTAGCAAAAGTAAGAGCGGGAGAAATTTAAGATGGCATTTGATAAACATGAAGCCAAATCGGTCTTATTTTCACCGATTTTTAATAACAACCCAATCGCACTTCAGGTACTGGGTATCTGCTCTGCGCTTGCGGTAACCAGTAAACTGGAAACAGCTTTGGTTATGAGCTTAGCTTTAACCACTGTTGTAGCACTTTCGAACTTTCTAATCAGTTTGATTCGAAAACAAATACCTTCCAGCATTCGTATTATCGTTCAGATGACCATCATTGCCTCACTGGTAATTCTGGTTGACCAGGTACTTAAGGCTTACGCCTATGAAGTATCTAAGCAGTTATCGGTTTTCGTTGGCTTGATTATTACCAACTGTATCGTGATGGGTCGAGCGGAAGCCTATGCCATGAAAAATGGTCCAGTAATGAGCTTCCTGGATGGTTTGGGTAATGGTCTTGGTTACTCGGTACTGCTTATCGTTGTTGGTATTATTCGTGAACTATTTGGTTCTGGCGAGCTACTGGGTTACACCATTTTGCCGTCAACAGCTAACGGTGGCTGGTACGAAACAAACGGCATGTTGGTTCTTCCAGCGAGTTCATTCTTTATTATTGGCTTATTAATCTGGGCGCTTCGCACCTGGAAAAAAGACCAAGTGGAGGATAGCGAATAATGGAACATTATCTATCATTATTTATCCGCTCTGTTTTCGTAGAAAATATGGCGTTAGCATTCCTTCTGGGAATGTGTACTTTCTTGGCAGTGTCGAAGAAAGTTCAGACATCGATTGGTCTTGGTATTGCGGTTATTATCGTACAAACCATCACAGTTCCAGTGAACAACCTACTGGTTCATTACTTACTTGCTGATGGTGCCTTGGCTTGGGCGGGCTTCCCCGAAGCAGACTTAAGTTTCCTTGGTTTAATCGTTTATATCGGTGTTATCGCTGCCTTGGTTCAGATACTGGAAATGACTTTGGATAAGTTTTTCCCCGCGCTTTATCAATCACTGGGTATTTTCCTACCCTTGATTACCGTGAACTGTGCCATCATGGGTGGCTCACTATTCATGGTCGAGCGAGATTATAACTTCCCTGAGTCGGTTGTCTTTGGTTTGGGCTCTGGCTTCGGTTGGGCCTTAGCGATCGCCGCGCTAGCCGGTATTCGTGAGAAAATGAAGTATTCAGACGTACCAGATGGTCTTCGAGGCCTTGGCATAACCTTTATTACGGTTGGCTTAATGGCAATCGGCTTCATGTCGTTCTCTGGTATTAAATTGTAATTTATAAGGAAACAACTAATGAGTGAAATTATTCTAGGCGTTGCCTTATTTACCGTAGTTATCCTTGCATTGGTGATGGTGATTTTGTTCGCCCGTAAGCAATTGGTAGCTACTGGTGACGTTACAATCGAAATCAACGAGGATCCTGAAAAGTCGATCACTACAGAAGCTGGTGGTAAATTGCTCGGTGCTTTAGCTAATAACGGTATCTTTGTATCCTCTGCTTGTGGTGGCGGTGGTACTTGCGGTCAGTGTATCTGTAAAGTTACTGAGGGTGGTGGCTCAATCCTTCCAACTGAGGAAGGCCATATTACCAAGCGTGAAGCAGCCGAGGGTTATCGCTTATCGTGCCAGGTGGCAGTTAAACAGGATTTGAAGATCGAAGTGCCAGAAGAAGTATTTGGCACTAAGAAATGGGAGTGCGAGGTTATCTCTAATGATAACAAAGCTACTTTCATTAAAGAGCTTGTACTTCGTATTCCTGATGGTGAGAGTGTTCCATTTAAAGCTGGTGGTTATATTCAGATTGAGTGCCCACCATATAAACTTAAGTATAGCGAGTTCGATATTCCTGAAGAGTATCGCTCGGATTGGGAACAGTTCAACCTATTTGACGTTGAGGCTGAGTCAAAAGAAGAAGTGATTCGTGCCTACTCAATGGCCAACTACCCAGAAGAGGAAGGCATTATTATGCTTAACGTACGTATCGCAACGCCTCCGCCTCGCGATATGTCTTTGCCAGCAGGTAAAATGTCCTCTTATATCTGGAACCTTAAAGAAGGTGATAAAGTAACTATTTCTGGTCCATACGGTGAGTTTTTCGCGAAGGATACCGACGCAGAGATGGTGTTTATCGGCGGTGGTGCAGGTATGGCTCCAATGCGTTCGCATATCTTCGATCAGCTTCGCCGTATCAAGACTGATCGTAAGATAACATTCTGGTATGGTGCCCGTAGTAAGCGCGAAATGTTCTATGAAGAAGATTTCGACATGCTTGCGGCAGAAAACGAAAACTTCGAATGGCACGTTGCCCTTTCAGATCCACTTCCTGAAGACAACTGGGAAGGTTACACGGGCTTTATCCATAATGTCCTGTATGACAACTATCTGAAAGATCATCCAGCTCCTGAAGATTGCGAGTTCTACATGTGCGGACCTCCAATGATGAACGCAGCTTGTATTAAAATGCTGGAAGATCTAGGTGTTGAGCCTGAAAACATCTTGCTAGATGACTTTGGTGGCTAATCACCAGCAACTCTTCTAAAATAGGCGGCCTTGAGCCGCCTTTTTTATATTCGTTAACTATCAAGGTTATACCTATGCGTTTATCGATATTATCCTTCCTTTTACTGCTCCTCATCTCCTGCGCGGAAGAGCCTGAATATACCAAAATTACCGGCAGTACGATGGGGACCACTTATAGCGTTATAGTGCAGTCAGAAGGCGTTAACACCAAGAGTCTGTACCAAGATATTGAGCAGGAATTGAAGGATATAAACCAGCTGATGTCTACCTATATCCCTGATAGTGAAATCAATACCTTTAATCAACTTAAGGACAGCTCCTGTTTTAAGTTTTCTGATAGGACGTGGGAAGTTCTAGTTGCTGCCAAACAGATTTATCTTGAAACCAACGGTGCATTCGATATTACTCTTGGACCACTGATATCCCGCTGGGGATTTAATGTAGAGGAATATGACATAAAAGTTCCATCGGACAGTGAAATCCAGCAACTGTTACAGCAGGTAGGTACCGATAAACTCGACTACAATCATAACAGTCAGTGTATAAGTAAACAGACTCCAGCTATTACTATCAATTTATCTGCCATTGCCAAAGGTTATGGTGTTGACCAGGTTGCAACTATAGTAGAGCAATATGGTGTTTATAATTACCTGGTTGAAATAGGTGGTGAAACGGTAGCCAAGGGAGTGAATCCTGCAGGCGCTGTGTGGCGAATTGCTATTGAGAAGCCAGTTGACCTGAAACAACAGCAAATGCTGATTATTGGTCTTGCTGATACTTCGATAGCTACTTCTGGTGACTACCGTAACTATTTTGAAGTCGATGGCTTACGCTTTTCACACACTATCGATCCCAAAACCGGTCACCCTGTTACTCATAACCTAACCTCTGTTTCCGTTATCCATGAAAGCAATATGTATGCCGATGCCTATGCCACTGCTCTAACGGTTATGGGAAAAGAAAAGGCTATAGCTTTTGCTAATAAGCATCGTCTGCCAATTTTCCTTATCAATCACTTGGGTGACGAACTCCAGACTGATGAGACGGAATGGTTTACACCATTTATCATAAACGGTGCGTTAAATTAGTTTAAAGAAAATGGATAAAAGTGGATAAGCTCATGGCGCAAAACTGTAGTCGTTTTAAGCTCCCTATCTTTCTAACCTGACAATAAATTGTCCACTTTTTACCCTATAAATAATCCCTGAAGCTGTGATAAAATATCTTTCAATTAGTCCTTAATCCTTTTCAATATGACAAGTAGTACATTCATACTCGCATTCATCCTGTTTGTTGCCGTAATCGTAATTATGGCTATAGGATATATCTTTCAGCAAAAACGCATCAGTGGCAGCTGTGGTGGCCTTGACGCGTTAGGAATTGAGAAGGCCTGTGACTGTGAGAAGCCTTGTGCCAAGAAAAGGGCCCGCCTAAGAAATAACGAGCACAGACTTGATGTAACTGTAGTGGAAGAGTAACCAAACCTCTTCCACCTTCTTGTAACAATTAAGAAAAGTGCTGAAAAGCTTTTAGAATACTCTGACGGGAGATCATTCCCACAAGCTGACTTTTTTCTACTACAGGATACATTCTACAATTATCTTGTAAGTAGCGCTCTGCGACATCAGCAATACTGTCATCAGGGTGAACAGTTTTAACGCTTTTACTCATACGATCCATTACTCGGTCGCCAAGATCACCGTGATATATAGCACTCAGTACTGTGTGTAAACAATCTTTTTCTGATAAAAAACCAACTAAGCGATTGTGATTATCGAGAACAGGAGCACCGGTTAATCTGTACTCCATCATAGTTTGCGCTGCTTCAACAACGTCTGTTTCTGGCTTTAAAGTAATCATTGCCGAAGTCATGTAATCACGGACTGTAACCGATTTAAGCATTGGCAACTCCTTTTAAGTAATTTTATTATTGCTCACTTTGATAGTAGCTTATTTGCCTAAAAAAACAAAGCCCGGCATACGCCGGGCTTTGTTCATTTCGATATCAACCAATAATTACTTCATTGCTTGAGCACTGGCTTCAACGCGACGGTTCAAAGCACGACCTTCTTCTGTCGAGTTATCACCGATCGGGCGCTCTTCACCGTATCCTACGGCTGTTAAGCGAGTCGCTTCAATACCAAAGTTATCGATTAAATAATCTTTAACAGAGTTTGCTCGACGCTCAGAAAGACCCTGGTTATATTGATTAGAACCAACGCTATCCGTGTGTCCCTGTATTTCTGCATTCACGTCAGGATATTGACGTAGGAACTCTGCTACTTTAGCTATTTCAGAAACCATCTCTGGCTTGATTGCGTATTTATTTGTATCGAAGTTCAAACGCATATCGACAACAACTTCTTCTTTTGGCTGAATCTTGCAACCTTTTTCGTCGACTTGTGCGCCAGCTTCAGTATTAGGACATGCATCTTTGTAATCTGCTACTCCATCGCCATCGCTGTCTAGAGCGCACCCATATGCATCAACTGCAGCTCCTGCAGGGGTGCCCGGGCAGCGATCATCTGCATCCAATACACCATCGCCGTCAGAATCTTTGGCTTCAACCATTGGGGTTTCTTCTACCTTTGGTGCAGCAGCTGCTCTAACAGTTTCACCAAAAAAGTAACCAATATTGAAATAAGCATAATGATCATCGCCACGCTCGCCTGAATCCATAAAGTCGAAACCAACTCGCATGAATACGTTGTCATTAGCAAAATGCTGCATACCTAAACCAACTTTGTAGAACTCATCTTCAAAGTCTGGGTGATAAACACCGTACTTATCATCATGTTGTCCATAACCTACTTTCAGGAAGGGATGAGTTTCTGCACTACCAATCCAGCCCGTATCGTTGTAAAGAACATCTAAGCTGTAAGTTAATACATCTGTGCGGCTGCCCAGAGTATTGTTGTACATGTCATCAGTATATTGGTACAAACCTTCGATCTGCCAGTTCTTATTAAAAGCCCAACCTAGACCAAAATCTCCACCGATCCTTTCACTCGTATCTCTATGAACATCCAAATCTAGATCATGCAGACCTATATAACCATAAAATCCATGGCGGTCCTTCACGTCACCTTCTTCTGCAAATGCCGTTGAACCTAGTGCCAACATGCATGCTGCTACTATTAGCTTTTTCTTCATAGTGTTACCCTCTTTTCCTTTTCCTATTTGTTTCAAGAGTGATGATATTATACATGAAACAATGAGTTACAATGAAAATATACTCAAGTTTGTATAATTTTACAATTTTCTATACCTATGCTTTTACAACGTTCGCAATCTTTTCTGCGAAATTTTTTGCCTTACTTTCGTCCTCAGCTTCAACCATTACACGTATTAATGGTTCCGTCCCAGACTTCCGAATTAAAACTCTCCCGGAATCTGACAAGTCACTTTCGACTTCAGCAATTACCTTTTTAAGCTTGTCGCTAGATAGAATTTTTTCAGCATTTTCTACCCTGACATTAATCAGTGTCTGAGGGAACAATGGATGCTCATCCACAAACTGCTCTAGGCTGAAACCCATTCCATCGATTGCTTTTAATACCTGTAATGCAGCTATAATCCCATCTCCGGTGGAGTTATAATCAAGACATATTACATGCCCAGACGATTCGCCTCCTAATTTCCAATCATGCTTCTTTAAAGCCTGCATCACGTAGCGATCACCAACGTTTGTTCTAATGAATGGCACTTTCATTTTCTCAAGATCTACTTGAACTGCCATATTTGTCATCAGCGTTCCTGCAACACCGCCTTTAAGCTCATCATTGTTTTGCAAATACTTTGCCAGTAACCAGATGAGCTGGTCGCCATTGACCAGACGTCCCTGACTATCTACCATCATGACGCGGTCGCCGTCTCCATCGAAAGCAATGCCTAGATCGGCTTTCTCTGCTATAACCTTCTCTGCAAGTTTCCCTGTTGCTGTAGCCCCACAATTAAGATTAATATTTAAACCATCCGGCTTATTACCAATCTCAATTACATCAGCACCTAACTCTCTAAATACAAATGGTGCGATGTGATAAGTGGCTCCATGTGCACAATCTACCACTACTTTCTGTCCTTTTAATGACAAATCATTGGGAAAACTGGCTTTACAAAATTCAATGTATCGAGCGGGGGCATCATTGATTCGAAAAGCCTTCCCTAAGTTTTTACTGTCCAGGGTCTGCATCTCTTCATCAAGCAGGGTTTCAATTTTCAGTTCAACTTCGTCTGGGAACTTAGTACCATCAGCAGAGAAAAACTTAATACCGTTATCATGATAAGGATTATGAGAAGCGCTGATGACGATACCTGCATCAGCTCTTAATGTACGAGTTAAGTAGGCAACTGCTGGTGTTGGCATTGGCCCTACTAATAAGCTGTCGACCCCTGCCGCAGTTAAACCTGCTTCAAGAACCGACTCAAACATATATCCAGAGATACGAGTATCTTTACCAATAACAACTTTTCCACTATTACCTAAAACTTGTCCTAAAGCCCAGCCAAGCTTTAATACAAATTCAGGGGTAATTGGAAACTCTCCAACCGTTCCACGTATTCCATCTGTTCCAAAATATTTTCTTTCACTCATTACCTTTCCTATTATTGTTTTTCGAATGCTTGAACAATTTTGATTGCTTGTACCGTTTCGTCAACATCATGTACTCGTAAAATCTTTGCACCTTTTTGTGCCGCATAAGCCGCAGCTACTACGCTTCCAATGATTCTATCATCTACTTCTCTATCAAGAATGTCGCCTATCATCCTCTTTCTTGATACCCCTACAAGAATCGGACACTCAAGTTCCTTTAACTCATCCAGTAAGTGCATTAATTGGCAATTATGCTGTAACGTTTTGCCGAAGCCAAAACCCGGATCAATGATGATTCTTTTCGCCTCTATTCCGTGTTTAGTACATACTGCAATTCGTTGCCTTAACATATCCTTAACTTCGTTTGTAACATCTTCATAAGTCGGATTTTGTTGCATCGTCCTTGGACTTCCCTGCATATGCATCAGGCATACATGGGCACGGCTGTTTGCAACTACCTCTATCGCTCCTTCTTCCTGTAGCGCTCGGACGTCATTTATTAGCTCAACACCCTGAGCTAAGGCTTCTTTCATAACACTTGCTTTACTAGTGTCTACAGAGACCACTGCCCCCATTTTATTTGCAGCTTCAACCAACGGCATTACCCGCTCAATCTCCTCCTGCTCCGGGACTTCAGCCGCGCCAGGGCGGGTTGACTCCCCTCCAATGTCAATGATGTCAGCGCCACATTTTAGCATCCTTTCAATCTGCTTTATGGCGTCACCTTGCTTTAGAAATTTGCCACCGTCAGAAAAGGAATCGGGTGTTGTATTAAGAATCCCCATAACTAGAGGACGGTTTTGTGACAATAATAATTCTAATGTCTTCATTGAAAAGTTAAGGCTCCATGAAAAAAGGGCCTCGAGGGGCCCTTATTTTGATTTAATCCTCTGTTTTCTCGGGAGTGTCACTCTCAGGCTCTTCCTGCTCTAAGGTATTGTTCCCTTCTTTGCTCGCTTTAACATTTTTATCAGACCAGTCAGCTGGTGGTCGAGGATCCTCACCCTTCATGATGTCATCAATCTGCTGTGCATCAATAGTCTCGTACTTCATTAATGCTTCCGCCATAGCATGCAGCTTATCAATATCATCATTCAATATTTTCTTAGCCCGCTCGTAATTACGGTCGATAATTTCTCTAATCTCTGCATCGATCAGACGAGCTGTATCATCAGAAATATTCTTGTGCTGAGTTACTGAACGACCCAAGAAAACTTCATCTTCATCTTCAGCATAAGATAAAGGCCCTAATTTTTCTGAAAGACCCCACTTCGTAACCATATTGCGGGCGATATCCGTTGCTCTTTCGATATCGTTTGAAGCACCTGTTGTTACCTTATCGGGTCCATTCAATAACTCCTCTGCAATTCGACCACCAAAAAGCGATGAAAGCTGGCTTTCTAAAGCTTCTTTTGAAAGTGAATACTTGTCTTGCTCCGGTAAGTACATGGTAACACCAAGAGCGCGCCCTCTCGGTATGATACTAACCTTATAGACAGGGTCGTGGCTTGGAACTCGAATACCTACGATTGCGTGACCAGCCTCATGATAGGCAGTGTTACGCTTCTCTTCTTCCGTCATGACCATCGAGCGACGTTCCGCTCCCATCAATATTTTATCCTTGGCTTTCTCGAACTGCTCCATACCCACTGTGCGCTTGTTATCTCGCGCTGCAAATAGTGCAGCCTCGTTAACAAGGTTGGCTAAATCCGCGCCTGAGAAACCCGGTGTACCACGCGCAATCAAGCTTGGCTCAACATCGTCGTCAATCGGTATTTTACGCATGTGCACTTTGATAATTTGCTCTCGGCCCTTAATGTCTGGAAGGCCAACAATAACCTGTCGGTCAAAACGTCCAGGGCGTAAAAGTGCAGGGTCAAGAACATCTGGTCGGTTGGTTGCAGCAATGACGATGACGCCTTCACCACCCTCGAAACCATCCATTTCTACCAATAATTGGTTCAATGTTTGCTCGCGCTCATCATGACCACCACCAAGGCCCGCACCACGATGGCGACCTACCGCATCAATCTCATCAATAAAGATAATGCAAGGCGCATGCTTCTTGGCCTGCTCGAACATATCCCGCACACGTGACGCACCAACACCAACAAACATTTCTACAAAATCAGAGCCTGAGATGGTGAAGAAAGGAACTTTCGCCTCGCCTGCGATTGCTCTTGCCAATAATGTCTTACCAGTACCGGGAGGACCAACCATTAGAACACCGCGAGGAATTTTCCCGCCCAGTCGCTGAAATTTACGAGGATCACGCAAGAAGTCTACTAGCTCTCCAACTTCTTCTTTTGCTTCCTCAACACCGGCAACGTCGGCAAAAGTGGTTTTTACCTGGTCTTCACTCAGCATACGAGCCTTACTTTTACCAAATGACAAGGCTCCGCCACCTTTACCGCCGCCCTGCATCTGTCTCATGAAATAGATCCACACGGCTATTAGCAGAAGGATGGGGCCGAAACTCAGTAGGAATGTTCCAAAACCGCCGCTCTCGCGTTTTTTACCTGAATACTTTACTTTATTATCTAATAAAATTTCGTTGAGCTTCTCAGAGCCACCCGCAGGTATTTCAGCTCTAACCTGGCTATTTGAGCCCGAGTCTCTGCCTGACACCACGGCACTGTTAGGGTCAATGACAACATCCTCAACTTCTTGTGCTTCAATCTTTTCTACAAACTCAGAAAAAGCAATTTTACTATCATCGAGCTGTTTTTCCTGAATAGCGTCAATCACGACAAATAAAATTACTGCCGCTATTACCCAAAATAGAATATTTTTCACTAAATCGCTCAAAATTAGAACCTCAACTTTGACAGCGTGCTGTCTTTAAATTCTGACTCAACATTATGCCACGCTTAAAGAAATTGATAAGCCCAATATCTTAACAAAACGTAACATCATCTATCATAATTATTTTAGCCAGTCTAAAAGCCTTTAAAACCCTGGCCTATAACGTAAACTTCACGAGATCTATCACGTGATGCATCTGGCTTTCTAATCATCACTTTACTGAAACTTGCCCTGCACTCTCGAATATATTCGTCAAAGCCCTCTCCCTGAAAAACCTTGACCACATAACTTCCACCCTGACTTAAAACATCTCTCGCCAGCTCCAGTGCCAATTCAGCCAGGTACATGGCCTTTGGCTGATCAATGGCATCCATCCCACTCATATTGGGGGCCATATCCGATAAAACAAGGGTTGCTTTCTGCTCACCGATTGCACTCATAAGCTGATTTAATACTGCTTCTTCTCGAAAATCACCCTTAATAAAGTCAACATCAGGCAGCGGATCCATTTGGAGTATGTCCAAAGCGAATATTTTCCCTTTATCACCGACCTTATAGGCGGCATACTGTGACCAGCCCCCCGGAGCAGCCCCCAAGTCCACAATAGTACACCCTGGCTTTATCAATTTATACTTCTTATCCAGCTCTTCCAGCTTATACACCGCACGAGAACGATATCCCTCTTTCTGCGATCGCTTAACGTAGGGATCGTCAAAATGCTCCTTCATCCAACGCTGGCTGCTTTTACTGCGAGACATAACCTAGAAATTTACTTGTATTCAATAAAATAAGGTCTCTATTGTACCTTTTTTACGTTAAAATAACTTCAATTCTCACTATTAAGTTAATTAAATGTCTCAACTTAGCAAATCACAGATTAAATTCTTACGCAGTAAAGCACACAAGTTAAAACCCGTTGTTATGGTTGGTGATAAAGGCTTAACGGAAAACGTTATCGAAGAGATCAATAACGCCTTAAATCACCACGAACTCATCAAAGTACGCATCCGTACCGAAGAGCGTGATGATAAAAAGGCAATGATTGAAGCCATCTGCAAGCAATGTAATGCACATCAAGTGCAGGTCATTGGGCACATTTTAGCCTTGTACCGTCGCTCAGATGATGTAAAAATCGTTCTACCCAAATAACGAATAAGGTCTTTTTGTGGCATACAGCATACTCCTGGTAGAAGATCATGCCGAGCTGGCAGCAACCACAGGCGAGTTTTTAGAACTGTGCGGTTATATTGTTGATTATGCCAGCGATGGTCCCTCTGGACTGAACCTGGCCAAATCGAACGATTACGATGCCTTGATTCTGGACATCATGCTACCGGGTCTGAATGGCTATGAAATATGCCGCAAAATAAGAGAAGAAGAAGAGTCTGATATCCCAATTCTCATGCTGACTGCTAGAGATCAATTGAAAGATAAGCTGGAAGGTTTTGACACCGGGGCCGATGACTATCTGGTTAAGCCCTTTGACTTCGAAGAGCTTAACGCCCGGCTGCAGTCGATTATAAAGCGCCATAAAGGTGAGTTCAGCAGTAAGCCTCTCAAAATACACGATTTAGAACTAAACCCTAAAACCATGCAGGTTACCCGGGCTGGTCAGAAGCTAAAGCTGTCGCCTACAGGGTTACAAATTCTCAAGATGCTTATGCGTCGCTCTCCTGAGCTGGTTACTCGAGAAGAGCTTGAGCGGGAATTGTGGGGTGATATCGTTCCGAACAGCGACGTTTTACGTAGCCACCTTTATAATCTAAGGAAAGTCATTGATAAACCTTTTGACTGCTCTTTACTAGAAACTGTGCCCAGTATAGGAATCAAAATAGTAGCGCCCGAGGAACAAAGCTAAAGCACCAAACTAACCTTAGTACCTTCCTCCGGCACACTTTCGATTGTCAGCTTCCAGTCCATCTGCTCACAAATTCGGTAGACAATCGAAAGCCCCAGACCGAAACCCTTCACTTTACTGCTGTCGCGATTGACTCTATAAAAAGGCTCATAGATCCGCTTCAGTGCTGTGGAAGGTATGCCACAGCCAGTGTCTTCGATGATGATAGAACTGTCCTCTATGGTAATTTTAATAGTACCGTTTTCAGTATAGTTAAAGGCATTACTGATAATATTATTAATGCAAATACAGAATAAACGTTCGGGTAATACTCGCTCAATACTATTCTTATAGTCAGTCAATACCGTAATCTGTTTGTGTGCATTGAGTTTTTGAATTTGTCTTACCTGCTGGCTAACCAATTCATTCAAAACAATGGGTTCCTTTGATACCTCAGGCTTCTGCTCCCGTGAAAGTAGCAACAGTGCTTCCAGCAAATCTTCCATTTCTTTAATCATAGGCCGCATTCTATCTACCACAGCCTGCTGCCTGGACTCTAATGATTGACGGTCTAATACAGCTAAAGATCCCTTTAAGACGGCAAGAGGTGTTCTCAGTTCATGACTGGCGTAGCGAGTAAAGTTTTTCTCTCTTTCAATGTACTCTGAGACTTTATGAGCATATTGCCTGAATGCGTCCAACAATACTTTTACTTCTGCGTCCGCGTTTTCTTCAATATCAGAAAAGTCTATTTCAAAACCATGATCACCATCGACCGTTTCCATTTTACGCGATAACTTAATTACTGGAGACACAGCTCTTTTTGCCATCAGGTAGCTTATCCATGCTGGCAAATAAATGATCATTAAAACTAAAGCCAACGGTGTTATACCAAAAAAGAGGGCTAATCTAGCAACCTGCCCTTCTTCAAATACAAGATATAATCTTTTGCCATATTTTTCGGATACATGAACCAGCGGTCTCTTTTCTCTGGTTTCAAGCCGCTGATACCCTATCGGTAACCGGGCGATATCTTCTGGGACTGAGTCAGGGTTGTCAGCACTCTCCATATATCCTGTTAAATTCAGTGTGCTGGGCAAATTAAAATCTGGATTTTCCTTGTAGTGACTCCAGTAAAACTCAGCTTCACCGTCCAGCGCTTCTTTTATCAGCACCTTTTCAACAACCTTACCTGCTCCATATACACTCAACAAAGTAACTCCGCTAATCAGAACCAGCTGAATCGCCATAGCTCTAATCAGTTTATGATGTATACCTCGTTGCTTTTTTCCCATAATGGCCTACTATTTTTTTACAAATCGATAATGTGCGATCAACCACTCATTACCATTACGATAACCAAATAACTCAGCGCACGCCATAAAGAAAATACGCCATCTCTGCAACCAAATTTTTGCCTCACTTTCACCGTACACTGTTTTAAATAACGTGATTATCTCAGCGGTGTGTTTATCCATATTTTCAAGCCATGCATTTGAGGTTTTTTCGTAGTGCTGACCACTCAAAAGCCACCGTTCATCAAGACACAAGCTTTGCTGAAAATTCAAAAACGTATCAGCAGCCGGCATTTGGCCCCCACTGAAAAAGTACTTACCCATCCAGTTATCGTCCCCTTCCTCTTCGAACGGGTACATTAAATAACGATGACAGAATATATGTATAAACACCTTCCCAGAGTCTTTCAGCCATTTTGATACATTATCAAAGAGGTGCTGATAGTTTCTGATGTGTTCGAACATTTCTATCGAAACAATCCGATCAAACCGCTCTTCTGTGTCAAAATCATTGATATCGACAGTAATAACGGTAATGTTATTTAAACCTCGTTCTTTCGCAGTAGCCTCAATGTACTCTCTCTGGGAGTTAGAGTTCGAGAGCGTCGTGATTTTACTTTCCGGATACTTTGCGGCCAAATATAATGTCAGAGAACCCCATCCACATCCAAGTTCTAAAATCTCCTGACCGTCTTCAAACTCTCCGCGCTGAGTGTAAAGCTCCAGCATTTCAGCTTCGGCTTCATCCAGATTTTTTGTCTGTTCCGTCCATAAGCAACCACTGTATTTCAGGTGCTTACCAAGAGCTTTCAGATAAAACTCAGCGGGCACCTCATAATGTTGCTCATTGGCTTTATCCGTTTTGATCGCCAGTTGGCTTTTCCGTAACTCAGTTAAGAATCTTTGATATTGCTCACTTTGTTTTTCAATATCGTTAACATGCTCTTCATCTAACCGCTGTTCGCACAGCTTTCTGATTCCCGCTCTTATTATTGAATCCGGAAGCTTCCCTGATTCCATCATTTTTATTAACGTTTTTATCACTTCTTACTCCTTATCAGAGTTCTTAACTGGCATTGGAAAAAACATACTCGTCTCTTTTTGGTATTGACGATAGTCTTCACCTTTGCTGCGTAAATTTTGTTGTTCATTAAATGGAATACCTGTGAGCTTGATTAAAAACCACAGCATTAAGAACGGGTAAATCCAAAGTAACCATACCCAGTCACTATTCAAGGCAAACAATGGATATGCAAACCAATGCAGCCATTCAAAAAAGTAATTTGGGTGTCGCGAATATCGCCATAGACCCTTGCGACAAACTGTCTCACTTTCCGCTTTATTTTTTTTAAACTCCGCTAGTTGTTTATCTGATAGCCACACCCCAAGATATGAAATAGCCACCAGGGCTATCCCAATAACATCAAAAGTATCAAAAGGTGCATTCTCATAAGATAGCGCCCATGCCGGAATACTGAACAAGCTAATCAGTAATCCCTGTCCAATAAAGAAACCCAGAAATTTTACCTGTGTATTTTCATTCCAGTGGCTTCTTAAATGCTGATAGCGTCCGTCCTCATGCTGCAAGTCATAACGGGACACTAAGTGAAAGAAGAGTCTCAGATACCAGGCAACGGGAATCACTAACAAGGCATATCGGTGGATAGCATTGGCATCACTCAGTATAAAAAAGACTATACCGTTAAAAGCCAACATCCCTGACCATACTATATCGGCAATATCAGCATGCCTTGTTTTTACCTGCCACATCCATGCTAAGAGCTGTGCGACAATATTGATGCCAAGCATCAGCCATAGTAACTCACTACCAGACATCGGCCAGCCCCCTGCTTTTTGTGGAGGGGTCCGCTAAAGCAACTTTCATCAAAATAAAAACAGCCACAAACCAGACTACCGACATCAAACCTAGTGTGAACCAAAAATTGTTAATTTCTATAGCTCCCAACCGATTCGCTGCTGCATATGAAGTTGGCCCACCTATAGCTCCAAAAATAGCTGCTAGCCAAGGTGTTTTCTGTAGCCAGGAAAGAGAATGATTTAATGCGGCTCCAAAAGAAGCCCACAGTGCAATAATCCACCAAGGAGATAAATAGTCTATTGGCCAGTGACTCTTAAAATCAATCAGGCCGGTCACGGACCAGATAGTACCTGTAACAGTGCCTGCGGCCATGCTGGTAAGAATAAGTTTAATATCGTTGTCAGCTCGTCTCGACGGCCATAGCTGCCACAACAGCATGCCCGTCAGCACAATAACTCCCCACCAAATCATGTCATGGGATCCACCAACAACAAAGCCCACCCAAACTGCCTGAAACAGTACAAAGTTAACCAGATTGTTAGTTAGTTTAATGCGAGCCATTGCTGCCTCATGTTCTTACTCTTGGCGAATAACATATGAGTGTCACTGATCGATTTTTCGATAAAGCCACCCTCACAATAGCAAAGGTAAAAATCCCACATACGAATAAACTCTTCACTAAAACCCTGCTCTCGAACTGAATCTAGAGAATGTAAGAATCGCTCTCGCCAATGATTTAAAGTTTTAGCATAACTTTCGCCAAAATCTTCCAAATTGATTAAACGCAAGTCAGTATTTTTTGCTGCACTTGATACCACCGCTGATACGCATGGAATAAAACTACCAGGAAAAATGTATCGTTTGATAAAGTCGACTGATTTCAATGCTTGTTCATAACGCTCATCCTGAATAGTAATAGCCTGAATTAATGCTATTCCATCAGGTTTTAACAGCCTGCTGCATTGCTGGGTATAAGTATCTAAATATTGATGACCAACCGCCTCAATCATTTCAATCGATACCAGCTTATCGTAATGACCTTTTAAATCACGGTAATCTTGTTTAATAACAGTGACCTTATCAGTTAGTCCTTCTTCCTCGACACGAGCCTTAGCATATTGAAACTGCTCTTCAGAAATCGTTGTAGTGGTCACGCTACAGCCATAATTTTTGGCAGCGTAAATAGCCATGCCGCCCCAGCCGGTCCCTATTTCAATCAGGTGGTCTTCTGGCTTCAATGCTAATTTTTCACATATGGTTTTAAGCTTCAGATCTGAAGCTTCTTCCAGGCTAGCAGTATTGTCAGAGAAGATAGCTGAGGAGTACATCATATGGCTATCCAGAAATAACTTAAAAAAGTCATTACCCAGGTCATAATGCGCAGCAATATTATTTTTACTGCCCTCTTTACTGTTCTTGTTGAAGTAATGCCAAATTTTCAGAATGCTGTTTTTCAGCCAGGCCAGTCCGCCTTCCATATCATCTAGTACCTCGATGTTGCGAACCAGTATTCGTACCAGGGAAGTTAGATCATCGACCGTCCATTTTCCATCAATGTAGGCCTGAGCAGCACCATTGCTACCTTCTAGCGCTACCGCACGGTAGAAATCCATGTCTCGGATAGAAATATTAACTGATAAATCAGCCTGCTGTGCTCCACAAGCGTAAGTCTCAAGCGGATCGGTTATTGTCAGGAAGCCATCTTCAATGTTATTTAAATGGCTTTTAACCTGCTTTCGAATGGTTTTAAGCATGCCGGTCAGCTCTGGCTTGCCAGTCTTACCAGCCACTGATGTCATTTTCTTTGCGCGAGATGCTTCAGGCATCGCTTACTCCTATTGCTCATTATGTTTCGGATGATCGTAAAACTTCACTCGTTTCAGCCATAATTTCATTGCTTGCCAATAAATCGCTAAGCTCATTTTTAAAGGCTGTAGCGCATATCGAGTTGCCAATTTGTTCATAGTTTTCTTGTTTAAAGATACAAACTTTCCTGTGAAGGTGGCGTCAAAGTATTTTGCTTTTGCCTGATTAAGAACCACCATATGAACTCTTAGCCCACTTTTATTAATTTTAAAAGTCCAACGGTAAAGCATATCCATACTGATATACGGTGACACATGGAATTGCTTATCAAATTCAAATTGATAAAGATCCCTTACGTGTCCACGCTTACTCTTTTCACAATCTAAGACATAGCTATGACGCTCTCCCCAAGGGGTATTGGTTATTTCGCAAATAATAAACTTCAGTGTTTCCTCTTCATAACAAAAATAAAAGCACGCTGAATTGAAGTTATAGCCATAACTTCTCAGGTGGGACAGCATGTACACTTTGCCTGAAAAAGTTTTTCCAGTTTTCTTTTTGATGCTGTTATAAACGGCCAGCTTATTGGCTATTGGTTCTTTTACCGCGGGGGCAGCTTCTTTTGATAGTCCGTAATGAAAATCTCCGGCTCGGTAAGACACTAGATTAAAGCGCTCCACTGACCATAATGCCGAATTTTTGAACTGCTCCTGTACTGTATCCAGATCCAGTAATGTCCAATGCATACCGTAATTAAATTCGTGACGCTTTGGCTGATATCGCCTATGTCGAATCCAACCTTCGACTAAACTATTCTGTAACATGATTAATGCTGCTCAATAGCTCCTTTGCAGCCTCCAGTCCACTTCTAGCCCCATCCTCATGGAAACCCCATCCCCAGTAAGCACCACAGAAATAGGTGTTATTTTGACCCTGAATCAAACTTCTTTTACGTTGTGCATCAATGGTCGCCTGTGTATAAACGGGGTGGTCATACTCAATATATTTCCAAACCTTTGAAGGATCTATATCTTCATTCATATTCAAACTGACAATGACTGGTATTTCTGTAGGCAAAGACTGTAATAGATTCATGTAATAGCTGACCGTACACTTATCTGTATGCTTACCGTCTTTGATCACATTCCAGCTTGCCCAGGCTTGTCTATTTTTTGGTAGACACCTCTCATCCCAGTGCAGACAAATCTCATTTTTCTGGTAGCGAATGGCCGACAATACTTCATCTTCCAACGTGCTCGGCTGCTCCAGTAATTTGAGTGCCTGATCGCTGTGACAAGCCAAAATAACTGCATCAAAACGTTCTTCACTGCTATCAAGGACAAGCGTTACAGTATCGTCTTTACGTTTTATCGTTTTTATTACGGCTCCTAGCCTTACTTTGAAAGCAGCCTGCTTGGTAATAGCTTTTAGATACTGCTTAGAGCCACCGGTGATGGTTTTCCATACCGGACGTTCACTGACCTGCATCATCTTGTGATTATTCATAAAAGAAACAAGATATTTTGCTGGAAACTCCATGATTAAATCTGCTTCACCAGACCAGAGGGCACTAGCCATAGGAATAATATGTTCATGAATAAAATAATCACCGTAATGATTTTGAGCCAGATAATCACCAAGGCTTATTTCTGGTGTTGGATATTCCGGCTTGAGTAACTCGCCTGCCTCGCGATAAAACCGAGTAATATCCATAATCATTCGATAGAACTTTGGGTTAAGCAGATTCTTTTTCTGACAAAAAAGTTGTTTTATGCTGGTAGCGTTATACTCCAGCCCTGATAGTCTGTTGCTGACAGCGAAGCTCATATCGCTATCTTGATAGTTCACATTGTACTTATTGATTAGTTCATAGAAACGGGGGTAATTCTCTGGGTTAAATACAATGAAACCAGTATCAACATTGATAGTATCCCCATCTATCTCAATGGTCTGGGTATCGGCGTGGCCGCCCACTCGGTCTTCTTTATCGAACAGGGTTACTTCACAGTGTTCACTCAAGTATTCTGCGGCTGATATCCCAGAGATACCAGCGCCTATAACTGCAACCTTCAATGCTATGACTCCTGAGAGAGTTTTTTATTTGTTTTCTTTAAGTCCCATACCAAACCAAGCTTCTCCATACTTAACAGGATGTAATAACTGATGTCTATTTCCCACCATTTGAGGCCTTGTCGTGCTAACGCCGGAAATTTGTGGTGATTGTTATGCCACCCTTCTCCTAATGTCAGTAATGCCAGCAAAGGATTGTTACGACTATCATCTTCAGTTTCATAACTCCTATAGCCCCACCTGTGCGCCAGGGAATTAATTAAAAACGTCACATGTGATAATAAAACGGTAGAAATGAAGTAACCCCAAATTAAAATTTGCCATTTAGTAGCACCCAGCTCGGGATAAACGCTCTCAACAATAGCGCCCAGACCTAAAATCAACGCTGCATAGATAACAGGGGGCAATACATCAAACCGATCTAACCACCTCAGTTCCTTAAACTTCAGTAAATCCTTTACCCGTTCTTCTCTGGTAGGAAAGTTTTTCTTTGTTAAGAACCACAGTGTATGGCTCCTGAGAAAGCCATGCTTCGGTGAGTGGGCGTCTTCTTCAGTATCTGCATGCTTGTGGTGATGGCGGTGATGAGCTGCCCACCAAAGAGGTCCTCGCTGCGTGGCTGTAGCTCCTAGAAACCCGAATACAGCCTGCATTAGCCTGCTGGTTTTAAAGCTTTTGTGGGAAAAATATCGATGGTAAAACGCTGTTATAGCAAACATTCGGATAAAGTAGCTTGCCAAACAAATGACTACAGCAATCCAGCTTACTCCCACTACGAACACAAGTAGACAGGATAAGTGTAAAAGGATGTAAGGTATTACTCGAGGCCAGTCGACGACGTCTTCAGACATCCCCTGGAAAGCACTGTTATCAAACCACTGTTTCAATTGTTTTAACACTTGTTGAACCTTCCCTATAGACTAAGACTGGAATTGTGAATTTACTGTGAAAAGCTGACTTCACAAATATTTGACATAGTCCCTTTTATATTATTTGTAACATCATAAACTGATTATGGTTCAATATGAAAGCAATACATATTACAGTAGTCGTCATATTTTCGTTGTTTCTAGCCAGTTGCTCAACAACCGAGGAGCGTATGTATAACGATCGCGTTAATAATTTTCTAGATGTTATTAAGACCATTCCTGCCACCTCAGATCACAAGGATCCAGCAGAACATTTCGGTCATCTTTTCAAAAATTTTCATAAAGATGCCAGAGAAGAAGTGATTAGGGATGTATACGCCAAAGAGTTTTACTTTAACGACACCTTTAAAACTTTTACTGATATTGAAGAGCTCATTCCTTACATGGAAGAAACTGCAGAAAATGTAGAAACTACCACTGTGGAAATACTGGATGTCAGTAAAAGTGATACCGATTACTACCTTCGTTGGAAAATGGTTATGAAATTTACCGCGAAAGGTCGTGATATCAACTCAGTTTCGATCGGCATGACCCAGTTACGTTTTAATGAAGATGGCAAGATCATCCTTCACCAAGACTATTGGGACGGTGCAGAAGGCTTTTACCAGCACCTGCCTTACATTGGCTATTTCGTCCGTAAGGTTAGAGACAGTCTATGATTTATAAGCTTTTTATAGTAACTGGTTTACTCTTCAGCTCTGCTGTGTTCGCAGAGCTGCCCGCCAGCATTAATCACAATAATCAAACCTTTGAACTGTGCGCCCAAGAAAAAGTAACCAAAGGCATTTTCTTCGACATAGTCAATGTCGGTATCTATTACAAAAACTGTGGTTCAGTGGGCGGTATATTTGACGATGAAACCAAGCTGCTCAGATTTGCTTACCTTCGAGAGGTCGAAGGACAGCAGTTTACCGAGGGTGCGATTGAATACCTTGAAGAAAACCTGAGCCCGGAAGAGAAGCAGCGCTGCTTTGACCGTTATAGTCAACTCAACAATTCCTACAAAGACGTTAGTGATGGTGATTATTACGACCTGTACCTGATTAAGGATGAAGGGTTAAAGCTTTATCTAAATAATCAGTACATCACAGAAATGACCGATACCAGCTGTGATTCAGAGTATCTGAAAGTCTGGTTTGGCAAGGAATCAATGGATAGCCAGTTCCAGGAACTACACGAAAAATTAAAATCTAATCAGTCTTTAACTGACTAATACTCTTAGCTTAGTAGCTCCAGTGCCCTCTTCCTGGACTCTTTATAATCGATAACTGGTGCTGGGTAATCCAATTCAGTTCGTTGCTCGTCACTTGGCTCATGTATCGAGTGTTTATCCAATGACTCTAGTTCCGGTACGAATTTTCGGATAAAGTCTCCCTCGGGATCAAACCGCTTTGACTGTGACAACGGGCTCATTATTCTGAAATAAGGAGCACCATCAGCTCCTGTCGATGAACACCACTGCCATCCACCATTATTCGATGCAAAGTCCCCATCAATTAGCTGCTGCATAAAGTACTTCTCACCCCAGCGCCAATCGACAAGACATAGCTTATTGAGGAACATGGCAGCATTCATTCTTAATCGATTATGCATCCATCCGGTCTGATTGAGCTGCCTCATGGCTGCATCAATAATAGGAAAACCCGTTTTGCCTTTCTTCCACGCCTCAAAGGCCTCCTGATTATCGACCCATACTTCCTTTGCATCTGGATTAAACGGTTTATGCCTTGTTATTTCAGGTTGATCGATCAATATCTGCCGATAAAATTCTCTCCACACTAACTCCGACAGCCATTTGTCACCGTAGAGTTTTCCCTCATCCTGATTATAATGCTGGTACAGTTCAAAGATGCACTGACGGACAGATATTGCCCCGATCGCCAGGTAAGGTGATAATAAACTTGTTCCAGATAGCGACGGTATATCCCTGTTGGCTTTATACTCTTCAACTTTACCCAGAAATCTCTGCAATCTTTCCATAGCTGCAATCGGACCAGGATGCCAAATATCATCCCGATAGTTTTTGGAAAAGTCATCGGTTACCTGTTTTTCTATTGAATACTGTTGCTTTTGTGGGGCATCCAGTGGTTTCAAACGGCTTGTTTTATGCTGCTCGACCCACGCTTTTTTATAAGGTGTAAATACTTTATAGGGTTCACCCTGCTTATTTTTGATGACGCTGGGCTCGACTGCTAGATCGCCATCATAACGCTCCACCCGGCACCCTTTTTTTGTAATCCTAGATTCGACGTCGTTATCTCGTTTTTTTTCATTCAAGGGGTACTCATTATTAAAATACAGGCCCTCAGCAGAAACTTCGTCTACCCAATTCTCTAAGGTTTTTATTTGATCTTTAAAGGTCTCTACTTTGACAATATGCAGTGGAATATTGAGCTTATTCAACTGCTCTCTTAGCTTCAGTAGAGAATCATAGATTAAGCCCACTTTGGCATCGGACTCATCATGTTCCTTACGTTGTTCTTCCGCTTCTATATATAGCCCGATTACATTCCCATTTTTGGCTGCGTAATGTAATGCAGGATTATCTTCTACTCTTATATCTTGTCTAAACCATACAATTGAAACCGTCATATATAATTTCTTAATCCTAACTCAATGGGATGGGGGTCCAGATAAGCCTGACTAGCTATATAATCATTTCCGAACTGTTTTATGTAATGGTTGATTAAAGTAACCGGGGCTATCAACGTCACCATTCCTTTACGATACTGTTCTATCACGTTAACCAGCTCCTGCTTGGCCTCACTGGTCAGGCTGTCCTTTAAATAACCCATAATGTGATACAGAACATTACTATGGGACTTTGGATTAGCGATTTTTTTTAAACTCGTCATCAGGCCTAGTTCATACTTATCAATTATTTCAGCGGTAGCTAACCCATCCTGGTTTGCTACCAGTCGACCTAGTTCCTTGTAATCCTCATAACAATGAGCCATTACCAGATATTTATAACGACTATGAAATTTAACCAGCTTATCGATGGTTGGATTAGCCTTAACATTCTCTTGGAAATCTTCGTAAGCAAATACTCGAGTAATAAAGTTTTCTCTTAACTTGGGATCCTGTAGGCGCCCCTCTTCCTCGACAGGTAGCTCAGGGCGTTGCTTCATTATCTCTCCGATATAAACCCCACGCGTAGATTTTCCCGCCGGATTGCCGTTTTCATGATAAACCTTGACTCTTTCCATGCCACAACTTGGAGAGTTCCTTATCACTATATAGCCGCTGATCCGGTCCAGTTCTGGGATCCGCTTGCGCGCAAAACCTTTCAGTTCTTCCGTAACATCAACATCGTGATCATCAACTTGAACGACGCGAATGCTATCCCCTTTTTCGACCAGGTGAATTGGAGGGCGTGGCGAAGGCATACCTATGCCCATTTCAGGACAAATAGGTTTGTAATCAAACCAGTCGCTCAATGTATTTAGGCAGTATTTCGATTGTTTGTGCCCACCATCATAGCGGACTTCGTTACCAAGCAGGCACGAGCTAATAGCTATAGGTATCTTTTTCATATGGTAATTATTGTGACATCGTCGTGAAAAGTGCGTGAATTTCTAACTACACCTCAACGTTTTGTTCACAAAGTTCTCCGTAAATTAATATCTTCCATTTATAAGGAGGTTATCATGAAATACAAGTTACCTGTATTAGGTCTTCTCTCACTTTCGCTACTTTCGGCTTGTGATGATGATGACAATGAGTTCACTCTCGAACCGAGGGCACAAAACTTTAAGCTTCAAGTAGTACATGCTTCTCAAGACTCACCCAATGTTAATGTTTCAGTTAACGGCAATGTTGCAGTTTCTGACGTAGCCTACAAACAAGGCAGTGGACGTCTGACTCTTGATGAAGACACCTATACGATCTCCGTCGATGGTCTTACTCCAGATGGTGAAGTCACCGTGATTGGCCCTACCGATATTGGCTTCTCCTCAGATCAAATTTATACCATCATTGCAGCAAACCAAACTGCATCCATCGAGCCTATTATAGTAACTCAATCTGACATAGAGCCCCCAGCTGGAGAGTTAACTATTAACGCAATACATGCGGCATCAGAAGCACCTACCGTTGATATTTATCTAACCGCTCCGGGCGATGATATTTCTTCGATATCACCGACTGTCACCCTGGCTTATACTGACTCTCTGGGCGCTACTGATATTTTGAGTGGCGATTATCAAATCCGTGTAACCCCAACCGGCAGTAAAGATGTCGTTTACGATAGCGGTACTCTCTCGCTGGACGCAGGGGCGATACTGAACCTTGCTGCGGTTACAAACACAACCGGAACAGGTGACAGTCCTATCAGTCTATTGGCTATTGGACCTGATGGCGCAACTGAAATTCTGGATGCTGACACTCCTAGCAACCTCCGTGTCTTTCACTTATCGCCAGATGCTCCCAATGTTGACGTTGTAATTAATGATAACTTTGCCACTCCTGCAGTTATTGACTTAGCCTACCCTGATTTTACAGGGTACCTGTCTGTAACGGCTGATCTTTACAATGCCAAGGTAGTGCCCACAGGTGCAAATAGTCCTGTCGTTATTGATGCCGATCTTGATTTAGCAGCTGGTGTTTCATACTCGGTTTTAGCAGTAGATAATCTTGCTAACATTGAACCCCTGGTACTAGAAAACAACAGACGCTCTATTTCCACAGAAGCGCAGCTTCGTATTATCCATGGTTCACCAGCAGCAGGTCCGGTAGATCTATATCTGGTAGCTCCCGGCACTGATATTTCTACTGTTGAGCCAAATCTTTCTAATGTCGCCTTTAAGGCTGAAACTGGTTACTTATCAGTAGCAGAAGGATCTTATGATGTTGTGGTTACACCTGCCGGCTCAAATACACCGGCTATTGGTCCGGCAGCAATCTCATTAAGCAATGGTGGTATTTACACTATTATTGCCAGAGATAATGCCGGAGGCGGAACTCCACTTGGAGTTGTCCTTGCCGATGACTTTATTCAACCGCAATAGTTAACCCCCTATAAAAAAGGCTCCGTAAAGGAGCCTTTTTTATTACCATAGATAGCAATTAGATATAAAGTACTTCACCTACTTCATATTCAACCTTACCGCCTGGTGTTTGAATATCAGCAATATCGCCTTCTTCTTTACCAATCAGGCCTCGAGCAATCGGTGAGTTAATTGAGATCTTATTTTGCTTAATGTCGGCTTCATCATCACCCACAATCTGGTAACGAACTTCAGTATCTTTACCGTCTTCCAGGTTAATCAACACAACTGTCGCGCCAAAGATAACTTTACCAGTATTGGTAATTTTTGTGATATCGACAATTTGTGCATTTGAAAGTTTTGCTTCAATTTCTTGAATACGACCTTCAATAAAGCCCTGCTGCTCTCGAGCCGCGTGGTACTCTGCATTTTCTTTCAAGTCACCATGCTCACGAGCTTCAGCAATAGCAGCGACCACTTTGGGACGCTGTACTTTTTTTAAGTCATTCAATTCTTCCTGCAGCTGCTCTGCGCCAGCCGCAGTCATTGGAACTCTACTCATACTGCTTTTACCTGTTTATGTAATTCCTGAACAGAATTAATTGTGCTACGAGTATGCTCTTTCATTGCCGCGCAAGATGCCACAGCGCCAGCCAAGGTTGTAGTATATGAAACCTTGTGTTGAAGAGCACTACGACGAATCAGGTAAGAATCGGCAATCGCCTGCTTACCTTCTGTCGTATTAATAATGTAGTCTACCTCACCATTCTTGATGTAGTCCACAATATGTGGGCGACCTTCAAACATTTTATTAATACGCTGACACGGAATCCCGGCTTCGCGAATAGCGCGTGCTGTACCACTGGTGGCCATCAGTTCGAAACCTTGATCTACTAATTTTTTGGCAACATCGACCAAGCCGGCTCGATCCGCTTCGCGGACACTGATAATGGCTCGTCCGCCTAATGGCACGATCTGACCGCTGGCACCACCGAGCTTCGCTTTATAGAAAGCATCACCAAACGTTTTACCAACGCCCATCGCTTCACCCGTAGACTTCATTTCTGGCCCTAGAATCGGGTCAGAGCCTGGGAACTTATTGAACGGGAAGACTGGCTCTTTAACCGAGAAATAAGTTGGGATAACTTCTTGGGTATAACCAATCTCTTTTAACGTTTTTCCTGCCATTACCGAGGCAGCAACTTTTGCCAGTGGTGTTCCCGTAGCCTTAGATACAAATGGTACCGTACGTGAAGCACGTGGGTTGACCTCAAGAATGAATATTTTGTCGCCCTGGATTGCGAACTGTGTATTCATTAATCCACGTACCTGAAGTTCTTTCGCCATCTTCAGCATCTGATGACGCATTTCATCCTGAACTTCTTTGCTCAGACTGAATGGAGGAATAGAGCACGCCGAGTCACCTGAGTGAACACCCGCTTGCTCAATGTGCTCCATGACACCGCCAATCAGAATTTGCTCTCCATCAAAGATAGCATCCACATCGACCTCAATCGCATCGTCAAGGAACCGGTCCAGCAGTACTGGCGACTCATTCGATACGCTAACCGCATCATTCATGTAACGACGAAGCTCGTCCTCGTTATAGACAATCTCCATAGCGCGACCACCCAGTACATAAGATGGGCGAACCACCAGCGGATAACCGATTTCTTCAGCCAGACGTACTCCTTCTTCAAGGTTACGTGCAGTACGGTTAGGTGGCTGCAACAGACCTAGACGATCAATCGCACGCTGGAATCGTTCACGATCTTCCGCACGGTCAATCGCATCCGGTGACGTACCGATAATAGGTACACCAGCGGCTTCCAGATCACGCGCTAGCTTCAGTGGCGTTTGACCACCATAGTGCACAATGACGCCCTTTGGTTGTTCGGTGTCTACAATTGCCAGCACATCTTCCAGAGTTAATGGCTCGAAGTACAAGCGATCCGAGGTATCGAAGTCTGTTGATACAGTTTCAGGGTTGCAATTAACCATGATCGTTTCATAGCCATCATCACGCATCGCAAAAGCAGCATGTACACAGCAATAATCAAACTCAATACCCTGTCCAATGCGGTTTGGTCCGCCACCCAGGATCATGATTTTTTCACGATCAGACGGATCGGCTTCACACTCTTCTTCATAGGTCGAGTACATATAGGCTGTGCTGGTAGCGAATTCCGCAGCGCATGTATCAACGCGTTTAAAGACAGGCAACACACCCAGCTTCTTGCGTAATTTGCGAATTTCTTTCTCACGGCAGGCAAAGATTTCTGCTAAACGTTCATCAGAGAAACCTTTTCGCTTTACCTGACGCAGTAGATGCTCATCCAAGTCTGACAATGATTTGCCATGTAGCATTTGCTCTATCTTGATGATTTCTTCGATCTGAATCAGGAACCAGCGATCAATGCCGGTAAGATCAAATACATCGTCAATCGTCCATCCCTTACGGAAAGCATCGCCGATATACCAGATTCGATCCGTACCCGGCACACGTAAATTCTGACGTAAAGTGTCGACCCATTCCTCGTTATCTTCCTCAAGCTTTGGCTCAAAACCGCTTGAGCCGACTTCAAGACCTCGTAACGCTTTTTGCATTGATTCCTGGAAAGTTCGGCCAATCGCCATAACCTCACCAACAGACTTCATCTGTGTAGTTAGTGTCGCGTCAGTATTAGGGAACTTTTCGAAGTTAAAACGAGGTATTTTTGTTACAACGTAATCGATGCTTGGCTCGAAAGAAGCTGGTGTTTTTCCACCCGTTATTTCATTCTGCAGCTCATCCAGGGTATAACCCACAGCTAATTTTGCAGCAACCTTTGCAATCGGGAAACCCGTTGCTTTAGATGCTAATGCCGAAGAGCGAGATACACGTGGGTTCATCTCAATAATGGTCATACGGCCATTGTCCGGATTAATTGCGAACTGTACGTTCGAGCCACCGGTTTCAACACCAATCTCACGCAATACTGCAAGTGATGCATCACGCATGCGCTGGTATTCTTTATCCGTCAGTGTCTGTGCTGGTGCAACTGTAATCGAGTCACCAGTGTGGACCCCCATTGGGTCAAAGTTTTCAATCGAACAGATGATAATGCAGTTATCGTTTTTATCACGAACAACTTCCATCTCATATTCTTTCCAGCCGATTAAAGACTCATCGATTAGAAGCTCATTTGTGGGCGATAAATCAAGACCACGATAACAAAGCTCTTCAAATTCTTCTTTGTTATAGGCAATACCACCACCGGTTCCGCCCATAGTAAAAGATGGACGAATAATACATGGGAATCCAACTTCTTTTTGCACTCTCCAGGCATCTTCTAAACTACGAGCAATATCTTGACGGGGCTGGTCGAGCCCGATTTTAGCCATGGCCTTAGCAAATAACTCTCGGTCCTCCGCTTTATCAATTGCTTCGCGGTTGGCGCCAATCATTTCAACACCGTGAATTTCCAGCACACCTCGAGAAGCCAGATCCAGCGCACAGTTCAATGCTGTCTGACCACCCATGGTAGGAAGAATCGCGTCAGGCTTTTCTTTTTCAATAATCTTAGAGACGACTTCCCATTCGATCGGTTCGATATAGGTTGCATCGGCCATGTTGGGGTCGGTCATAATGGTTGCCGGGTTTGAGTTAACTAAAATAACCCGATAACCCTCTTCTTTTAGCGCTTTACACGCTTGAGCACCTGAGTAATCGAACTCACAAGCCTGACCGATAATAATTGGGCCAGCGCCTAAAATTAAGATGCTTTCTATGTCATTACGTTTTGGCATATTCTGTTTTCTCTCCTAGGCTTTTGCTTGTTCCATTAGCTCAATAAAATGATCAAATAGTGGTGCAGCATCATTCGGACCCGGGCTGGCTTCAGGATGTCCCTGGAAGCTGAACGCAGGTTTATCCGTATGATGGATACCTTGTAGAGAATCATCAAACAACGAGCGATGCGTTGCTTTCAAATTATCAGGCAGCGTACTCTCGTCTACTGCAAAACCGTGGTTTTGACTGGTAATCATAACGTGTCCGTCTTCCAGTATTTGCACTGGATGGTTTGCACCATGATGACCAAATTTCATTTTGATACTCTTGGCACCACTAGCCAGAGCAAGTAGCTGGTGCCCCAAGCATATACCAAAGACTGGAATCTCAGTTTCTAGCAGTTCCTGAATAGCCTTAATAGCATAATCACATGGCTCCGGATCACCTGGGCCATTAGATAAGAAGACACCATCAGGATTCATCGCCAACACATCCTTAGCTGGTGTCTGAGCCGGCACTACGGTTAAATCACAACCGCGATCTGCCAACATTCTCAAAATATTCTTCTTAACGCCATAGTCATAAGCCACAACTTTGAACTTATTTTCCTGGCGCTCGCCATAACCTTCAACGACATCCCAGGTTGTTTGGTTCCACGTATATTTTTCTTTGGTAGAAACTTCCTTGGCCAGGTCCATGCCTTTCAAGCCAGGGAATTCTTTTGCTAGTTCTAGCGCTTTAGTCTCATCAATATCACCCGCAATGATGCAGCCATTCTGCGCACCTTTATCGCGCAAGATACGAGTAAGACGACGAGTGTCGATATCGGCAATTGCGACACGGTTGGTACGCTTAAGGTAATCAGTCAGTGACTCCTCACTACGCCAATTACTATGAAGCAATGGTAAGTCTCGAATAATAAGACCTTCAGCCCAAACCTGATCGGCTTCGACGTCTTCGCTATTAACTCCAGTATTACCAATGTGGGGGTAGGTCAGCGTGACCAGTTGTTTAGCGTATGAAGGGTCAGTTAATATCTCTTGGTAGCCAGTCATGGCTGTGTTAAAAACTACCTCTCCGACAGCATGACCATCATAACCAATTGATGAACCATGAAAGACACTACCGTCTTCGAGAACTAAAATGGCGGGTTGCAGACTTGAAAGTAGCTGCTGAGACTCTTGTGTTGGCAAAGAAACCTCCGTTTTTTGAGCGCAAAAAAATCGGACTCATGCTTATGATTCCGCACATTTTTTACAAGATAGACAAAAATTTGGCAAATTCCGTGTATTGTAAGGGATCACTAAATTCATGTCCACGAAGAGTTGCTTTGCGGACATCATTTTAGCTTCGCATTCTTAAAAATATTTTGCTGAAAAAACAAAACGGTAGGTATAAAAAGAAAAAGGGCGGTAATCCCGCCCATTTTCGAGTGGCCTCATGCCCTAATTAACGTGCTCCCTGCTACTTCCTTGTTTCACCAAGTCCCTCGGCTAGTTTTCCTTGTGTGCGTCCCTTGCACAACTTTTAATCTACTCCTTTGCTGTGGTTTAGCAAGCACATTGTGTGCTTAACACCACAAAGTATTAACTCACAAAACCCCATTAAAACAATAGGTTGGTTATTTTTTATAGACTAAAAACACTAATATCTGCGGTCATATTTAGCTGTGGATTACAGTATTTTGAGAGATCTCGCACAAGCTTTATGGCGAATCTCTCAAACTCTGACCTCGATTCCTAATCAAAGCTCACAATCCAAGCACATCCTGCATATCGTAGAGACCAGGCTTTTGACTTTTTACCCAATGTGCAGCTGTCACAGCTCCACTGGCAAAGCATTGTCTGGACTGAGCCTCGTGGCGTATTGTGACCATTTCTCCATTGAGGGCGAATACCACATCATGAGTGCCGACAATATCACCTGCTCGCATTACGGAAAAGCCTATATCGCCTTTCTGTCTTGGAGCTTCGCCATACCTTGTCCACTCGGCAACATCTGACAAGTTAACACCCCTCTCTTTAGCAACCGCTTCACCCAAGGCTAAAGCAGTCCCTGATGGCGCATCCTTTTTATGCTTATGGTGCGCTTCAAAAATTTCTACGTCAGCCTTATCGCCGAGTAGCCTCGTCGCCTGCTTTACCAGACCGATTAAACTATTTACACCAACCGAGTAATTTGCTGCAAGAACAATTGGGATATATTTTGAAGCCTTCTCGATCTGGTCTAATTGCTCCTGACTATAACCTGTCGTTCCAATTACCATCGGACTCTTAGCTGGCACAGCCTGATTCAGGCACTCGATTGAATAGTCCGGAAGACTAAAATCAATCACGACACCTTTTTTCGATAAAGCTTTATGAAGATCGTCATCAACTACCACTCCTATCGGTTCGCTGCCAGTTAAAATAGCAATATCCGTTCCAACCAAAGGATGCCCGGCTCTTGCTATCGCCGATATCAACTCAGCTCCTCGATCGTCGATGGCTGCCTTCAGAAGCTCTTTCCCCATACGACCAGTAGCAGCATTAATAATTACTTTTGTTTTACTCATACTTTTTATCTTCTTAACTGCCTATAAAGCACCGTGCTCTTGCAACATTGACCTTATGTGCTCCGCAAGTTTTCTATAACCTATGTTATTTAAATGTATGCTATCAGACTTCATATCTCGAGATTTTAATAAATCTGACATAACCTCACCATCATAGACCAGGTTATACTCATTGGCTAACTCATCATAAAAGTCCGCTGAGTCCGAGAACAAATTTTTTTCAGGGACTCCCAACATCACTACCTGAGCTCCGCTCAATCGTATCATTTGAATCATTTCCGCCAGATTCTCCTTAGCCTGGACATGACTCATGTTTCTAAGGATATCATTCCCACCTTCCATCAAAATGACTAGTTTTGGGTTGTGGGTTTCAAGAACCAAGGGCAGTCTCTGTAAGCCCTCTGCAGTCGTTTCCCCAGAAACACCGGCATTCACCACATCGAGCTTAATCAGCCCTGATAATACTTCCGGGTATGCCTTCCCATCTGCTGCCCCAACCCCCTGAGTAAGACTGTCACCAAATGCGACTACCACGTCGGTGCTTACCAATGGTTCTAATTTTTGGCTATCACTACAGGCAACCAGTGTTACACAGACAAGGCTGATAATAATTCGATATAAGTATCCAGTCATAACTTTGAAGTTCATACAATTATTCGGCTTAGGCCAACCAAGGTACAAGCAGACTTTTACTGTGTCCAAGACTTTTTCCTTGAGATTATAATGATGCCTGACCTTAGTGCTACATACACTTCACTCCCTTTACCATACCCACCAAGTTTCCCCCGCAAAACCCAATCATTTTATTCTTAATGACAATATCCTTAATTGATGCACGTTAGCGTCAAAATCTGCTAAAATGCGCTCCTTTCAGCATCACTAGGTTTAACGTTCTCATTCAACTTTTTGATGGGAATTCCGTATACTACAGCCTAATAAACCAATTTTCCGCTTAGGAGCTTACTATGGCCCAGCCAGTTGTCAGCATTATTATGGGATCTCAGTCTGACTGGAACAGCATGAAAAATGCCACCCAGGTTCTTGATGACCTTTGCATCGAGTATGAAACCAAAATCGTCTCAGCACACCGTACTCCTAAAAGACTTTATGAGCATTGCGAACAGGCACACACACGCGGCGTAAAAGTCATTATCGCAGGTGCCGGTGGTGCAGCCCATCTTGCGGGTATGGCAGCAGCAATGACTCACCTCCCAGTAATTGCAGTTCCAATGGCGAGTAAACAGTTGAAAGGAATGGACAGCCTACTTTCTATGGTACAAATGCCAAAAGGCGTCGCCGTTGCCTGTCAGGCAATTGGCGATGCAGGTGCTTTCAATGCCGGTTTGATGGCGAGTCAGATCCTCGCTCTAAACGACCCTGAGTTAAGCCAGGCACTTCAGCAATGGCGTGAAAATCAGACTGCCTCTGTGACTGAGGAGATCGTAAAATGAAACCTGAGGGCAACTTCAGTAGCCTAACTATTGCCATTATCGGCAGTGGTCAACTAGCAAGAATGATGGCACTTGAGGGTATCTCTATGGGCTACCACTTCACCTTTTTACATGAAGAAGGTGAAGACAAGTCCGCAGTTTTAGATTTGGGTCACATCGTTACAGTAGACGTGAAACAACATAGTGCAGAACAAATATATACCTTACTGGGCAAGCCAGATGTTGTTACCGTTGAGAAAGAGCATGTAGACGCAGGAATGCTTGAAGGCCTTAATCAGTTTTGCCCTGTTTACCCAAGTATTAAAGCTATCCGCATCAGCCAGAACCGTAAATCTGAAAAAGAGTTTATTCAGAGTCAGGGAATTGAAGTCGCACCATGGCACCCTGTTAACGACATCGACTCGCTAACAGAAGCAGGAACCAGATTAGGCTGGCCTGTAATTTTGAAAACCTGCTCGGAAGGTTATGACGGTAAAGGCCAGTGGTTTTTGAATAGCTTGGAAGAAGGCAGCAAAGTACTTGAAGAAGTATCATCGGATATTGAATTTATTGCTGAACAGCCCATTTCTTTTTCAAAAGAAGTCTCTATCGTTTGTGCAAGGGATCAACATGGGAATATCGTCCACTATGACATCAGTGAGAATATTCATAGCAATGGCATCCTCCATTACAGCATAGTCCCAGCGCGTAACATTAAGACTGAAACGCAGAACAAAGCGAAGAAGATAGCAGAAGCTATGTTGACAGGACTTGAGTATATCGGGGTACTTTCCATAGAATTCTTTGTAGTGGGTGATGACCTTATGGTGAATGAGTTTGCGCCAAGGGTACATAATAGCGGACATTGGACTCAGCAAGGAGCTCGAACCTCCCAATTTCTCAACCACGTCAGAGCCATCAGTGGACAGGAAGTTGCCAGTACAGAACGCTTTGGACCGGCTGCCATGATAAACCTTCTTGGCCAGGCACCGCTAAAGAAGCACATGATAGATAGTGCGCTCCATGTTCATTGGTATAATAAAACGATTAAAGCTAACCGGAAGGTTGGCCATATCAATATGTCCCTATCGGACATTGAATCGCTTATGGTTAAATTAGAGCAAACTTTAAAGGACTATCAACAATAGTCTAAAATCCGGGAAGTTATCCTTCTTACAAAAAAGCCCGCACTAAGCGGGCTTTTTTATTTCTTACGGTTACTGCTAACTGGTCATTGCATCCCAGAATTTTTTAACGCCGTCAAACCAGTTTTTCTGCTTTGGGCTATTTTTTCCGCCGGATTCATCGACAGTTTCCTGAAACTCCTGAAGCAACTCTTTCTGTTTTTTGCTTAACTTAACCGGAGTTTCAACAATGACTCGACATAATAGATCTCCCACCATGCTACTGCGAACACCCTTAACACCTTTTCCTTTCATACGGAATAAACGGCCAGTTTGTGTTTCAGCAGGAATGGTCAGAGAAACCTTTCCATCTAGAGTCGGCACATCGAGCTTTCCGCCAAGTGCTGCAGTAACAAAACTTAATGGCATTTCACAGTAAAGATTGACGCCATCACGCTTAAAGATAGGGTGCTCTTTAACATAAACCTGTACATAAAGATCACCCGCCACTGCACCTGGACCGCCGGCTTCACCTTCTCCCGGTAAACGAACACGCATGCCGTCATCAATGCCCGCAGGAATAGTCACCTTCAGTTCTTTAGTCTTATGAACTCGACCCTGACCATTACAGTCACCACATGGGTCTTTTATCATTTGGCCTGTTCCCTGACAATCTGGGCAAGTTTGCTGCACAGAGAAGAAGCCTTGACTCATGCGTACTGCGCCCTGACCGCCACAGGTAGTACACGTAGTTGTACCAGAACCCGGTTTAGCACCGTCACCACCACAGGTATCGCAATCAACATAAGTTGGAACTTTAATGGTCTTTTCTATGCCACGAACCGCTTCTTCCAGGCTTATTTCCAAATTATATTGCAGGTCATTGCCGCGAGCCTGACGACGGCCACCGCCTCGACGGCCACCACCACCAAAGATGTCACCGAAAATATCACCAAAGATATCATTGAAGTCTTCGCCGCCACCAAAGCCACCAGCGCCACCACCCATATTAGGATCGACACCAGCATGACCGTATTGATCATACATTTGGCGCTTTTGCGGATCGCTGAGTACTTCGTAAGCTTCTTTCGCTTCTTTAAAGCGGTGTTCGGCTTCTTTATCATCGGGATTACGATCTGGGTGATTTTTCATTGCAAGACGACGATAAGCCTTTTTTAGTTCGGCTTTATCAGCACCTTTAGAAACACCCAGCACTTCGTAATAATCGCGTTTCGACATAACTTTGCTACTTTTCTTTAACCTTCTTTACGCAAACGCAGGAACTAAATCCTGCGCTTACCATTTCCAAGCTTAGACTGCAGGAGCTCCGTGACTCAGTCAACGAAGCTCGCTACCAAGGACAATCTTACTTTTTATCCTTATCGTCGACTTCTTCAAACTCTGCATCGACAACATCGTCGCCTGCATCGTTATTGTCTGAAGCCTGCTCGCCACCAGCTTGCTGGCCAGCTTCAGCTTGCTGCTGAGCTTGCGCATACATACGCTCAGCCATTTTCGAAGAGGCTTGGCTCAAGGCTTCTGTCTTAGCTTTGATATCTTCTAAGTCATCGCCTTTAATCGCTTCTTCAAGTTCTTTAGCAGCCGCTTCAATCGCTTCTTTCTCACCATCTTCAAACTGCATATTTTCATCGTCTAAAGATTTACGAGTTGCATGAACTAAGCCATCAGCTTGGTTGCGCGCTTCGACCAGCTCTTGGAACTTTTTATCTTCTTCAGCGTGAGCCTCTGCATCTTTAATCATTTGATCGATTTCTTCATCGCTCAAACCAGATGAGGCTTTAATCTGAATTGACTGCTCTTTGCCCGTCGCTTTGTCTTTCGCAGAAACGTGCATGATACCGTTCGCGTCAATGTCAAACGTCACTTCGATTTGTGGCGTACCGCGTGGTGCAGGTGGAATATCCGCCAAGTCGAAACGACCCAGTGACTTATTCTGTGCAGCCATTTTACGCTCACCCTGAAGGACGTGTACCGTTACCGCGGTCTGGTTATCTTCTGCTGTTGAGAAGGTTTGCGATGCCTTGGTTGGAATCGTTGTATTCTTATCAATCAGCGGAGTCATAACCTGACCCATTGTCTCAATACCTAGTGTCAGAGGCGTTACGTCCAATAGAAGTACGTCTTTCACGTCACCACCAAGTACCGCACCTTGAATCGCAGCACCAACTGCTACCGCTTCATCAGGGTTAACGTCTTTACGTGCATCTTTGCCGAAGAAGCCAGAAACTGCTTCCTGAACTTTAGGCATACGGGTTTGACCACCGACTAGAATCACGTCATCAATTTCTGAGTTAGACACGCCAGCATCTTTTAGAGCTTGCTTCACAGGCTCAAGCGTACGCTCAACCAAATCTTCAACCAGTGCTTCCAATTTAGCACGAGTTAGCTTGATATTTAGGTGCTTAGGACCTGTAGCATCAGCCGTGATGTATGGCAGGTTAACTTCTGTCTGGCTGCTTGAAGACAACTCAATCTTCGCTTTCTCACCAGCTTCTTTTAATCGTTGCATCGCTAATGCGTCGCCTTTCAAATCGATACCTGACTCTTTCTTGAACTCTTCAGCCAAGTACTCGATAACGCGCATATCGAAGTCTTCACCACCAAGGAATGTATCACCGTTAGTAGAAAGTACTTCGAAGGTGTGCTCACCATCAACTTCAGCGATTTCGATAATAGAGATATCGAAGGTACCACCACCAAGGTCATAAACCGCGATAGTGCGATCACCACGCTCTTTATCCATACCGTAAGCTAACGCTGCCGCAGTTGGCTCGTTGATGATTCGCTTAACATCTAAACCAGCGATACGGCCAGCATCTTTAGTCGCCTGACGCTGTGAATCGTTGAAGTATGCAGGAACCGTGATAACGGCTTCTTTCACTTCTTCACCCAAGAAATCTTCTGCCGTTTTCTTCATCTTTTTCAAGATTTCAGCAGAAACCTGTGGTGGTGCCATTTTCTTGTCGTTTACCTGCACCCAGGCATCACCATTGTCCGCTTCGATAATTTTGTAAGGCACCATGCCTTTATCTTTTTGAACAACCTTGTCTTTGAATTTACGACCTATTAAACGCTTGATCGCAAATAAGGTATTTTCTGGGTTAGTTACCGCCTGGCGTTTCGCAGACTGACCTACCAACGTCTCACCATCTGTGTAGGCGATGATCGATGGGGTCGTACGTGCGCCTTCCGCATTCTCAATAACGCGAGGCTTGTCACCGTCCATTACGGCAACACATGAGTTTGTCGTACCTAAATCAATTCCGATAATTTTGGCCATGTTTTCACTCCAAAAGGTCTTTAAATCTTGCTTGTAGCTTATGTGGGGGCTGGGTTTAGGAGATCAACCCCTAAAACCTACTTTTTTTGTGGATACTTAACTTTCTAGCAACCCCGTTCCGATGTTCAGCTATATTGGTACAAGCATTTAAATTTCAAGGCACCAACATTATTTTATTTATCCAAACTTTTCTCAGTAGCCTTCTCTAAAGCCAGACCTTGCAGAAGCCAGTCTTGCAGAAAGACCTATTTACCAGAAGCCCTATCCTTCTGTTAAATCCTTTGACAGTATTACCTGGCGCCATCCAATTCTCATGCTAGTTTTGATTTCTTTTGCATACCGGTTCCGATTTTCAGGATGATCTGATTGTGCACTTTTTAACCAAGTTATATACTGAATAATCGTTAAAGATCTTTCAAGGAGTAAGATATGTCTTTAACATCGCGATTTATTACAACTGTGGCATTTTCCATATATCTGCCCCTCATCCCCGTTACGGCTTTTTCCGATACACTAGATCAGCCAGATGGCCCTCTTAGCTGGGGCTCCTTGGTTAATCTCTCCGAACTTGAGTACAACAGAATACTGAAAAACTTCAAAGCCAAAGGTTATCGACCGATTGATATCGAGATAAATGATGACAATAAGCGACCATATTCCCTAATCATGAGACGAGACAAATTGAAGTCTGATTGGGCCATACATATTCGACTTACTCATGAAGGATTCCTTCAGAAAAACCGCTATTACACAAATAATGGTTTTCGCCCAATTGATTTTGAGTCATACCGACAAAAACGGATGCAGTTCTACGCCGGAATTTGGGTGAAGGATTCAGAGACATCCTCAAAAATTCATCTCAATCTTTCCAGTAAGGATCTTAATCGAGTCATGAAAGATAACAAGGATCAAGGGTTTATTCCTATTGATATCGATGGCTACCAACTCTATGGACAGTTAGTATATTCAGCTATTTTTGTATCGAATTCGAGTGACATAAGCTGGTCTGCTCGACACCGAATCAAACAGGAAGATTTCTCAAAACACTTCAATGAAATGACCCGAAAAGGTTATCGTCTGTATGATTCAAACCCTTACAGCGTTGACTCTGAAGTTTTCTTTGCTGCAATCTGGGTTAAAGAAAACCGTCCATTGAAATGGGTCGCATCTAGAGATATGAACAGCAAAACTTTTCATGATTTTTGGGCGAAGTTTCGGGACGCTGGTTACCGCCTGGAAGATGTGGAAGTTTACAGTAGTGAAGGTGGTACCCGTTACTCCGGGATCTGGATTGAGAATGATAAAAGTAAGGCAAGCTGGAAGCATTTACAAACAGCGAATAAGCTTTACGAGGGTTAGCCCGCGGGCCACAAAAAAGGAGGCTTGATGCCCCCTTTTTTGAGTTAGCGATGCTTCAATTATCAAAATTCGGCATTGTGGTAAACATTTTGTACATCATCCTGATCATCCGCCATCTCAAGAAACTTCTTGAATAACTCCAAATCCTCACCTTCAATCTGAGTCATCACTTTTGGTACAAACTGAATCTCATCCACCTCAAACTCTATTCCATCAAAGTGTTCCTGCAAAGATTGCTTTGCCTTAAAGTACTCGGTTTGCGGTGCGAAAACTGTAATTTTACCGTCCTCATGCTCTATATCAGTGACATCCACATCTGCCATCATCAGAGCTTCCAGCGCACCTTCTTCATCATCACTTTTGAAAACAAAAATAGCACTATGATCAAACATATGCATCACACTACCTTCTGTTCCAATTTTCGATTTTGTTTTGACAAAACACTGTCGAACCTCACCAAAAGTACGATTGGGATTATCCGTCAGGCAGTCTACGATAACCATAACATTTCCAGGTGCATAGCCCTCGTAACGAGCTACCGCAAAGTCCTCTCCAGCACCACCTTCTGCTTTATCTATGGCTTTTTGGATAACATGGGCCGGAACCTGATCGCGCTTGGCTCTATCCAACAAGCTTCTCAAAGCAAGGTTACTCTCCGGTTCTGAGCCTCCTTGCTTAGCACAAACATAGATTTCACGGCTGTATTTACTATATACCTTGGCGTTTTGATCTGATGTTTTCGCCATGGACTCTTTACGATTTTGAAAGGCACGACCCATTTTCTTCTCTCTACATGCTGTTTTTAAAGTTGGGATATTGTATTACGAAATGCTTAGAATGTGGTCATTAATAAGCTACGAAAATAAAAAAGCCGTCTGGATCGAACCCAACGGCTTTATTCAGTTGACGATGGCAGCATCTCACGAACTATTGAGCAACGACGACTCTTGCCGGACGAATGACACGACCATTCAACAAATACCCTTTCTGGAATACGTCGATAATCGTGTTTTTCTCATGATCTGGGCTAGGCACCATGGTCATTGCTTCGTGTAATTGAGGGTCAAAGATTTCTTCGATTGGATCCAGTTGCTCCACACCGAATTTGTTTAGGGTAGAAAGTGTCATTTTAAGGGTTAATTCCATACCCTCTTTCAATGCTTTTGACTCTTCGCTTTCCGCTTTTGCCTGTAAACCCTGCTCAATACTGTCAACGACAGCTAGAAGCTCTTCTGCAAACTTTTCAATGGCATACTTACGAGCGTTGGCAACATCATTTTCTGAACGTCGACGAATGTTCTCGGCTTCAGCTTTAGTACGTAATGCTAAATCCATATTTTCAGCGGCCTTCGCTTCTGCTTCTTCCAGCGATTTTTCCAGCTCAAGAATTTTCTTTTCTTCATCAGTTAAGTTCTCAGCAGCTTCAGCCGCGTCTTCCAATGCCTCATCAACAGCATTTTCCACTTCTTTTTCCACCGCTTTCTTCTGCGCTTCGCTTAACTCTTCTTGTTCATTACTGGTTTGATTTTGCTTGTCTTTATCAGACATACTTGCTCTCCAACATCATCAAATAAAACGCCCTGAGTGCTTTTAAGTACCCAGTTAACGTACTAGTTTCTATCTTTGCCTCTGAATATGAGGTTTACTCTTCATTATTCAAGGCCGCCGAAATTAATTTTGCCGTTATATCAACCATCGGTATGACTTTGTCATAGGCCATTCGTGTAGGTCCAACCACAGCCAGCACGCCCACAGCCTGACCGTCCACACTATAAGGTGCGCCGACCACGCTACACTGTGATAAGACGTCGTATCCAGACTCCTCTCCAATAAATAGCTGCACTCCATCGGCACTGAGACACTTGTCCAGCAGTGTTAGCATCTGAGTTTTTTCTGCAAAAGCCTCAAATACTGATTGTAAATCTGAAATATCGCCTGTATTAGCATAGTTGAGTAGTTGTGACTTTCCTGTAACTTGAATTTCATCATCATTAGCCGCAAACCCTTTCTCAGCGACTTTCATCATCGATGCCATCATCTGATCCATCGTTTCACGGTCATCTTTCAACTCCTGTAATAGTTCACGACGAACCGTATCCAGTTCTTTCCCAGCAAAGTGATGGTTTACATAATTAGTCGCCTGCTCTAATTCCGCTCTTGAAACATCACTATCCAGCTGTATAACGCGATTTTGTACTTCACCATCGCTAAGAACCAATACCACCAGCACCTTATTCTGTGTCAGTGGTACGAACTGTACCTGTTTCACGCAGGTCACGTCCCGGCGAGGCACCCGAATGAGCCCTGCCATCCGGGTTACCTGCGATAACATATTACTAACACCCGACAACATTTCTCCTGTTTCAGAAATACTGCCAAGGTGTTTCTGTAGCTGTTTCAGGTAAATATCTTCAACGTCTGAAACGGTAAGCAACTGATCAACAAATAGTCTTACCCCCTGCGAGGTCGGGATGCGACCTGCAGAGGTGTATGGTGCTGTTAAAAGACCCATACTCTCAAGATCCTGCATGACATTACGCACCGTTGCTGGACTAACACTCAGTTGCGAGTTTTCCAGCAAGGTTTTCGAACCCACTGGCTGTCCGCTAGAAATATAGGTTTCTACCAGTGTTTTCATTAATATCTGTGCGCGTTGGTCAAACTTACTCATGTCGTTGTGTTACTCCGATCGTTCATACAGGACCATAACTATTCAGTAAAACCCTTGCCTATTGGCTGTATATATTCTTAAATGTGGGTCAATAATGCAATTACAAGGGAATCAGGCGAGACGTGTCTCCAGCTTTACGATTTAAAACCATCGGAATAATGGGTAAACCGAAGCATCAAGAAGTCGGTGAAACCATTATGTCCCTTTACCACCATATACTCAATTCAGGATATCAAGTCCTGGTCGAAGAGTCTGTTGCTGTTGGTATTGATGTTGCTGATGATCACTCAGCGACCTGGGAAACTATTGGCGACAACGCTGATTTGGTTATTGTCGTCGGCGGTGATGGCTCTATGCTGTATTCAGCCCGCCTAATGGCCAGCTATAATATTCCTCTTTTGGGAGTGAATCGTGGCTATCTCGGTTTCCTGACAGACATACAGCCACAACAGGTTACAGAAAAAGTCAGCGAAGTATTGGCTGGAGAATATAAAGAAGAGCGCCGCTTTCTACTTGAAGCTAATATCGATGGTGAAACCGAAAAAGATCGGTACAGCGATGCATTAAATGATATCGTGCTTTACCCCGGTGAAGTATCTCGTATGATTGAATTTGAGGTCTACATTAATGACTCCTTCGTTTATAGCCTCCGCGGTGACGGCTTGATCATTTCGACGCCGACAGGTTCAACTGCGTATTCGCTTTCTGCTGGCGGACCGATAGTATCTCCATCGATCAACGCCATCTCGCTGGTTCCAATGTTCCCACATACCCTATCCAGCCGACCTATTATGATTGACGCTGACAGTAAAGTTGATATCGTATTCAGCCAGGACAATCAAAATGAGGCTCGCCTCAGCTGTGACGGGCAGGTAAGATTCCCGGTAGCACCGGGTGAAAAAATCTGTATCCGTAAACGCAAAGAAGATTTATGGTTGCTACATCCTGAGGATTATGACTATTTCCGAATATTGCGTACCAAGCTTGGCTGGGGCTCAAAACTATAATCACAAACGACAATCATCATGCTTGCTAGTATCCATATCAAAGATTTTGCCATCATTGACCAGCTAGACCTGGATCTTCAGTCGGGTATGACAGTGATCACTGGGGAAACCGGCGCTGGTAAATCCATTATGGTGGACGCCCTTTCATTTGCCCTTGGTGCACGCGCAGATAGCGGTGTCGTCCGTCATGAAGCTAAACGCGCTGAGATCAGTGCCTTTTTTGATATCACCAAATTACCAGCCGTGCAAGAGTGGCTGGAGGAACAGATGCTTGATGAGGAACAGGACTGCATACTTCGCCGGGTCATTAATCACGATGGTCGCTCCAGAGCATTTATTAATGGCCAACCGGTAAACTTGACCCAGTTAAGTGAACTTGGCGATCTCCTGGTGGATATTCATGGTCAACATGAACACCAGTCACTGTTCAAACCGCAAACACATTTACAGCTTTTGGATCGCTATGCTGAGCTTTCCGCAGAGACTCAGCAGCTCACACAAATTGCCAAGACTATTTCACAGATATCAACAAAATTAACGTCCTACCAGGAAGCACTGAAGGATAAGAATGACCGTAAAGATTTACTAACTTTCCAATTAGAAGAACTAGACAAAGCACCCATTGATCGTTCGGCAGACATTGAAAATGACCACAAACGCGCGGCTAATGCCAGCAAGCTTTTAGAGCAGGGTCAGCAAAGCCTTATGGCTCTGAATGACAATGAAGAAAACCTGGTCAGCCAACTCGGGCGTATTATCCATACTATCAGTGAGATGCAGAATATGGATGGAGACGTCAGCGGAACCCATGATCTGTTACAGTCCGCCTTAGTAGAAATTGAAGAAGCCAGTCATGAACTACGTGACTACCTGGAACGCCTGGATATTGATCCAGCAGAGTTTGAACAACTTGATCAGGAGCTAAGCCTCTTGCATGACTTAGCACGAAAACATCAAGTAACCATCGATGCTCTTCCTGAAACCAAACAAAGTATTGAGCAGGAGCTTGAACAATTATCCGGTGATGAGCAAACCTTCGATGATTTAGAGAAAGAGCTTGAGACACAGCAGGATAATTACCAGAAGCTGGCGGCAAAGATTTCCAAAGAACGTAAAAAGGCCTCCGGAAAACTTGAAAAGCAGGTCATTGAGTTGATGAAGAGCCTGGGGCTTGGCAACGGTGTTTTTGAAGTTGCGCTGACGGCGAGCCCGGAGTCCAGTTTTAAACCGAATGGGCTTGAAACTGTCGAGTTCATGGTTAGCACCAACCCGGGACAAAAAGCACAGCCCCTACGTAAGGTTGCTTCGGGCGGTGAACTATCTCGTATCAGTCTGGCTCTCCAGGTTATCAATGCGCAGACCATTCAGCTACCAACGCTCATATTTGATGAAGTTGACGTTGGCATTGGGGGGGTACCGCCGAAATTGTCGGCAAACTACTCGCTGACCTTGGTAAAAGTGCGCAAATCCTCTGTGTGACGCATCAGGCTCAAGTTGCTGCTCAAGGACACCAGCATCTGATGGTATCCAAAGCACAAGACAAGAAAAGTACACAGACTGAGCTACATCAACTTAACAACAACCAACGTGTCGAAGAACTCGCTCGCATGATTGGTGGTGTGGAAATCACAGAAACAATCCGCAGTCATGCCAGGGAATTATTAAATTAATCATTAAAAGGCGCTATGGCAGCCTTAGCTAATAACGCTACTGTCTTGAAATTTTATTAATAGTATTCCTAAACAACATCAAGGTCATCTATGAGCAAAATCATTATTAACAGAGAACCCATAGAGCTATTCAAGATTCTCAAGTTTGAGGGGATTGTGTCTAGCGGTGGTGAAGCAAAAATGGTGATTAGCCAGGGGATGGTGAAGGTCAACGGCTCTGTTGAGACCCAGAAACGCAAGAAGATCGTTTCGGGTGATATCATTGAGTTTATGGAACAAACGTATGAAGTTACTTTAAACTGACTTCAGAGGCACCTTAATAAACTTGAATGCCCGCGCGGCATTTTTGCCGCGCTTTTATAGGCATTATCCCAGCCTTACTGCTCACGAATCAGTGACAGACCAGGTCTGTATCGCATGATCCTGAAATGCCGACTTTCGACATTGGAGTCAAATCGATCAAATAGGTTTTTATACTTTTCTTCACCTATTTCTTTTATTGCAGCTTCTTCGAAATTAGGATTAGGCGATTCAAATCCAGCAAAGTCCGCACTTGGCATAGCTAAAGTTAGATAGGTACCATCCATATTATTTTCATAACTCCAGCCCCAGGCGCGCTTCCACCCAATTTTTTTAGCAAGGTCAGAAATTTCTTTCACCACAGGCCCCATATCTGAATCTACTTTGAGCTTATAGTGAGCTAACCTTAAAAAGTTACTTTTTGTATCCTTTGGCCAGTGATTGTTTTCACGATCAACCCAAGAGTAAAAGTGCTTTGTCTTTTTCACATATTTAGCAGGTCCGTCATACCAATCCTGAGATAGCTTATCCATCCCTTCCATGTCCACATACTTTTGGTGCTGTCCCCATTTAAAGCAACAGTGGCGTACATAATAGTCCCGTCCTAATACACCCGTGTGTGGCGTGTAAACCCACCAGTCACGTGTATCCCCATTATTTTTCCTGAACTCAACATGCTCTTTAAAAGCTTTTTCAAAAGCCTGACCATCAGCAGGGTCGATGACAAAATGCCACATCTCGGCCATAGCAGCTGGTTTCTCTTCCGCTGAAAATGCTTGTGAGGAGAATAAGAAAATAAGAGAACAGGTTGCCATTAACAGGCAATATTGTTTTATACGTTTGTACATAGTGCTAACTCCTTTTTGTTAACTTGGGACTTTGCCCCGAACAAACGCAAGCGCGCAGAAATCAAAAAAGGATTTCAAACTGCAAAAGAGTATACTCTCAGCTGTACAAAATATAAACAGTCAGTATTTTTTACAGACGGTAAACTGGGGAAGGAATGAGATTGATAACGTTCGCCAATCACTGGCGGACTGGAAACTCACGTACATTCCCAGTCCATTTAGGCAATCAGGGGAGATTATTTTTTCTTGCGAACGTACAGAACTAAGCTATGGTCTACAATCTCAAAGCCATGCTCTTCTGCAATGACGTGCTGCAGGCGCTCGATTTCATCATTCATGAACTCAATAACCGTGCCATCATCCACATCAACCATGTGATCGTGGTGGTCGCCATCATCCAGCTCAAAAACAGAATGTCCGCCTTCGAAGTTATGTCGCGTAATCAGACCAGCAGACTCGAATTGTGTCAGTACCCGATATACCGTCGCCAACCCTACATCATCACCGGCATCAAGCAGCATTTTATAGACATCTTCTGCACTTAGATGACGTTCCTCGGAACTTTCTAATATTTGTAAAATCTTAACTCTAGGCAGAGTTACTTTAAGGCCCGCTTTTTTAAGCTGCTGACTGTCCAAAAATACATCCTCCGATAGATTTGCGCGACAAAATGATTATACTAGTGCCCAGATTGTATATAAAGTGATTGGGAAAGTTAAATTTAGTCACCCTTACTCACAAAATTAATGAATATTAGGTCATACATGAAAAAACTGTTTTTATTAATATTATTAGCTGCATCAGTTTCTGCTTGCGTTTACACGCCTTCTGTTCAACAAGGAAACATCCTACAACAGGAAGAAATCAATAAAATAGAGCTCGGAATGAGCAAATCCCAGATTGCCTACATTTTAGGCAAACCAGCCCTTAACACTAATCTGGACAATAATACCTGGTACTATTTGTATTATCTTGAACCCTCGAGCGGTGAGTCTCGCTCAGACCGTCTGATTCTACATTTTGTTGACGACAAACTGGATAGCCTGGAAGGTACCGTTAAGCCTGAAAAAGAGTAAGAAAATATCCGATAGGCCCCCTCGCTCACGGGGGGAACCTCTTAAGATTGGGCCTTACTCATTTTTTTATACTCTTGCTTTAAATTCTCAAGCTGCTGTTCACCAGGATCATTATAGTGCCCCCTAGACAGCATTATGACAGTACGATGCAGTTGCTTTATATATCGGCGACAGTGAACACAGATAACCAGATGCAATCTCATCTCTAGCTTACGCCAGATACTTAGTTCATTATCTATGTAATCAGAACCCTGCTCTACTACGTGCTTACAACTTAACATTTTCCTGTCCTCTGAAATCTCGCTACCACCTGTTGCATTTTATCTCTAGCCCGGTGTAACAGTACCCGGCCATTAGATGCAGAGATCTCTAAGATGTTACAGATTGTGCCCATATCCATACCACCCACATCTCTTAAATTCAAAATTTGCTGCTGATTTTCGGGTAAGTTACTGATTTGCTTCTTAACACACTCTTGTAGTTCATCGGCTGCCAACAACTCGTCCGGGGATGATATGTCCCATTCAGGATTAGCCTGCGCCCAGTGACCATTTGGTGTAAACCGACTGTCTGTAGACCATTGCTCATCGATAGCCTCAAGCGACACAGACCTTGATTCTTTTCTTAGTCTCGTTTTTGCCTCATTGGCCACAATACGAATTAGCCACGACTTTAAGGCTGAGCGGCCTTCAAACTTTTGAATGCCATTAATGGCAGAAACCCATGCCTCTTGCAACACTTCATCAGCAATGGCCGGCCCTGCAATAGCATGAGCCACAGCGTACATCGAAGAATGGTAAGTTTTCACCACCTGTTCAAACAGAGCAACGTCATTATTCTTTAAACGTTTTACCAGCTCTGCTTCAGGCGGCAGATTTTGGTTTTTCATATTACTCCCTAGCATGGAGGTTTATTTTGACTTGCTAGTAAAACCTCGATTAATCTTAGCATAACGATAGCTTTAGTCTTATAAACTAGTTTAGCGCTATTTCTATCAACAAGTCTTTATAGAAGTGTAAATGAGGGGTTTCTCCATGGAGTCTGGTTTTATGGCATTGGTCAAAACAATACTGAACTGGGTAGGTCTTATTTTTGTGCTGGCCCTGTTGCTACTGTTACTGACCATACTTATCGTTTACGTCATTGACCGTACTCAGAAAAAGCATGCCATTCGCCGTAATTTTCCAGTCATAGGTCATTTGCGCTATTGGTTCGAGCATCTCGGAGAGTTTTTCAGACAGTATTTCTTCACTCTGGATCGTGAGGAAATGCCTTTCAATCGGGCGGAAAGAAGCTGGGTATATCGCGCGGCTAAGAATGTCAGTAGAACACTGGCTTTTGGCTCCACACGCAACCTCACCCCGACAGGGACAGTAATGTTCCTTAATGACCAGTTCCCTACACTTGAAAAAAATGCCGTAGAGTCACCACCGCTTCTGATTGGTCCATATTGCCGCACCCCCTATTTGGCAAAAAGTTTTTTTAATATTTCAGGTATGAGCTATGGCGCACTGTCAAAAGTTGCCGTTGAGGCATTATCTCGCGGTGCTGCAAAAGCCGGATGCTGGATCAATACAGGAGAGGGAGGTCTTTCGCCTTACCACCTTACTGGTGGAGGCGATATTGTTTTTCAAATTGGTACAGCAAAGTATGGCGTAAGAAACGATGATGGTAGCCTCAATGATGACAAACTCAAGGAAGTCAGCTCACACCAACAGGTAAAAATGATTGAGCTCAAGTTGGCCCAAGGTGCGAAACCCGGTAAAGGCGGTTTATTACCCGCCGAAAAGGTCACTGAAGAAATTGCCCAGATCAGAGGCATACCTGCTGGCGAACCGTCCATCAGTCCCAATGGTCATCCTGAAATCCGTAACGTCTGTGACTTGCTAGACATGATCAATCACATCCGAGATATCAGTGGCAAACCCGTTGGGTTTAAAACTGTTATCGGTAACGATACTTTCCTTTACCAGCTATGTGAAGAGATCCATAAACGGGGCATTGAGTCTGCACCCGATTTCATCACCATTGACAGTGCAGATGGCGGTTCAGGTGCGGCGCCTCAGCCACTATTTGATTATGTTGGACTGACTATCAAAGAGAGTTTACCCATGGTACTAAACGTTCTCGAGAACCAGGGCCTGCGTGATCGAATCAAGGTTATCTGTTCAGGTAAAATGATAAACCCATCGGGCGTTGCCTGGGCTTTGGCAATGGGTGCTGACTTCGCTCTTTCGGCCAGGGGCTTTATGTTTGCTTTAGGCTGTATTCAGGCCTTGCAGTGTAATAAAAACACCTGTCCAACGGGCGTCACTACTCACAACACTGACCTGCAAAAAGGGCTTGTCGTACCGAATAAAGCCGAGAGGGTTTACCATTATCACAAAAATATGCTCAAAGCTGTCGGTATGATTGCGCATTCCTGTGGCGTTCCCGAACCTCGAGAATTAAAAAGACATCACGTACGCATTGTAACAGAAACAGGTTTATCGACTCCTTTAGATAAGATACACCCTTATCAAGAGAACAGTATTCCAACCAAAAAACTTTGAGGAGCAAAGTAATGACTCGTTTTATAACCGACCACATCATACCCAGACTTAATTCTGCTGGTGCTTTTTTCGCCTACCTGGGATTAAGGTTAATACTTGCGTGGGAGTTCTGGGAAGCGGGGACAACAAAACTCAAGGGTAATAATTGGTTCAGTAATGTTCAGGACAACTTCCCCTTCCCCTTTAGCATGTTCTCCGCCGATACCAACTGGGTTCTTGCAGCTTATGGAGAAGTGATTTTTGCTCTACTGATATTATTCGGCCTTTTCACACGCTTTGCGGCTCTGTCTCTTATCATTATTACCGCAGTAGCGACCGCAGCGGTTCACTGGCCCGAAAGCTGGGGCTCATTGTCCGAGTTATGGCAGGGTTATGCGATTAGTAATGACGGTAACGGTAATTTCAAACTACCACTGATATTTATCGTCATGGCTTTGCCACTCGTCTTTAACGGTGCTGGCAAAATCAGCCTCGATCACCTTATCAGTAAATATTTAAAACAGCCTGAAAACAAAACAGTATGTGATATTGCTACCATTGGCGCAGCCTTCACCGTTTTCGGCTTGACGCTGGTGTTTGTCATGCCAACCACAGGACTTATTCTGATTGGGCTTGGTTTAGCAGCAATCATTTACCAGTTCTTTGCTTCAAATAAACCCTCGCAGGCAGATTAAACAGCGTTTAAAACACTACTTCATTCCGTTGCCGGCTTTCCTTCAAGGCAAGAAAAGGGGCAACGGAGCCTTGAATAGCTCGTTTAAATTCAATTAGTCCTCATTTTTTATCAAATAGCCCGGTTTTACGGTGCTAATCCGACCACAAATACCTTACAATAAGAGTATCATTAGGTCGCACAAATCCCCGAAATCAAAAATCATGAGTGAATTTTTCAAAAAATCCTTAGACATTCATAAATATCTTCGCGGCAAATGGGGAATTAAAAGCAAAGTTCCTCTTCAAAACCGCGATGATCTTTCTGTGGCATACACCCCTGGTGTAGCTGCTGTCTCTAACCACATCGCAAAAGATAAAAATTCAAGCTATCTCTATACTATGAAGGGCAACTCAGTGGCGATTGTTTCTGATGGCTCTGCCGTGCTTGGTCTTGGTGACATTGGCCCAGAAGCAGCCCTGCCTGTAATGGAAGGTAAGGCTATATTATTCAAAGAGTTTGCAGATATTGATGGTGTCCCTTTGGTCATTGACGCTGAGTCTGTTGAAGAGATTGTTACGACAGTCAAGGCTATTGCTCCAACTTTTGGTGGCATAAATCTAGAGGATATCGCAGCACCTAAATGCTTTGAGATTGAAGAAGCATTACAGGATATTGGTATCCCGGTTTTCCACGATGACCAGCATGGTACTGCAATTGTCCTTCTAGCCGCACTTATTAATGCCTGCAAAGTGACCGGCAAAAATATTCAGGAATTGAAAGTGGTTATTAATGGGGCAGGAGCTGCTGGTACAGCCATTGCGAAGTTACTACGCTGTGTTGGGCATGACGAAGCAGCCTGCATCCCTGTTGCAGACGTACTGGTTTGTGATTCTAAAGGAATCATATCTTCTGATCGCGATAACCTGAACCACGAAAAGAAAAAAGTGCTGGCTTACACCAATCGCCATAGTCGCAATGGAGACTTAAAGGATGCGCTGCGTGATGCCGATGTTTTCATTGGTGTTTCAAAGGGTAATTTACTTAACGGTGATGACATTAAGTTGATGAATAAGGACCCGATCATTCTGGCCATGGCTAACCCAATCCCTGAGATTATGCCAGATGAAGCCAAAGCAGCTGGAGCTTCAGTGGTGGGAACAGGTCGTAGCGATTTCCCGAACCAGGTTAATAACGTGTTGGCTTTCCCTGGTATCTTCCGCGGTGCTCTCGAAGCACGAGCTACCCGTATCACAGAGGCCATGAAGATTGCAGCTGCAAATGCTTTAGCAGAAGCAGTTAACCATATCTCTGCCGACCACGTTCTTCCGGATCCTCTGAACCGAAATGTTGCACAAAAGGTCGCCGAAGCTGTTCGAGAACAAGCAATAAAAGATAACGTTCAGCGGCCACTATAAATAGTATTTACATACAATGTGAACTAAATGGAGCAGGTCAGCAATTTTTCGATGGCCTGCTCTATCACTTCAGGATCTGAAAACATCAACAAGTGTTCCTCAGTCTCAACAGCCCAATAAGTTCCACAGTGGCTTTTTTCAGTCAAACTACGATACCAGGCACTACCCTCTTTTCTCCACTCAGCAACCGAGAGCTTCGCGGCTTCGTCCGTCAACTGCTTCAAATATACGGCCTCAAAGTCTGTATCGATGATGATTAGAGGTATGCTTTGTGGAATCGGCTGTGCCTGAGCGTTGTTTAAATCTTTTAAATAAGCTGTAGTCTCTAAAAATTTATGTATCTGGTATTCACGGGTACTACGAATAGTTTCGATGGCGTCATAATATCCCCAATCCATAAGCTGACGAAACTCCTCAGGAATAATCTCTTTTACATGCTTTAGCTCATCCCTCAGCTTGGCTTTGACTCTCGAGTCATATTTACCAGACTGGATGAAAGCCTCTAATGCATCCCACTCTAGTCTGTACTTTTCAGTTTCACTGGTATAATGCTTAATCGAGAATTCCGTTAAAACATCGGGGTCGATCAGCACTACGCCTCTAACCTTTTGCCTAACAGCTTCTTCCTGAAGCGCTTGCCGTACCGCAAGATTTGCACTGGCAAAAGCCACGATTACTACCTCTTCGCCTGATGAATTTAACGCGTCGGATTTTATTAGCATTGAAAGGTCCGATGCAAAATGGCTGTATGAGGGTAATTTAATCATTTCAGACCAACCTTGACCCGCGCGATCAATTAATACCGTATGATACTTCTGGGCTAAATAATTTTGCGCCAAAACCCACCATGCCGAATCGCTGTGCCAATTATCAGTTGGCCCTGACAATAATACTAAGGTCGGCCCTCGAGTTACTGCAGTCGTTTCTCGTATATGTAACTGATGGTCATGAACCATCTCGAGACGACTGCTATCAGGTAGAGCCGGGAGCTGCTGCTTTGCCAATCCAATGTTCACACTAACAACTAATGGTAATACCACCATTAAGCCCCTCAGAAACTTCTTCATCACTATTATCCCATCTACCATCAACTTATTACTTAATCACTTTTATACCTGAACATCGGGTCTTTTTCATGGAAATGATAATTTTGTTGTTATAGGCTGAATACACTAATTTATCAGGAGCCCACTATGTCCAAACTAGTTTTATCTGGTCTTAAGCTGATAGCCCTATCATTACTGATTCCACTGCAGGCTCATGCTCACAGCGGAGCCCATCCCGTGCGCTACGTAGCCGAGAATGGTGTTAATGAAGGGAATTGTGCTACTCCATCAAAACCCTGCGCCTCCATCAGCTATGCTGTTAACCAGTCCAGTAAAGGTGACAAGATATACGTTGCTTCTGGGACCTACTACGCACAGGAAATGGATATCTTCTACCTGTTAAACGATATGGTTTCGGTTCTGGGTGGCTTTTCCACAGATGATAACTACGCAAACCAGTCTCCTGATGAAAATGTCACCACCATTGTGGGGCTACCTGCAAAATACCGTGATACTCTCACAGATAAAGGCTTTAACCTGCTGCGTGACGAAAAAGGTAACAAGCAGTTTCGTCAGAAACCGGAGTATCTTGAGCTCCTTAATCGGTACCAAAAAGTAAACTCTACTAACAAATCCAGCATCTCATGTGTTAACGGCATGGCAGATGACTTCCCCTGTTATCAGGTTGATTTATTGTCACAACTTGCACTCAATCAACTCAGCAGTAACCCAACTAGCGCTAACGATATCTGGGGATATATCGATTTAAATAACAACAAAGAATACGCTGTTATGGGTGTTTATAATGGTACCTCTGTCATTGATGTGACTGATCCACAAACCCCCGTAGAAGTCGGAACTATTTCCGGTGCCATTAGTACCTGGCGTGATATAAAAGTTTACCAATATCTCGATAATGCCACTGGTCAATATAAGGCTTATGCCTATGTCACTACCGAGGGCCAGGGAGGACTGCAAGTTATCAACCTCAGCAATGCCCCGGACAGTATTGAGTTAGTCAATACCATCGATGTATTCCGTACCGCGCATAACGTTTATCTGGGCAATATTGACTACACTAACGGCACTGCTTTGTCTGGCCAGAAACCATACCTCTATATCGCCGGCTCGAATCTTGGGAATGGTTCATATCGAGTTTTTGATCTTACCGATCCTGAAAGCCCTAGCCTCGTCACAACTCCTGACTCAACAGGTTATGTTCATGATGCTACCAATATGCTGATTACAGATAATCGCACAGGACAGTGTGCTGATGGCCATAATCCCTGTGAACTGTTTATTGATTTTAATGAAAATACTGTAGATATCTGGGATACAACTGATAAATCTACTCCGGTTCGCATCAGCAGCACCCCTTATGACGGTGCCAGCTATACACATTCCGGTTGGTACTCCAAAGACAAAAATTATATTTTCATTCAGGATGAACTGGATGAACGTAATCTTGGTGTCAATACAACACTATACGTTATGGATATTAGCGACCTGACAGCTCCACGAGTTGTTGGTTCCTATGTTGGCCAAACTCCAGCGATTGATCATAACGGTTTTACCCTTGGTGATAAATACTACATGTCTAACTACAAGCGGGGATTGACTATACTGGATGTTTCTACTCCAAGCAGCCCAAAAGAAATTGCTTACTTCGATAGCTACCCGGTTCCAGAAGCAAATGACTCACAATTTGATGGCGCCTGGGGTACTTTTCCTTATTTACCCAGTGGCAATATTCTCGTCAGTGACATATCCAACGGCTTATTTGTTCTTAAAGATAACAGTAATATCGGTGACGAGGGCCCTCCTGCCATAGAGCCGCCTAGGTCAACAAGCTCAGGCGGAGGCTCAGTGCCGCTGATGACACTACTATTGCTGCTGGTATGTTCTATCAGACGCATAACCCCTTAAACATATAACTTTTGCCCGGAATTATCTATCCGGGCAAACAAATAACAGGCTTGCATATCTATGAAACAAATAAATACATGGCTCATCATCATCAGCCTGGCAATAGCCAGCCTGCTGGCAGGCAGCAAAGCTCTGGACTTTCATGGAGAACAATACACCGACCAGGTATTAAAAAGGAGTCTGGTAGCTTTTGCTGTGGCAAGAGGACTCAATGGTTTAATCTCTGTGGCACAAGAAGCTGAGATTGCCATGCAACCAGCAGGGGTTGGGCTTACTCTGTCCCCAGGCGAAATTCTTGATCCTATAAATGACCTGATAGAGCGTTTTTCTGTCGTCATGCTTATCACGGCAAGTGCTATCGGCGTACAAAAACTGATGCTGACTCTAAGCGCCTGGGCATTCTTTAACTATACGCTCATAGCTTTCTGGATCTTTACTATTGTTTATCTTCTTTATTGTCAGTATAAGCACCGCAAGTTCCCGAGTTTTACTCTTAAAGTTGCAGCATTTTTGGTGCTTGTCCGCTTTACCGTTCCAGTGATGGCCTTAACCTCTGAGGGATTATATCAGGCGTTTATGGTCACTGATTACCAACAGGCTAGCCAGGGTTTAGAGCAAACCGAAAATACTATCCGCCAAAATACTCCAGAGGATCAGGAGCTAGCAGAAGAAGACCTTTCTGCATTTGAAAAAACCCAGCGTTGGTTAAGCGATGCGGCAAGCCAGCTAGACGTTAAAAAGCAAATTGCGGCTTACCAACAAGCAGCTGAGCAAGCCAGTCAGAGTGTGATAAAACTTATCACCATCTTTATCGTCCAGACCATCCTCTTCCCGCTTATCTTCTTATGGCTAGCCATCAAAATAGGACGCGGTCTGATCAAAAAAAGGCACCCTGTATAGAGTGCCTTTTTAATCAGTCAGTAAACTACGATTATTAGAAATCTACAGTTACTGTCTCATTGGCGTTAACCGTTACGTTTTGAGTTGTAAAGTTAATCACGTCATCCGTTTCAGGATCGTCATTCGCTGCTTCACAAGTAAAGCCAAGGGTGTATTCGCCTGCAACTACAAAGCCAATTTCATAAACGTAGTCACCGTTGTTATTTACTTCGACTAATCCTGTAGTAATCGGCTCTGGTTCATTAGCATCAACATCATCTGTCTCAGCATCAGCACCATCAAACAGATATACCGCACTTGAGTCAGTACAGCCTTCTGCATCGATCAGGTTTGCATCAACCATACCCGTAATATGACCTACTTCCAGGTTATCAACGACACGTAAAGTTGGGCGTAAGTAGTAATCCTGTGCAGCATCCTGAGGCTCATGAACAGACTTACGCAAATCAAAATCTACGGTCAAGTCAGTGATACCACCAGCAGCGATCACAAACGGACGGTTTAACTTCAATCCAGTTTCGCTGCCGCTTGGGATGAATAGTGAGTAACGCGCGCTATTAATGTCGATATACGAATCTGTAACGCCTCGCTCAGCATTAACCTTCAGGCGCATCCATTGATATTGGCCAGCTGTCAACTCAGTCTCTGGCAAAAGCTCCAGTGACTCATCGCCTGTCAACTGTAATAAATCAATGGTTTTCGCTGTATCGAAATCAAAGCTTTGTTGTCCGCCAGGGCCTTGTATTTCAATGCCTGTAAACTGCACTACTACCGCTTCTGCATCATCTATCGGCGCATCCGTCACAGCTACTGATAATTTACCATTATCAGGGTCGTCATCCCTACAAGCAGTTAAAGCTAAAGCAACACCAGCTACAATCAGGCTTGTTTTCAATATAGTTTTCATTTTGCCTCCAGTTGGTTTTTAATCGTTATGGAAAATACCACATCTATATATTCGACGTTTCAAGTTATTGCTTTATTCCGACACAATTCCATTTTTTTCCTGAAAAATTCGATCTCCTTCACAAATTTCACTGATTTTTTTAATTTTTACATTCGATTTCAATTAATTACAGCGCACGAAAAAGCTTTCATAGGAATCAAGCTTCAGTTTACGTATAATTTGCCCAAAGATTTTACTATCAGCAGCAGCGGGAGTACTTATGCGACCTAGCGGACGAAGCAGTAACCAGTTACGACCTATCACTATTACACGCAATTACACCAAACATGCAGAAGGCTCGGTTCTTGTAGAATTTGGCGAAACCAAAGTACTATGTAACGCCAGTGTGGTCGATAACGTTCCTCGCTTCCTCAAAGGTAAGGGGCAGGGTTGGCTCACCGCTGAGTATGGGATGTTACCGCGCTCTACACACAGTCGCATGGATCGTGAGGCTTCCCGTGGTAAGCAGGGAGGTCGTACACTTGAAATTCAACGTTTAATTGGACGCTCTTTACGTGCTGCTGTGGATTTAAAGCAGCTCGGTGAACACACCATATATCTTGACTGTGATGTTATCCAGGCTGACGGCGGTACCCGAACAGCTTCTATTAGTGGTGCCAGCGTGGCATTGCACGATGCACTTTTTGCCATGCGTCAAAAAGGCGCTCTTAAAACCAATCCCCTAAAGCACATGATTGGCTCTGTATCCGTCGGCATCTACAAAGGAACACCCGTTCTTGATTTGGACTATGATGAAGACTCCAGCGCTGAGACTGACATGAACCTGGTAATGGATGAGAATGGAGGCTTTATTGAAATTCAGGGTACTGCTGAGGGCGAAACATTCAGCGGTGAAGAACTTATGCAAATGCTAGAGCTCGGAAAGCAGGGTATCCGCGAGATATTCGACATCCAGCACAAAGCAATCGGTGCTTAACAGCAGGAGCTGAGGGGCACCGCCCCTCTTCAATAACTATTATGAAGCAACCTAAACTGGTTATGATTCCCGGCCTCAATGGTAATGACCTTCTCTGTCGTGAGTTCCTGGATAGTCTGCCCATGGACGTTAAGTTTATTCCTCTTCCTGAAGACTGTCCCCAGGATCATGAATCTATTGCCGAGTCAGTCACACCGCTATTGCCACAAGAGCCCTTCATACTTTTGCTTGAGTCATTTGCCGGTTCCATTGGCCCCAACTTGCTGAAAAATAATGATATCCCCCTACAGGGTTTGATCTTCTTTGTAAGTTTACTAGCAACACCAAGCAAACCACTACTTGCCCTATCGCAACTAGTTTCTGCTAAAACTATTTTAAAGCTACCTTTTATTGATAGAACCCTGAGCAGAACCTTCCTTAATAACGATGCCAATCCAGAGCAGGTTCAGCATGTAAAACAGGTCATTCACGATATTCCGGATGATATTCTCAAACAGAGAACAAAAGCACTGGCAGAACTGAAATCATTTCCAAGGCAACCTGATATACCCGTTGCTTATGTTGAAGCCAGCAATGATCGGGTGCTAAATCAAAGAGCGTTAGACAGTATTGAAGAGGTTTTCCCACAGGCGGAAAAATATCCGATGCAAGGGAGTCACTTTTTGTTATACACCAAACCACAGGAATCTGCGCAAGTGGTAACAACCATCTATGAGCGAATGATTGAGCAGCTCAAGAAGTGAGCTGCTTTTAACTTAAGAACTACTAGTGCCTATGCTCGCAGGTACCACTCTTGTGGACATGACCATGAGAAATCTCTTCGGCAGTACCCGGGCGAACTGATAAAACCTTCACCTCAACTTTAACCGCCTGTCCAGCCAGAGGGTGATTCGCATCAATCACTACCACGTCATCTCTGACTTCACGCACCATGACCGCATGGACACCATCACTGCTTTCAGCAGCCAGGCGCATACCCTCAGTCAAATTTTCTACATCGGCAAATGCTTCTCTCGGCACTTCTGTTTTCAATTCTTCTTCATAAGGACCATAAGCTTCTTCTGGCCCGAATTCTACCTTGATTTTCTGTCCAATAGATTTTCCAATTAGCTTATCTTCGAGGCCCGGCATCACTTCACCATGACCATGCAGATAAACCCAGGGACCGCCCTCATCAGAACTCTCCCAGACATTCCCATCAAGATCCATTAATTTATAATCCAGTTCTACAACGCTATCTTTTTCAATCTTCATGCTAATACTTTCTTTCAAATCCAAACAATATCTACAATCAATACAACCCACATCGCCAATAGAACAAAGTAGCTGGAGATAAACGCTTTAAAGCGATGAAATACGTTGTTATAGGTGCAGTGGATATAGGCATGAGCAATTCTACATAAAACATAGAGCCATGACAGCCCTAACAACCAATCAGAGGTACTACTGGTAATCAGCGCGATGACTACAGCTAAATAGAACAGAACCGGCATTTCAAACAGATTCATAAAGTGGTCTGGAGCTCGGTTATCTTCCATCAGGCGGCTCATATCCTCTCTCGAGGCTGTTTTCTGAGGGTGCAACCTTTGTTGGCGATAAAACCTAAAACGACGCCGAGCCATGACCACCGCAACAGAAAAAGTTAACAGAACCATTACAAAAACTGGAATTAGAATTGGTTGAAAAGACATATTGACTCCTGTTGGCTAGCCTTGAACTTTATCGACGGCAAGTGCCGCCCATGCCTGTGACGTTGGCATTAGCTCTATACTGTTAATATTTACATGCTGCGGCTGATCTGCGGCCCAAACGACAGCCTCAGCTACGTCTTCTGCTGTCAGAGGGTTGGTTCCCTTATAGACATTCTCAGCCTTCTCCTGATCACCACCAAAACGGACCAAAGAGAATTCTGTCTCAGCAAGTCCTGGCTCAATATTTGTTACGCGTATCTGCGTTCCCAACAAGTCTGCTCGCAGATTACGGGTAAACTGCTTAACGAAAGCCTTGGTCGCGCCGTAGGCATTACCCCCCGGATAAGCGTAGTTTCCCGCTATTGAGCCAATATTTATGATATGGCCACTTTTACGCTCAACCATACCCGGCAGAATCTTTCGTGTCATCAAATACAAACCCTTAATATTGGTATCGACCATTCGGTGCCAGTCCTCAAGGTTTGCTTCCTGTGCCGGCTCCAGTCCCAGTGCAAGGCCGGCATTATTCACCAGAATATCTACCTGTGAAAACTCCTCCGGTAGCTCTCTGAATATTCTGTCAACTTGCTCTTCAGAAGTGACATCCAGCTCCAGCACATGGATTTTCCCTTCTCCGAATTCTTGCTCAAGACTTTGTTTCAACTCGTCCAAACGCTCTTTACGTCTTGCAGCAACGATAACTTTATAACCTTTACCAGCGAAACGCCTCGCAGTTTCCAAACCAAAACCTGAGCTCGCTCCGGTAACCATGACCGTTTTTACAGCTGATGATGTTGTTGATGACATGTAAATACACCAGGGTTCAATCGAAAGTAGCTAAATACTACCACAGGCTTGCGCCTGACACAGTTACATTAGACAATGATCGTTAATTCATAAGACCGACCTAAAGGTAAGCCTTTTATTTATATGTCTGAAGATTATCAGTTTCAAATTAGCGTTAAAACAGAATATATTGAAGAACAGTCAGAGCCTGAAAATGAGCGTTACGTTTTCGCCTATACAGTAACCATAGAAAATACCGGCGAACTAGGTGCCAAACTAGACTCAAGGCACTGGGTTATTACTGATGCTAACGGCGAAGTAACTGAGGTTCAGGGCCAGGGTGTCATTGGCGAGCAACCCTTTATCGAGCCCGGTAAAAGTTATCAATATTCCAGCGGAGCAGTCATCGCTACTCCTATTGGGACAATGGAAGGTGATTACAGCATGATTGGCCAGAACGGTGCTGAGTTCAAAGCACCAATCCCTGTTTTCAGTCTTACCACCCCCGGAGTACTGCACTAACCTATGGCAACATACGCGATTGGAGATATTCAAGGCTGTTACGACGAATTTCGTCTGTTACTCTCAAAAATCAACTTCAATCCTACTCATGACAGACTCTGGCTGGCCGGAGACCTGGTTAATCGAGGCCCCAAATCACTAGAAGTTCTGAATTATGCCTATGACCATCAGGACGTTATGGACATTGTATTGGGAAATCACGATCTCCACCTGTTAGCGGTGTACTATACCGAAGCAAAACTACCGAAAAAAGATGACCTCAACCGTATTCTCAAGGCAGATAATTGTAAAACATTAATGAAATGGCTCCGTCGCCAGAATCTTGCTGTTTATGATAAGTCTCACGACTTCCTGATGACTCATGCGGGCGTCCCCCCTGAGTGGGATCTGAATCTCACTCTTGCCTGTGCCTATGAGTTAGAGGAGGTACTGTCTGCCAAAGATACTGCCAAGGACTTTTTCCAGCATATGTATGGCAACAAGCCTAGCCACTGGGACAAAAAACTCAAAGGAATTGATAGACTTCGTTTTATTACTAACGCACTCACTCGAATGCGATTTTGCCATCAACATGGAGCTCTAGACTTTAAGAGTAAATCCACCCCTGGGAAACAGGATAAGGGGCTTAGTCCTTGGTACGAGTTAAGTAATATCGGACAGGAAACCAGAGTTGTGTTTGGTCATTGGGCTGCTCTTGAAGGTAAGGCCAATGCGAAAAATATCTATGCTATTGATACAGGCTGCGTATGGGGTAACAAACTCACTGCGCTCCGACTGGAAGATCAGAAACGCTTCCATGTTAAAGCATTACGTCGATGGGCATAGGTATAATCTAGAAATATTCCAAGCTTTAAACAAAACCACTTTCAGGCATGATACATTTGCTTTTTTTAGTGCCATGACTCAACTATCGCCAATACCTGCAAATATAGGTACAATCTAGGGCTTTCGGTGTCTATTTTCTTACCGCGAGAAAACCTGACAATATTTCTCGCTAAATCGAAGCAGTTTGGAGCACACTTTACGTATGTTAAAAAGCATGACCGCCTTTGCTCGACAGCAATTCGCTGCAGAATGGGGCAACGTTACCTGGGAAATAAAATCTGTAAACCAACGTTTTCTTGAACCGAACTTCAGAATGCCTGAATCATTCCGTCATCTTGAGTTCGAGCTAAGAAACCTTCTGCGGAAACGACTTAACCGCGGCAAGCTGGATTGCACATTACGTATCGAGATGAATCCAAAACATTCGGGCCGCATGAAGCTCGATCAGGAAATGGCTCAACAGCTACTTACAGCCCACGAGGAACTACAGGTACTTGCGCAGGATAATCAATCGCCCGATCTTGTTCAGATGATGCGATGGCCAGGTTTGTTACAACAGGAAGAAGCTGATACTGACACTATGGAGAAAGATGTTAAACAGGCTTTTTCTCAGGCAGTCGATCAGTTAATCGAGGTTAGACAACGTGAAGGAGAAGCATTAGCCGAAATCATTGAGCAGCGTTTGACAGGCATATCCTCAGAAGTCAGTAAAGTTGAAAAACAGATGCCTGAAGTAATGAAGTGGCAACGAGAACGTCTAATTAACCGTTTTGAAGATGCTCAAGTTGAGCTTGATCCAGATAGACTGGAGCAAGAAATGGTGTTCCTGGCACAAAAACTGGATGTTGCTGAAGAACTGGATCGTTTAAATACTCATGTCACTGAATGCTTACGTCTGCTAAAGGACAAAGGACCTGTCGGCCGTCGACTTGACTTCCTGATGCAAGAATTTAACCGCGAAGCCAATACCTTAGGATCCAAGTCAATAAATGCTGATATCACCAGTAGCTCTGTTGAAATTAAAGTCCTCATAGAGCAGATGCGCGAACAAGTTCAAAATATTGAATAACATCATCAGGACTATGAAGGCTCTGTCTCTACCAGGGCCTTCTGATTTCAACACCACTGCACTCTAAGCCTCTTCAGGATAATTCAATAATGATTTTATTATTGGCAGGTCAAAATGACGCTTTGCCGTAATAGCATAGAAGCTCTCAATGACTGATGAAAAGGTAGTGTATTTCTTCAGGACACCACTGATAATCTCATCTTGAACAACAACCTCCGGCACTACCGACACCCCTCCTGAGTCTCGGGCCAAAAGCCTCATCATCGCCATATCGTCCACTTCCGCATAAGGCGTAACGACAACACCATGCTCTTCACAATACAGATCAAACTGCGTTCGGATCTCGCTATCCGGTCCGGGAACTAATACTTTGACCTTATCCAAATCCTGCGGAAAGGACAGGCTTTCCAAAAATTTATCCTTAGGTCCTACTAAGCATACCCGTTGCTCAGCAATCAATTTACATCGCCAAGGAGTAGCTGAGTCGGAAACCACAGGCCGATTAGATAAAATCAGATCCAGTTTATGTACCTCGAGTTTACTGAGAAGGTCTTCAAGATTTGATGACTTCAGCACCAGCTTAATATCTGTATTTCCAAATACCGGCCGCAGAAAGTTTTCCTGGAAATTACGTGACAGCGTAGCAACAGCACCGACCTTGATACGCTGCACCTTTTGGTGCTCACCATTTTCCATGACTGACAGTAGTTCGCTGCCTAAATTAAAAATACTTTCTGCATACTGAAGGACGATATGCCCAACTTCTGTTAACACCAGACTTCTTCCCTGTCGCAGAAATAGATCATGATCAAGCTGATTCTCTAATTGGCGTATTTGCGAGGATAATGCCGACTGAGAGACATTAAGCTTTTCAGCAGCGCGTGTCAGATGTCCTTCTTTAGCGACTGTCCAGAAATAGTGCAGATGGTGGAAGTTGAGGTTACGCATATAATCGTTCTCTTTTATAGAACATTTAAATCACATCTATATATTTTACAAAACATTAAAACAGATGCAATATGGCGCCTGTCGAGTTAACTAATTAAATAAGAGAGTCTTTATGTATTTTGTGGGCAGCGGTCTGATACTCGCCACGGTGTATTTAGTAGGCTTTGTTCTCAACTTCATGTCAACCAGATACCATTGGCAAATCGCCAAGATTACCGCTCTGTTAGCACTTTTAATTAGTTTTCTTTTCCCTCTGGTGCAATGGATCACCACTGGCTCGATGGGCCCCTTGGCATCTGTCATCATGGGCGCGCTGGTCTCGGTGCTTGGCTGGGTCATCATCAACTATTCAGCCCGATACCTTGAAGGCGAACCGCGGGAGGCTCTTTTTATAAGATCGATGATCTTCACTATCGGTTCAGTTTTAACATTAATATCGACAACCAACGTTCTATTCCTCGCTCTGGCATGGAGCGGTAGCAGTATTAGTCTGCATTATTTATTGACCTACTATAATGAACGTAAAGAAGGACAAGTCGTTGCCCATAAAAAGTTTATAGTCAACCGCTTGGCGGAGCTGTGCTTACTGGTTGCTCTGATTTTACTTTATCGGGACATTGGCAGCCTCTCAATAACTGATATCAACAAAGCTCTTGCCGAAATGGGTAACCTGAATGCCCCGCTTCAATTCGCTGCAGCACTTTTTGCTCTTGCCGCTATTTTAAAGTCAGCGCTACTTCCGTTACATGGCTGGCTTATTCAGGTTATGGAAGCTCCAACCCCAGTCTCGGCTTTGCTCCATGCGGGTGTTGTCAACATGGGAGGGTATATTCTTATCTTCATGGCAACCCTCATCGAGATGTCAGCCCCAGCACAAACACTACTGGTAGTTTTCGGAGCGATAAGTGCCGTACTGGCAGGATGGGTCATGATGACCCGAGTCAGTATTAAAGTCCGACTAGCCTGGTCGACCTGTGCCCAGATGGGTTTTATGTTGATGGAAATTGGCCTTGGGCTTTACGAACTGGCCTTCTTGCATCTGGTCGCTCACTCCCTGTATAAAGCGCACGCCTTTCTGGCAGCCGGTGATGCTGTTAAGCAAGCTCAATCCAAGGACTATACCAATCGAGGGACAGTCCCTAAGGGCATAATCATGTCAGTGCTGGTATCTGCCGTAATCGTATTTGCATCTTTAATACTATGGCAGTTCTGGTTAGACAGTTTCTACCTGGCCAAAGAAGTTATTGTTATTTTAACTCTCGGCCTCGCTCCTTTGGTTTGGTACCAGGGATTTTTCTCTACACCACTCTTCACAGTTGGAGTTTTTAGAATTCTTGCACTTACCAACCTCTATTTCGTCTGGCACACATTGTTCAGCGCAGTAACACCTACTACGGTGACTGATAGTTACCTGCAACTTTTGTGGATCGTGATCTGCTTTGGGTTACTGTACGCAGTCCAGGTAGCCATTGTGAAATATCCAGATGGCCGTTTGCTCAAGCGTATCTACCCCTGGATTTATTATGGCTTTTATCTTGATGAAACCTTTACCCGGTTAACCTTCAAAATCTGGCCTCTTAAATTGAGTCCTGTGCAGGCGGAAACAAAGGTAAATCGTCGCTCTCATACATCAGGAGATACAGCATGAATGCGTTGCACCAACATGATGAAGCCTTACGTATAAAGGTAGATGAAGCGATCCAGAATGCTTCAAGTTGCATAGCACCATCATGGCCAATGGATAAACTGATTGCGGTTAATCCGTACTGGTCGCATATTTCGCAACCATTTACAGACGTTGCACATCATCTGGCTGCCCTCGCAGGCTCCCCTATGACAATGTCGCTATCCTATTATCAGAAACTTTGGGCGGATGGCGAAATAAGCATGGTTGACGTCAAACAATCACTTGATCTTATGGCATCGCAATTAACTCCCGAAGAGGTCGTAGATGCCCTGACTCAAACCGATAAAATTTTAACGCCTGCTCCTCTGTTGAGCGACTGCCTCGACAGCCGCCGCGATCTTCAGCATGAACCTGCATGGTGTGACACCATTACTCACCAGATTTCTCAATTTTGTGCCTCCTATTACGATAAGCATCAGTCTGACTGGAACCCACAACGAATTAACAGTCTTTACCAGAGCTGGCGCAAAACATTAACTAAAGACCATAGCGTGAGCTTATTAATGAATGCTCACGATATTCCTTCTTTAGCCTCTCAGCTTGAACCCACACCTCGACAGCAGATTCTCAAGGCTCTGCTTCACCTTGAAATACCCGAGCACGACTGGCCAGATTATTTGCAGGCCAATATTTACCGAGTTAGCGGCTGGGCTTCATGGTGCTCCTATCTCAAGTGGCAAGCGGATCTTAATAATGACGATGATGAGTCGCTGGTTCATTTGCTGGCAATCCGTCTGAGCTGGGAACTGTTGATTGATGATGCGGATAGAGATAATGGCTCGGCATGGCATGACTGGCGCTCCAGATGGAAAAACCATTTCGAGCAGTATGATAGCCAGCTGATTCAGATAAAGCATATCTGGCAACGAGCGCACGAGCACAGTTATCAAAGACAATTAGCTCAAACTTTAAGTAAGGCCGGTACTTCTACCAAGCCAGGTACCAGTAACGCACGGGTCCAGGCCGCCTTTTGTATTGACGTTCGTTCTGAAGTGTTCCGTCGCCATCTAGAAAACCAATCAGAACAGATTACAACCCTGGGCTTTGCTGGTTTTTTCGGCCTCCCTATTAGCTACACTCCGCTAGGCACTTCGGCTACTCGACCACAACTTCCTGGTTTGCTCGCCCCTATCATGACGGTAACGGATACAACTGGTAAGCCAGCATTAGATCAGGCTGTCATAGAAAAACGTCAGTCAGAACTCAGTAAAGATGCAGACTGGTTTAACTTTAAGTCACTTCCCGGCTCTACCTTTAGCATGGTTGAAACCATGGGGCTAAGTTACCTCGGTAAATTGATTAAACGCTCACTTACCCGCAACACTGGCCGTGATAAAGAAACAAAAGGATTATCCCGACAACAGACTCATGCCTTACGCCCAATATTACAGGCTGGTGTCTCTCAACGTATTGAGCTGGCATTCAGCGTACTTGAAGGAATGAACTTGACTAGCGATATCGCGCCGCTGGTGTTATTGGTCGGCCATGGCAGTCAGACCGAAAATAACCCACAGAAAGCCGGTTTAGATTGTGGTGCCTGTTGCGGTCAAACAGGTGAAGTTAACGCCCGAGCGCTTGCTGATATTCTAAATGATCCCCTGGTAAGAGAAGGACTAGCCGAACGTGGAGTTGTGCTCCCCGAAGCCACCCGATTTGTCGCTGCTCTGCATAATACGACGACTGATCAGGTGACGCTATTTGATATTGATGATTTACAAGGCAAAGCGGCTGAGTTACTTCCTATTATTAACAATGCGTTGAAACAAGCGGGAGAAGCAGCGCGAGCTGAGCGAGCTCCTGCGCTGGGTCTTGAAAAATTAAAGCAACGTCCTGAATCTTTGAAAAAAGCAATTTTTAAAAGAGCTAGTGACTGGGCTCAGACTCGACCAGAGTGGGGCTTGGCAAATAATGCCGCGTTTATCATTGGTTCGCGCTCACTAACAAGAGGTCTCGATTTCGAAGGGCGTGCCTTTTTACATGAGTACGATCACAGCCAGGATCCAGAGGCGACCCAGCTCAGCCAGATTATGACGGCGCCAATGGTGGTCACGAACTGGATTAATATGCAGTACTTCGCTTCAACCGTTGACACTCTGCGCTATGGAAGCGGTAACAAAACACTTCACAATGTAGTTGGGGGTAGAATTGGCGTATTCGAAGGTAATGGTGGTGACTTAAGGATTGGCTTGGCAAAACAGTCTGTCCACGATGGTAAAGAGTGGCAGCACACCCCTTTACGCATAACCGTAGTAATCGATGCACCTGAAGACACCATTGAAAAAGTACTCCAGGAACAGCCGGTCGTATCCTCATTGGTCAATAATCAATGGCTTCACCTTGCTCGCATTGAAAACGGCCAGGTAACTTTCTATCAGCAAGGTGACTGGGTAACCTGCGCGACTTCTTGAGGGTAACACTGGCTTCTACGCCAAATATAAAGCCAGAAACCGAGAGAAATCACGATTTAATGCTTACTTTGTATACCGCGTAAGGTTTTTAATGTGTTATCATTTAAGCTTTACGCTTCTCGGTTGACTCTCCAGGTCCTATTATATTTCAAAGCCTTTGCTATCAAGGCTAGGCTTGGTTGAATTTTGGTTTCTTGATTTAGATATAGCAATATTTGAGACACTATGACGCAGTCTAAAAACACGGCAAAAGGTACTTTATACGTGGTTTCAGCACCTTCGGGAGCTGGCAAGACAAGTTTATTAAAGGCAGTTCTGGAGCGCATGCCAGATTTGAAGCTGTCAATTTCTCATACCACGCGCCAACAACGCCCTGGTGAAGTGGATGGAAGCGACTATCATTTTGTAACAGTTGAAGCTTTTAAACAGATGCTGGATGAGGGTAGTTTTCTCGAGCATGCAGAAGTATTTGGCAACTACTATGGGACCAGTAAGATCTGGCTCGAGCAGCAGTTACAACAGGGTCACGATGTCATTCTTGAAATCGACTGGCAAGGTGCTCGCCAGGTTCGTAAGTTAATGCCCGAATGTCGTAGTATTTTCATCCTGCCGCCATCACAGCAGGAACTACTCAATCGCCTAACTGGACGCGGTCAAGACAGCGAAGAGGTCATTCAATCGAGAATGGCCGCAGCGAATCAAGAAATCACCCATTATGATGAATACGATTATTTAGTCATAAATGATGAATTTGAAGAGGCCAGCCACCAATTGGCATCAATTTTTACAGCGCGTCGCTTACGTTTGCAAAGCCAAAAAATAAGACAGGCAGCGCTGATTAATGATTTATTAGGTTAGTTTTTTTGGATACACTGTTTTTAATGGTGTTATAGAAGATTGTTAAAGCGGATTCTCCGCAAGGTAGTATAGAGGTAAGTTATGGCACGAGTAACAGTTCAAGACGCAGTAGAAGTGGTTGGTAACCGCTTTGATTTAATCATGTTGGCAGCGAAGCGCGCGCGTCAAATCGCTGACGGTACGCACGACCCTAAAGTTGAATGGGATAATGACAAGCCAACGGTAGTTGCTTTACGTGAAATTGAAGAAGGCCTTACCACGGCTGAAACAGTAGCAGCTGATGAACGTGCAGCCGAGCAAGAGCAGGAATCTCGTCCGGTTTTATTCTAAGAAATTTTAGATAGTTAATCGCATGCCTTATTTTGCAGATCTAAAAAATGTTCTTGAGAGCTATCTAGAACCTAAACAGGTCGCGGATGCAGAGCGTGCTTATCAAGTCGCTGAGTGTGCACATGACGGACAAATGCGCTCCAGCGGCGACCCCTACATCACTCATCCCGTTGCAGCAGCAAATATTCTGGCCGAGCTGAAGCTTGATCACCAGACCATTATGGCTGCTCTAATGCATGATGTGATTGAAGACTGCGATGTTACCAAGCAAGACTTGACTGAGCAGTTTGGCGATACGGTTGCAGATCTTGTGGAAGGAGTCAGTAAGCTGACGCAGATTGATTTCCAATCAAAAGAGGAAGCCCAGGCCGAAAACTTTCGCAAGATGATGATGGCCATGACGCAGGATATCCGCGTTATTCTCATTAAGCTTGCTGACAGGCTGCATAACATGCAGACTTTAGGAGCTTTACGTCCCGATAAGCGCCGACGTATAGCCCGTGAAACTCTGGAGATCTATGCCCCGATTGCTAACCGACTGGGTATACACCGCATAAAAGAGCAACTCGAGTTACTGGGGTTTGCTAACCTGTATCCTCTGCGTTACAAAATCTTAAAAAATTCAGTCAAAAAGGTTCGTGGACACCGTAAAGAAGTTGTCGAGCGGATCACTAAACAGTTAAGAGAACGGCTGAATGAAAGTGGCCTGAAGTGTCAGGTCATTGGTCGAGAAAAAAGTCTTTACAGTATCTATAAAAAGATGCGTGATAAAGTCGGTAACTTCCATGAGGTCATGGATATTTACGCCTTTCGAGTCATCACAGATACTGAAGATTCCTGTTACCGGGTCTTAGGCCAAATCCATAATTTATTCAAACCCATTCCTGGACGATTCAAAGATTATATTGCGATCCCAAAAGCTAACGGCTATCAATCTCTGCATACCGTTTTGCGTAGTAAATCCGGAATGCACATTGAGGTCCAAATTCGTACTGAGTTAATGGATCAAATGGCCGAGCATGGTGTGGCCGCTCACTGGTTGTATAAAACTGGAACATCGCACCATCCGGCCGAAACCAAAGCACGAGAATGGCTACAGAGCCTTGTGGAGTTACAGCAGAATGTTGGAGACTCCATCGAATTTATTGAGAACGTAAAAATCGATCTCTACCCGGACGAAGTGTATGTATTTACACCCAAGGGTAAAATTATTGAGCTGCCCAAAGGGGCAACACCGGTTGATTTTGCCTATGCTATACATACGGATATCGGAAATACCTGTATTGCCTGTAAAATTGACAAACAGTTCTCTCCCTTGAGCACACCGCTGGTCAATGGCCGTACTGTAGAGATTATTACAGCTCCCGGTTCCCGACCTAATCCAGCGTGGCTGAGTTATGCAGTTACCGGTAAGGCTCGTACAAATATAAGAAACTTCGTTAAAAACATGCGTCACGACGAAGCAGTGCATCTTGGTAGAAGACTGCTTGAGCAGTCACTTAAAAAGTCTTTAGATGAGTTCCGTGAAGACCAACTGGAACAAATTACCGAAGTCACCCGCTACAGTAGCCTGGATGATCTTCTTGCCGGAATTGGTCTTGGTAAAATTGCCAGTGCACTGGTGGCTCACCGCCTGACTAGTGATGAAGCAGAGATAAAAGAAGTTAAAGACAAGTCCCAACCCTCGGAAGAACGCTCCCCCCTTGCAATCAAAGGTACCGAAGGTCTGGTTATCAAGTATGCAAAATGCTGCCGACCAATTCCCGGGGATCCAATTATGGCTTATGTCAGTCCCGGTCGAGGCTTTAACGTTCACCGAGAGAACTGCCCTAATATTCAGCGTGCTCACAAACAGAACGATCACTATGTTCCGGTACAGTGGGCAGATGAACTGGAAAGTGAATTCGCCACAGAGCTTAGATTGCATGTATTCAACCAGCGGGGAGTGTTGGCCCAGGTAACTAATATTATCGCTAACCAAGACGGTAATATTGTTAACGTTGATATCAACGAGCTGGATGGTGATGTTAATATTATTACGTTCCTGATGGGCGTTAAAAATCGTGTGCATCTTGCCAACATCATAAAAAAATTGCGTGTGATACCTTTCGTTAATAAAGTGTATCGCTACCCTGATATTCAACCGAAAGGACATAAACGTGACGAAGAAAGTCATTAATACCGATAAAGCCCCAGCTGCTATCGGTACTTATTCTCAGGCTGTTAAAGCAGGTAACGTGGTTTACCTTTCAGGACAGATTCCTTTAATCCCTGCAACAATGGAACTTGTTGAGTCTTTTGAAGAGCAGGTTCATCAGGTATTTAAAAATCTTAGCGCTGTTTGTGAAGCCTCTGGCGGCTCTCTGGATGAAATATCCAAATTGAATATTTTTATGCTCGACCTTGGACACTTCGCTACGGTGAATGAAATCATGTCACAATATTTCACCGAGCCCTACCCCGCTCGTGCTGCCATCGGTGTAAAGGAGCTTCCAAAAGGCGCTGACATCGAAATGGATGCTATCATGACTTTAAATGAGGGCTAATCATTGCTAGACCGTAGCCCTACTCGATACCAAAAAATTATCGAGCTTCTTTCTAACCGTCAGCCCGACCTGACTGTTTTTATGGATGAAGTCCATAAGCCACACAATCTCGCTGCCATTGTACGGACCGCCGATGCGGTTGGTATCGGTCATGTTCATGCTGTTTTTCCACCCGAAGTAAGTTATTCAGGTCACCACACTTCCAGCGGTAGTAAGCGTTGGGTAACAACCCATAAGCATCCCGACTTACAGACAGGAATCAAGGAAGTTAAATCACAGGGAATGCAAGTTCTCGCCGCACACTTCTCTGATAAAGCCGTTGATTTTCGAAGCATAGACTACACCAAACCAACTTGTATCCTGGTTGGTTCTGAGCTGGTTGGGGTGTCCGACGAAGCCGCCGAGCTGGCTGATAAGCATGTCATTATTCCAATGGTAGGAATGGTGCAATCACTCAATGTTTCCGTTGCGACTGCTTTAATCCTCTACGAAGCACAGAGCCAACGCGATGAGGCTGGCATGTACGGTGAGATGAAGGTACCACAGGAAGAAGTTGACTATATTTTATTTAATGCGCTTCATCCCACTATTAAAAAGTACTGCGATAAACACCAGATGCGCTACCCTAAGCTTGACGATCAAGGTGAAATCGACGATCCAGAGTGGGATCAACTAAGGCGCAAAATTTAATTGTACTAATGTTCATGACCCATAGAGCAGCCCAAAGAGTTAATAGATCTTAGTCCGGCCTCCTGGCATAAACTGATAAATCTAGCTGGGCATCACTCGTTTACCCTATTTCCTGTTAACTCATGTTGTGTCATTAAGTCCAAACTGGCTATACTGCGAAAAATAATTGCTCAAGGACGTCAATGATCATTACAACAACTCAGTTATCACCCACCACAGGAAATGAACGGTTCCATTCTCTCGACTTGATTAGAGGAATTGCGGTAGCAGGCATTCTAATCATGAATATCTACGCCTTTGCTAATATTTTTGCTTACTACTTGAATCCCTATGCTATTGAAGAGCCTACCACATTGGACTTAGGAACCTGGGCCTTTACTCATATCTTTGCTGACCAAAAATTCTATACATTATTTTCAATGCTATTCGGTGCTGGAATTTTACTGATGGCCGAACGCGCTAGAGACAGCCAGATATCGCCTGCGAAGCTACATTACAAAAGAATGTTCTGGCTACTGGTGTTCGGTGTTATTCATGCTATTTTTATCTGGTATGGTGACATCCTTGTGACTTATGCGATCGCAGGTCTTTGGGTATTTCTGTTTGCCCTGCGCACGGAGGCTAGAACTAAGCTAATAGTCGGCAGTATCTTCATTACAATTATCTTAATACTCATGGCAGGCTTTGCTCTATCCGCCGAGCAGATTCCTGAAAAAGACAAAATCGATATGATCGATATGCTAATTCCTTCACCGGAGTTGATTCAGCGGGAAACCGAGCCCTATATTTCAACCTACGGGGCCCAACTAGAGCATCGTATCCAATTCTTTTTAGCCAACCTGCCGATGGCAGCATTCTTCTTTGGTTTTTTCCGGATCGGTGGTTCCATGCTTATCGGTATGGGTCTTTACCAACTTGGCGTTTTAACCGCTCAACGTTCGCGTTCTTTTTATATAAAACTGACAGCTTTTGGTCTGATTTCTGGGCTATCACTTACCCTGTATGACACCTATGCGCTGCTCACTTCTCAGTTCGACTTTGCTACGGCTATGTTCTCATTTATGGCCCTTAACAGTCTTGCCGCCCTATTCATGGCACTAGGTTATATTGGTCTTTTTTGTTTATGGGTTCAATCAAATGTGTGGCAAGGATTCAGAGCTCGCCTCGAAGCAGTTGGGAAAATGGCTTTTTCGAATTACATTGCGCAGAGCCTGATTTGTACTACACTCTTCTACAGCCACGGTTTCGGTCTATTCGCCCAACTCTCGCGGTTCGAATTATTGATGATTGTATTTATTATTTTTACAGCGCAATTACTGTGGTCTCCCTGGTGGCTTAAACACTTCAAATTCGGTCCACTTGAGTGGCTTTGGAGAAGCTTAAGCTATTTTAAAATCCAACCCTTTAAGCGCTAAGCATGACTCTTATAAAACAATCGCCAATCATCGACCTTCGGTCTCCATCTGACTATATTGCTGGTCACATTATGGGAGCGGTACACCTACCACTCGACCAGCTGGATGGTTTGTGGCATGAACTACCCTCCAAAGGCTCAAAAGTTCAACTCTGCCTTTACGAGGATGACAGGGAGACGGTGATGGCAATGATGGCTGATCGTCAATTTGATGTAGAGACCGTTATTTTGCACTCTCAATTAGGTCAGTTTTCACTGGAAATCGGTAGCACCAATAATCGAGTATGGAAAGGGAATCCTTTGCTGGAGAAATATACTCATCTGCTCTCTCCAGAACTGGGTACAAGTCCTGTAGCCATTGATATTGGTTGTGGCTCAGGTCGAGACGTTATTCTGATGGGATTACTTGGCTATAAGGTTATCGCCCTGGATGTTTTTGATGAAGCGTTGGCTAGAGTAGAACGTTCAGCTCGACGGTGGGCGCTTGATGTCATTACTCTTCAGCTTGATTGTCGACAGCAGCCCGAAGCAATGATTGAATTGTTTGAGGAGCACTCGCCTCAATTGATAATGCAAAGCCGCTTTCTTCACCGCCCCTTGTTTGACCTTTATGAAAACTATTTACCGTCAGGTTGCAAACTAGCCATACATACTTTCCTTGAGGGTGCGGCCAAGTATGGAAAACCTAAAAAAGCAGACTTTTTACTCAAAAACGAAGAACTTCCTGAACGCTTTTCAGACTGGAAGGTCTTACTCAATCAAGAGCACAGGCTGGGGGATGGACGCCCGCTGTCTATGTTCATAGCCCAAAACACTCAGGACGAGTAATCCGACATGACAAAAAGCAGTGATTAAGGATTGACTTATCCCTCTCAGCACTAGATCATAGATAGAGAGAGGCTATCAATTATGACATTAACAGAGTTTAGATATATTGTAGCTGTTGCCCGTGAAAGACATTTTGGGCGAGCAGCTGAGGCATGCTTCGTCAGCCAACCGACACTCAGCGTTGGTGTAAAAAAACTGGAAGAACAACTGGGGATTACCCTCTTTGAGCGGAGTAAGTCCGACGTGAGAACCACACCTCAGGGTGAGGCTGTAGTCGAGCAAGCGCAACGAATTCTAGAGCAGGTCAGTCTACTGAAACAGCTGGCCAAGCAAAATTCTGATCAGCTGGATGGTCCTTTAAAGATAGGGGCTATTTTTACTATCGGTCCCTATTTGCTGCCATCGCTTATCCCCCAGCTTCGTGAGCTGGCACCAAAAATGCCGCTTCATATTGATGAAGACTACACACACAATCTGCGCACTAAGCTCCGTCACGGCGAACTGGATGCAATTATTGTGGCTCTCCCTTTCGATGAGCCAGAAGTTGAGGTCGTTCCTTTATATCAGGAAGACTTTATTGCACTGCTACCAGAAAAACATCCGTGGGTTAAACGCGACAGTTTGCGTATTGTGGACATTGCCGATGAAGTCATGATCATGCTTGGCGCGGGTCACTGTTTCCGCGACCAGGTATTAGAAGCGTGTCCGCAATGCAAAGACAGTAGCCTCAACCCACAAAAAGACTGGATTACGGGAAGCTCAATTGAAACCATTCGTCAGATGGTAGCCAGCGGACTCGGCATCAGTGTGATTCCAAAATCTGCTGCCGATTTCCACAACGAGAAACTCGGCTTGGTCACCCGTGAGTTCGATGAACCTAAACCCAGTCGTCAAGTAGCACTGGCCTATCGCCGCAGCTTCCCGCGTAAGCAGGCTTTGGATCTGATCAAACAGGCTCTCAATACCATCGAGGTTCCCGGTACACCAATTAACAGCTAATGGCTATTTCCAAACTCGCTTCAAACGTCAACCTGGCTAACCTTGACTGTACCAGTCTTAAAGGGGTTGGCCCTAAGCTCGCTGAAAAGCTACAACGCATCCATGTACGGAATGTGCTCGACTTATTGTTACATTTACCGCTGCGTTATGAAGACCGTACCCAGATAAAGCCGATTGCCAGCCTACAGGATGGTGATCGGGCTCTGATAAAGGTTCAGGTTGAACTGGCGCAGGTTCAGTACGGAAAAAGACGTTCGCTTGTATGTCGAGCCAGTGATCAGAGTGCCAGTATTGATTTCAGATTTTTTTACTTTAATAAAAGCCAGCAGCAACGTTTACAAAAAGGTGCCGAATTTTACGCATTCGGTGAAGTTCGTCGATTTGGTTATCAGTGCACCATGGTTCATCCCGAGTTAACGGCGGTGGACTCCAACAATGCGGCACCTCTCCTTGATAGTTTAACGCCTGTCTACCCCACCACCGAAGGACTGCATCAAAATAGTTTGCGCCAGCTGACACGACAGGCAGTAGCTTTACTGGCAAAGCATCCAATTGATAACCTTCTACCCGAACCCATTCAGAAACAGTTCAACTTGCCCGATATCAACCAGGCTCTGACCTGGATTCATACTCCGCCGAAAGATGCCAAACCAGAAGCCTTACAGGAATTCAGTTCACCTTCGGCGAAACGACTGATCTGTGAAGAGTTATTAGCACATCAATTAAGCATGATGCTTCAACGCTATAAACAAAAAGAACAAAATGCTCCTGCCTTCAAGGCGAACGGAGCGCTTCAGCAACAACTTATTTCGCTACTGCCCTTTACTCTGACCCAGGCTCAAACCCGCGTTACCAGTGAGATCATTCACGACCTTCAAACAAGCGAACCCATGCTGCGTTTATTGCAAGGGGATGTTGGTGCCGGTAAGACATTAGTCGCAGCTCTGGCCGCTCTCCAGGCAATAGAATCCGGTTATCAGGTTGCGATTATGGCACCGACTGAAATCCTGGCAGAACAACACTTTATTTCTTTCTCACAATGGATGGATAACCTTGGAATCGAAACTACATTTCTTGTCAGTAAACTACCGGCCAAGGACAAAAAGCTGGCAATGGAAAAAATTGCCAATGGTGAAGCCAAACTAATCGTTGGAACCCACGCGCTTTTTCAAAAAGAAGTGTCCTACCACAAGCTGGGTTTTGCCATCATTGATGAACAGCATCGCTTTGGTGTGAATCAGCGGCTCGCTTTAAAGCAGAAAGCGGCCGAAGGTTTTCAGCTGCATCAATTGATGATGACCGCAACACCGATTCCAAGAACCCTCGCGATGACTGTCTATGCTGATATGAATGTTTCTGTCATTGACGAGCTCCCTCCCGGCCGAACACCAGTACAGACCGTAGCTCTTTCCGATCAGCGGCGCGATCAAGTCATAAGGCGAATTGCCACTGCATGTCAGGATGAAAACCGCCAGGTTTACTGGGTATGTACCCTGATCGATGAATCAGAAGAAGTGCAATGTCAGGCAGCAGAAACGACCGCTAGTCAATTGGCCGAGCAGCTTCCAAATCTTAAAATTGGCCTGGTTCATGGCCGCCTAAAGAGTGAGCAGAAGCAGCTGGTGATGGATCGCTTCAAACAGGGTGAGCTTGATATTCTGGTCGCCACCACGGTAATAGAAGTAGGCGTTGATGTCCCAAATGCCAGCCTGATGGTCATCGAAAATCCAGAACGCCTGGGTTTATCCCAACTGCATCAGCTACGCGGCCGTGTTGGTCGTGGCTCCATAGAAAGTCACTGTGTCCTGCTTTACCAGCAGCCTCTGTCTAATAACGCTAAAGCCAGAATTCAGGTTATGCGTGATACCAACGACGGCTTCGTTATTGCCGAAGAAGACCTTAAACTTAGAGGGCCAGGTGAACTATTGGGCACTCGCCAAACCGGGGATATTGGCCTTCGCTTTGCCGATCTGGTCCGCGATTCCGAGTTAGTTGAGGAATTACAACAGGTTGCCCAAGACTTGGCCGCAGATTCTCCGCAGCTTGCCAAAAGAATCACCAGGCGCTGGCTTGGTTCACGACAGGATTTTGCCGAGGTATAATAATTTAAATGTGCCAAAAAGCCTTTAAAACCCACGCCATGTGGGATTTAAAGCGACTTTATGTTAAAGTTGGCGACCTAAAATTTTAGACACTTCATTAACGATGAGGATTCAGGAATGAAAGAGCCTGTTCGCGTTACGGTAACCGGAGCAGCCGGTCAAATTTGTTATTCTTTACTATTCCGCATTGCCAGCGGCGAAATGCTAGGTAAAGACCAGCCAGTAATTTTAAACCTTCTAGAAATCACACCAGCACTAAAAGTTTGTGAAGCGGTAGCTATGGAGCTAAACGACTGCGCATTCCCATTAGTGAAAGATGTTGTGGTTACAGACGATCCAGCAGTTGCATTTAAAGACTCTAAGATCGGCCTGATGGTTGGTGCTAAACCGCGTGGACCAGGCATGGAACGTAAAGATCTTATCGCTGATAACGGTAAAATCTTCAGCTCGCTGGGCAAAGTGATCGACGAAGTCGCTGATAAAGATATCCGCATCTGTGTGGTTGGTAATCCAGCTAACACTAACGCTTATATCTTAGCTGCAAACGCACCAAGTATTAACCAGCGCAATATCACAGCGCTAACCCGTCTTGACCACAACCGTGCGATTTACCAGTTAGCAGAAAAATCTGGTTCAGATATCGCTAGCGTTAAGAAAATGACTATCTGGGGTAACCACTCTGTTACACAGGTTCCGGATATTACTTTCACTCAAATCGACGGAGCTAACGCTGCAGACAAAGTTGACGCAGCCTGGGCTAAAGAAGAGTTCATTCCTACCGTTGCTAAGCGTGGTGCGGCAGTGATTGCAGCGCGTGGCGCTTCTTCCGCAGCTTCAGCAGCAAATGCTATCCTTGATCACATGCGTGACTGGTGCCTTGGCTCTGAATCCGGTGACTGGGTCTCTATGGCGGTTCCGTCAGATGGCAGCTATGGCATCGAAAAAGGTCTTATCTACTCATACCCAGTAGTATGTAAAGACGGCGATTACGAAATCGTTCAAGACCTGGACGTAACTGATTTCATCAAAGGTAAAATGGTTGAGTCAGAAACAGAACTTAAAGAAGAGCGCGACACAGTATCTGACTTACTGTAAGCGTAACGCTTTAAAAAGAACCAGCGTTCCTTGACAGGCTCGCTGGTTTTTTTATGTCCGCTTGATTTCGATCTATTGTGCCCGGCGGCCATAACGCTTATAACAATAATTAAATCTTCTGAGAGAGCGAACATGATCATCAAAAGCACTCAGCGTCTCCTTTTACGGCATATCAATGCCAACGACGCTAAGTTTCTGTTAAAGCTCTATAACCAACCTGCTTTTTTGCAGCAGATCGGTGATCGTGGAGTAAATACTATCAACAATGCTAAAAATTTTATTCTTCGTACCCAGCAAAACTATAAGCGCTATGGTTTCTGGCTTTACCTTGTTGAGGATAAGGTCTCAGGTGAACCCATCGGGGTTAATGGCCTCATTCAGCGAGATTATCTTGAGGCACCCGACATAGGTTTTGCCATAGATGAAAAGCATTGGCGACAGGGCTTTGCTTTTGAATCATCCCAGGCTGTGGTTGAGCACGCCCGGGAGATTGGACAGAAAGAACTGCTTGCTATCACCAGTCCTGATAACGAAAACTCGATTAAGCTACTTACTAAACTTGGTTTCGATTTTTCAAAATGTGACGACCTTGAAGGTAACGGTGAGGAGATAAATCTATATCACTTCAACCTGTTAGCGTAATTCTCCCCAAATTTCATTGTCACATCTGCTAACAGTTGCGCACCTTTTGTTGCGACTTGTTACTGTCCTTTCATATTTTTCTATTATTAAATAGTAGATAAGCTCCTAATGAAGGAATAACTGAATGTCACTACTCTTGAATATCATATGGCTTATTTTTGGAGGCTTTTTTGTCTCGATGGGCTATATTGCTGGCGGAATTGCGCTTTGCTTTACCATCATTGGCATCCCCTGGGGTTTCCAGTGCTTTAAACTAGCTATCTTTGCTTTGTTCCCATTTGGCCAGGATACCCGCATGAGAGACAGACCGGCTCCACAGGATTTGATTAATATTATTCTGAATATTATCTGGTTAATCTTTGGCGGAATCTGGGTCATGATCAACCATATTTTCTGGGGTGTTGTACTGTGTATTACCATCATCGGTATTCCCTTCGGTATTCAGCACTTCAAAATGGTGAAGCTAGCGCTTTGGCCCTTTGGACGCCAAATATACAGCACTAACGGCGACTCACTATTTTAATTCCATCCCGGTGGCAGTTAATGACTGCCACCGTCTCCGCCCTTTTTTCGTCATAATTTGGCATAGCACACCCCTTTTCAATTAATTTTTTGCCAACTCTCTGCGCTTTAATATCACTATCTAATAAAGCAGTCAGGGAGATACCATGAAAAACCTATTCGCAGTTTTGATGTCTGTGTGTTTGTTAGCGCTAGTCAATGTCGCATCAGCTACAGATTCTTCAATGATCCGTTACCAGTCTATGGAAAGCGATCAAACCTTCGAGCAATTACCACTGTCAACCGATATAGAGATGCACGTTAACAGCGTAGTCTCTCGTGTCAGCGTAAAGCAGACTTTTCAAAATAATTCTTCCGAATGGCTGGAAGGTGTTTACCAGTTTCCCCTGCCAGAAGATGCTGCTGTTGATACCTTAAAAATGTACATTGGCCAGCGCATTATCGAAGGTGAGATTCAGGAAAAGGAACGGGCCGAACGCACTTACCAGCAAGCGAAAAACAAAGGCCAGCGTGCCAGCATCGTTCATCAATCGAGAGCCAACCTGTTCACAACAAAGCTGGCGAATATCGCGCCGGGTGAAAGCATCACGATAGAGATAGAGTTTCAGAGTATGGTTTCCATGGACTCCACCATGTTTTCTCTACGCATGCCGCTTGGTATTACACCACGCTATCAGCCCAGTAGAGACGCCCTACGGAATGACGAAGCACATCATGTCGCCAGCTATAAGAATGCTACTGAAGCAAAGTCAAAAGCCAGTATCAATAATACGGTATTATCTTCAGAAGTAACTGGATTTAATACTGGTAGCCAGCCTAATCGTCCAGTTACCGTTAAAGTATTCCTTAATCCTGGGTTTGATCTGTCGCTCCTCGAAAGCCCTTATCATGAGGTTTATACTCAGCAGCATGGTGATAGCTATGAAATAGAGCTTGAAAATCCCACTCAGGCCAACCGTGACTTTATTCTCAACTGGCAACCACAGTTAGGCCAGGATCCCAAAATAGCTTTGTTCAGTGAATCAAAAGAGGACTACAACTACCACGTACTGATGATGCTTCCACCAACCCACACCCTGGTCGGAGAGCAGGCTCAGCCCCGTGAAATGATTTTCGTGATTGATTCGTCCGGTTCTATGTCCGGCGAATCCATGCAGCAGGCTAAAGCTGGTTTATTATTTGCGCTGGAACAACTTGGATCTGACGATACGTTCAATATTATCGACTTTGATCACGAAGCAACAAAGCTCTTCCCCAATGCCGTTGCTAATACTAGTGAAACCATTCAACTTGCCGAGTATTTTGTGAAGCAGCTGGATGCAGACGGTGGAACCGAAATAGCCAAAGCCGTTGATATGGCGCTAGATAAACCAGAGGCCGAACGCCTCCGCCAAATCGTATTTCTAACCGATGGCAGCATCGGCAACGAAGCTCAGGTGTTCGAGCTCATAGAAAACAAACTGGGTAATAATCGTCTGTTCACCGTTGGCATCGGTTCTGCGCCCAACAGCTATTTTATGAATCGCGCTGCCAACTTCGGACGAGGTACCTATACTTACATTGGTAACATTAACGAAGTACAGGGTCAGTTAGAAACGCTTTTCAAAAAGCTTCGTTACCCAGCATTGACTAATCTTCGGCTAGCGGGCGGTGAACAGCAAACTATTGATATGCAACCCTCCGTCCTAAGGGATCTTTACCTTGGTGAACCCCTCTTTGCTGCATATCGCACATCGAAAAATAGCGCCATCAGTATGAAGGTTACAGGCCAGTCTGATGTTTATCAGTGGTCTAAAAATATTCCGGTCGTAGTTAATGGTAAGGATAAAGGCATCGCCAAACTCTGGGCACGACAGAAAATTGCAGCCATCAACGCTGACTTTGGCTTGGGTTATGATGAAAAACGTCAACAGATCCTTGATACTGCCTTGGAATTTCATCTGATGAGTGATTACACCAGCCTGGTGGCGGTCGATAAAACTCCAGCCAGAATCCGTGAGGCACTCAAGCAGAAGCGCCTTAAAAACCCATTACCCAAGGGTTGGAAAAATCCTCATGGGTATCCTAGAGGTGGCACCGTAGCCAACCTTGCCATGGTCATAGGGTTTATATCCCTGCTACTGGCAATGACCTATCAGTTGACGGTCAATCGTCGCCGTAAAGTTCGTGCCTCTACTAAGCATTAAACGAATGGAGAGACCATCAATGAAAAGTTTCTTACGTAAATACGGTATCTTCTGCGCCCTGCTGACCATTAGCCTCGTTGCTTTTGGTCAGGCAGGTTACATCAAAGCTAAAGCGCTTTTAGCACAGCATCTACTTGATAGCGCCTGGGAACAGACGCTGGAAGATGGACGACCTCATAAGCCGTGGTCATGGGCTGACACCTACCCGGTAGCCAAACTTGAAGCACCGACCCAGGATATTGAGCAGGTTGTCCTCGCGGGAGCTTCAGGGCGTAATCTCGCTTTCGGTCCCGGTCATGTCCTTTCCAGTTCCAAATTAACTGAAAGTGGCCATGTGATACTGGGTGGTCACCGTGATACACATTTTGAATTTCTACAGTACTTAAAAGTTGGCGACCCCATAATACTAACCAATAAGTATGGCGAGAGTGTTACCTATAAAGTCACTGAATTTGAAGTCCACCATATCGAAAAAGATACGCTTTATGATCGCGGACAAAATCAAATCACCCTGATTACCTGCTACCCATTTAACACACTCGAAACCGGTGGGCCGCTTCGATATCTGGTGCATGGAGAGAGAGCTTGAGGTTATAGCTGTCTTCTCTCCTAACCCGGCTTGCCGACGATATATGCCCAGCCAGTCATATAGAAATCCAACATACTGTTGATAAAGAAAGCGCTCATGGCGATAAAGAAAGCAGTGGTCGCCGAAACCCATTCAAACCATCCAGCTATAAACATCAGCCAACCAAACAAACCGAAAACTATATTATTCAACATCCACTTCGATTCTGAGGAGCGTTTCTGACCAGCCGCTTTTAACGTATTAAGCCAGATAGAGTTAATTAGCAGTAAACTCGCATAGACGCGGATAAATTTATACATGTAATCATCTTTTGTTTCGAGTATTGTCTGCTGATCAACTTCCACCAGGATTTGAGCAAGGAAGAAAAATAAAAATGAGTGACACAATAAAATCGGTACATCAAAAGCCATTATCCGCATCCACTGAAAACGCGTAATGCCAACATGCTCCAGGTGACCTCTCAGGTTACCATTATCATCGACCTTTTTATCAAGATTTCGCGGTATCAGCTCCAACACAAAACGGCGGATGTTACCGACACCCCACAAAAAACGGATCGCGAGAAAAAGAAGAATCACCGCGCCAACGATAAACTCTATTGAAACAGATACACCGGGCCGGAAATGTATGAGTAGTTCTCGATAGCCTATGACAAATGATACGGCATAAATAAACCTGAGAACCTTGAAGTTCTCCAGCAAGTTCTTATGAAGCTCCGCTTCAAGTTTCGCAACAACCTTCTGCTTCTTTGCCATGGCTCCCTCAAACATTCCTGTTTATTGATTAAAGGGAAAGACCTATCTCTATTGATATTAGCAAAAGCCTTTGGTTATGGGAATTAATGGTTTTCTACACTATTTATTTTTATCACCGGCCGCAAAGTGAGCAATCTGGTCGTTATGAGCTTTCCTGAACGCAGGTCTATCAGTAGCTCTTTTAACGTAACTGGCGCAGCCGGGATACTCTTTTAATCCTTCGAAACGATCAACAAGCCTTAATACATCTGCCATAGCAATGTCGGCTACAGAGAACTGTTCAGTTAACCACTCCCGTTCCGATAAAATCAATTCCATATGCTTCAACCGATTCTGCAGAAACTGATCGATACTTTTTCGCCCCGGAGTAACCTCAGTATCATCGGTAAAGATGTATAGAGACCAAGGCAGGCTGGCCATTTCAACCGAGTTCAGGGCTGCGAATAACCATTGAATAACGTCACTCCTTCCATGAGCTTCTTTGGGCATCAGCTTTTTACTTCGTTCGGCTAAATGAAGTAATATCGCGCCACTTTCAAAGATCGATAGCTCACCATCGGTTAACCATGGCACCTGACCGAACGGCTGGTTGGTGAAATGCTTAGTACTTCTCTCACGAAATGGAACGCTCTTCACTTCATAATCGAAGCCCGCTTCCTCCAAAGCCCAGCGCACTCGTAGATCACGAACGTATCCCCGAGGCATATCTGGAACCCAGTCAAATGTATTTAAAATTAACTTGCTCACCTTTCTCCCCCGTATCCCTATGCTTATAGCTTCTTTTCTACTCGCCATGGAGGATTCAGTCGATTCTCTCCAGCCCAATACAACTTTATTTTGTTCCCTGAAGGATCCTTTAGGATCGCTTCTTTCCATAGATAGCGTTGCTCAGTTGGCAACTGTTCAAACTCAACTCCTTTTGACTGAAGGCTCGTCACCCACTCATCTAATGCTTCATGCTCGAAGTAAATTGTGGCTCCATTGTTACAATCTCCATCCTCCAATAATAGAGAGAATGTTGAGTTTCCTTCTGGACATTCGAAGCGCGCATAATGAGGTGAATCAACGATCTGAGTGAAGCCGAGCTTTAAATAAAAAGCAACGGCTTGCTCCATGTTCTTTACGGGTAATGTGACTTGATTGAGATTCATCAACTTTCCCTGAATATATGTTATCCCGTTTCAGGTTATCAGAAATCATCATTGATAGTAATAGTGAAGCTTTAGCTGTAAATTACTGCTCAACGTTTTTTAACAACTGCTAACGTTAGTCTTGAGATACAGCTAAGCTTGTTCTTGTCATCATACAGTTTAATTTCCCAGACCTGAGATGTACTGCCGCCATGAATTCGTTGTGCTCTGCCTCGAACCACGCCTGAACGCACTCCTCTGAGATGGTTCCCATTCACTTCCTGGCCAACGCAAATATATTTATCCGGATCAATGGTGAGCATCCCGCCTATCGAACCCAATGTTTCCGCAAGTACGATATTAGCACCACCATGTACTAAACCATAAGGCTGAAAGGTCCGTTGATCTGCGGGCATAGTTCCCTCTAGATAGTCATCGCCGATATCCGTAATTTCGATACCAATGTGTTCCAGCATGGTCCCCTTACTCCAGCTGTTGACCTCGTCCAGGTTAGGTTGCTCAAACCAGATACTCATTATTTCACCTCAAATAATTGTTCAAAATTTCTACATCAACGTTGATGCTTTGACGTCATATTATACGTACTCAATCAACCTCATCATACAAGGAAGAGGGTAAGTGTATTATTTTTGGAATAAAAGCCCAGAGTTAACGTTAAACTATCAGGACAACTACATAGAGATTATTATGAGACGTTTACTACAATTTATTTTATTAATTCTGATGCTAGTGGGGATTGTTATTCTACTACTCAGGTAACGTAACATAACTGTGCCCCAAGTCAGACCGCCATGGGGCATTTAAAGGTTAGAATTTTAAATGCGATGTAACTCAACGAACTGATAGTGATATGGATTTTTTTCATCCGGCTGGTGTGTCTCACGCGATACCTCTTCCCAAAGGTGATGAGTCCAGTCCGGGAATCGTGCGTCGCCATCCGTGTCCAAGTCGATAAAGGTAAGATACAACTTATCCGCCTTATCGAGAAGCTGACCGTATATATTGGCACCACCAATAATCATCACTTCGTCTTCATTCCGCGTCATCTCCAGAGCGGCTTCAATGCTGGTTACCACTTCGCACTGATCGTTATGAAAATCCGAACGGTAATTTGGGTTACGGCTGATGATGATATTCTTTCTCCCGGGAAGAACCATGCCGATCGATTCGTGGGTTTTACGTCCCATCACAACCGGCTTGCCCAGAGTTACCGCTTTGAAATGCTTCAGATCCGCTGGTAAATGCCACGGCATCTGGTTACCTTTCCCAATCACTCGATCATTCGCCATGGCGACGACAAAACTAATAATCGGCTTTTTCTGTGTGGGCATCTTACACCGCCACCGGCGCTTTAATATGAGGGTGGCACTCATAGCCAACAATCTCAAAGTCTTCGAATGTGTAATCAAACAAAGAGTCGGGCTTACGTTTAATCTTTAGCTTTGGTAGCGGCAGAGGATCTCGCGACAGCTGTTCTTTGGCCTGCTCGAAGTGATTGCTGTAGAGATGAGTATCGCCACCCGACCAGATGAATTCTCCCACATCTAGCCCCGCCTGCTCAGCGATCATGTGCGTTAATAATGCGTAAGAAGCAATATTAAAAGGCACGCCCAGAAAAATATCAGCGCTGCGTTGGTACAGCTGACAGGATAGTTTGCCGTTAGCCACATAGAACTGGAATAATGAATGGCACGGTGGTAAAGCCATCTCATCGGCAACTCCCGGATTATAGGCGACTACCATCAGTCGACGACTATTTGGATTGGTTTTAATCTGCTCTAGCACATTGCTGATCTGATCAACCGTCGTGCCATCAGGTCTCTTCCAAGAGCGCCACTGTTCACCGTAGACAGGCCCCAGATTACCATGCTCGTCAGCCCACTCATCCCAGATGGATACCCCATTTTCTTTCAAGTATTTGATATTCGTATCGCCATTCAAAAACCATAGCAATTCATAGATAATCGATCTCAGGTGCAATTTTTTTGTTGTGACAAGCGGAAAACCTTCCTGCAGGTCAAATCGCATCTGATAACCGAAAACACTTCGAGTTCCGGTACCGGTTCTATCACCTTTATCTTCACCATTTTCTAGAACATGGCGCATCATATCTAAATACTGTTTCATAGAATTACTTCGTTGTCTTTTTAGATTACTTGTTCGATTGCTGTTCAGGCTGCTCGTATGCCTTGACCACTAAATATATACCAATCGCGATCATTGGTACACACAAGACCTGGCCCATTGTGAGCCAGGAAATGACCTTACCCAGATGCGCGTCTGGCTCTCTGAAGAACTCAACGCCAAATCGGAATACACCATAACCCACGAGGAAGACCCCAGATACGGCCTTACTGGGTCGAGGTTTTTGCGAGTAAAACCAGACTATTAGGAATAACAGTAAACCTTCGAAGGCGGCCTGATATAGCTGTGACGGATGCCGTAAAAGACCCTCAGGGTCACCCGGGAATCGCATCGCCAACGGGAAATCTGCCGATGCCTGCCGGCCCCACAGTTCACCATTAATAAAATTACCGATACGGCCGAACATCAAACCTAGTGGCACCAGTGGCGCAACAAAGTCCCCCACATCGAAGAATGATTTTTTCGTCTTGCGGGCAAAATACCAGCCAGCCACAATCACGCCTAATAGGCCACCATGGAACGACATACCGCCTTCCCATATTTTAAAGGGGTATAACGGGTCGTCGGCCCAGAACTCAAGTCCGTAGAACAGGACATAGCCAATTCTGCCGCCAAGGATAACCCCGATAAAACCATAAAATAAGAAATCGGATACTTGCTCGACCGTCCAATCCGAGTGTGGCTTTTTCGCACGATAGGTTCCCAGTCCCCACGCCGCCAGAAAACCAAGTAGATACATAAATCCATACCAATGTAGGGCTATGGGGCCAATTTCAAAAATGACCGGGTCTATTTCAGGAAATTCCATAATTGTCTCTTTCGTCGCTCTTTATTGTCTCGTTTTCTTTCTTATGGTTATTGCTTAAAGGTGTTCTGCGATAATTTTCACTGCCACAATGATCAACAGAACAGCAAAAATGCGCTTAATCACTTTTGTCGGCAACTTATGCGCCAGAAATGCTCCAAACGGTGCTGTAATCACCGAACCGATGGCTATTGCGATCATAGCAGGCCAATAGACGTATCCAAAGTGATAGGCAGGCAAACTCGTTACATCCCAACCCATCACAATATACCCAATGGTTGCCATAATCGCTAATGGTAAGCCACAAGCTGCCGCCGTACCAATGGCTGTGACTAATTTTTCCTTGTGGTACAGTAAATACGGAACAACCACACTGCCACCGCCGATACCTACTAATGAGGAAACTGCGCCCATCACAATGCCAGCAGGCAACCGCTGATGACTCATTGCTCTATCGCCCCTGGCCTCTGGCGTCAGACCTGTCAGCATTTTTATTCCCACCAGCATCGCAAAGATACTGAAAATCCACGCCAGCCATTCTGTATTCATAACTTTGGCAATGACCGCTCCGAGTAAACCTCCGATGGCAATCCCCGGAATCAGAATTTTCAGCAAAGGGACACTGACTGAGCCCCTACGGTAATGGGATCGGGCTGAGGAAATCGCTATAAAACAGATAGTTGCCATTGAAGTCCCAAGCGCCACATGCATGACATACTGCTCGGGTACGCCAAGCTGAGGAGCCAGCCAGATCATGGCAGGTACTATGACCATACCACCACCGATTCCAAGTAAACCTGCCAGTACCCCATTGAACAGTCCCAAGGCCACAAACGCCAGTAGCCATAGCAATAGATTATCCACAGTACGATATCGTTGTTGTTCGTTAGGGCGATTATGGCATAAATCGCATTCACTTTTCGCCTTAATTTGATTGCCCCTATTTGCTAGACACGCCCTTTATCGTCATATTCTGCTACGCTATGATGAATCTTATTCATAAATATAATTTCTAATCACTATGAGACGATATAGCGAAGCCTGCGAGCGCAATCAGGGACCAATTCTGGACATCATCAAACCTTACCTCACTCATAGTAAGGAGGTATTGGAGATAGGCTCGGGTACCGGCCAACACGCCGTCTGGTTTGCAGGTGCCATGCCACACCTTACCTGGCATACCACTGATCTTCCTGAAAACCATGGTTCCATCACTGCCTGGATAGAAGCCAGCGAACTGCCTAATATCAGAAAACCTCGCACGCTCAACGTTGGCCAAAAACTCTGGCCTGTGAATCAAGTTGATGCTGTCTTTACTGCTAACACCTGCCATATTATGTCGTGGGATAGAGTCAAAGATATGTTTCATGGGGTTGGTCGTATTTTGAAGCCGGGCGGCTACTTCCTTATTTATGGTCCCTTCAATGTCAATGGCAGCTATACTTCTGAGTCCAATGAAGAGTTCGATAAGTTTCTAAAAGAAAAAAATCCTGAAAGTGGGATTCGCGATTATACCGATATGAATCGAGCCGCCAGGCACAATGGTTTGCAGTTAGTAGAACGGCACCAGATGCCGGCTAATAATATGCTGCTGGCTTATCAGAAAAACTCTTCGTTCTAGCCTAAATATAACAAAAAAAAGAGCAGCTGATTAGCTGCTCTCTGACTCTTTATGCGCGCGGTAAGGATGCCGTGGGCGTCGCCTGCGACCATTATTATTTTGCCGCGGCTGATTGTCGTCGTTTGTCTGCACTCCCTTATCGGTATGCTTAGCCTTATTCTGACGGTGATTATTTTTCTTTTTATGTTTCTTTTCCGGCTTATGGCTTGATTTGCCATGCATTTGGAAACGAAACATAGAACCCATCAGCTCAGAAAGAGCGGCTCGATAGACATCTCGTTTGAAGTTCACTACATTCCTGACAGGGTACCAATAGTTAACCCAGATAAAACCATCAAACTCAGGATGATTCGTTGCTTCAAAATCTATCCTACTCTCATCGCTAACCAGTTGTAACAAAAACCACTTCTGCTTCTGGCCAACGCACAGTGGCTGGGAGTTCTGGCGGATTAGCCGTTGTGGCAACCGGTATTTATACCAGTGCTGCGTACTCCCTAGAATACGGACATCATCTTTTTCCAGGCCGACTTCTTCGTATAGTTCTCGGTACATGGTTTGCTCGGGACTTTCGCCGGGATGTACCCCGCCTTGAGGGAATTGCCATGATGTTTGTCCATAACGGCGCGTCCAGAGTAACTGGCCTTGGTTGTTACAAATGATGATGCCGACGTTGGCTCTAAAGCCTTCTGCGTCGATCATCTATCCATCCAAATAATAACTTTGGTATCATTGTTCCACATACCACTGCGTTCGACAATAATAATTTATGCAATACGACAGCCCACAGGCCCTTTTACAGCACGCGCAAAGCTTTGCCGGTTTCACCCTTGGTGAATTGGCGGAACGATATAAAGAAGAGATCCCGCAGCGATTACTGCATAAAAAGGGCTGGATCGGACAATTCCTTGAACTCATCCTTGGTGCGGAATCAGGTTCATTGGCACAGCCTGATTTTCCTGAACTAGGGGTCGAGCTTAAAACATTGCCGATTGATGAGCTTGGAAACCCTCTTGAGTCGACCTATGTTAGCGTTGTCCCTTTAATTAACATACAAGGGCTCTATTGGGAGAACTCTGTGGTTCGTCATAAGCTGATGCATGTCCTATGGGTTCCAATTGTGTCCAGTAAGCACCTGGCCGTAGAAGATAGGCAAATCGCTATGCCTTTTCTATGGAAGCCTACAGCGGAGGAAGCGAATACTCTTAAACAGGACTTTGAAGATGTGCTCGATCAAGTTTCAATGGGAAATATAGATAATCTTGATGCTCGCTACGGCGATATACTACAAGTTAGGCCTAAAGCCGCTAACTCAAAGGCACTAACTGATGCCATTGGCCCTGAAGGAAGTACCATCCGTACCCTACCAAGAGGTTTTTACTTACGCCCACAGTTCACTAAATCCTGTTTAAAGCGCCAGTTTAATTAATGCCCTTCGTATTCAGCTTCCTGTTCTTTTAAAACTTTTGCGGCAGCTCTTGAATAACTAAGCTTTCGTTGTTTTAAAGAAGTATTATACTCCTGCTCTAACTGAATATATTTTTTATAATACTTTATTGCTTCATCTTCATTGCCAAGCTCAGTCTCGATATTTGCTAAAATTCTCGATGCTTGTTTTTTTCGCTTTAAATCATTGACCTGGTCCGCTCTTTCAAACCCACGCATTGCCATGATTCTTGCCTTCTGATATTGCTCTAATTGGTAATATGTTTCTGCTAGAGATACCTCTACTATGCAAGTAAAAATGCCCCAACCAAATTTCTCAGTAATTGGATAATATTTTTCTAATAATCTTTTGGCCTTGTCTCTTTCATCGCTTAATAACGCTATTCTAGCCTCTATAATTTGAATAGTTAATTGTATTAAATTGGTAGTTCCTTCACTACAAATATCCTTAGTTTCCTCAAGCCTCTCTCTAGCTATGGCAATATCATTCAATTGGATCTCTATTAAAGTTAACTCTACCTTAGCTAGACATACTGCAAATTTATTATCAGTTTTTTCCCCAAATCTTAATAATCTAACAGCGTAGTCCATTGAATAACTTGTCATTTCGAGATCATTATAACTATTCAATGCATTCGATAAGATGGTTACTTTGTAGCGTTCTTTATCCACTTGGTCTAACAATCTAATCGACCAATCTAAGTGGTAGTATGTTTCATCATACTCACCGGTAGCACTATATATCGATGCCATTAGAGAGTGCGCACGAGCTTTATAATTCGCTCCCGCTTTGCTATTTAGGAGATCCTCCAATAGCAACTCTGCTTGTTTAAAGTTACTATTCAATAATTCGATATGGGCTCTTGTTACTTGATAAAGGCTTTTTTCTTCATTCGTAAAGTCTGGCTCTCTACTTTCATACTTTTGGATTTCTTTTGTAGCGAGAGCTATGTCGTTAGGGATACTAGCTTCTAGCCTTTCTAATTCATCAATAAAGTCTGCTCTTAATATAGGCGGTATAAAAACCAATATACATAAAATAACTTTTATAACTATTACCAAAACATTCATTTTATAATAAGCTCTTTCACACGCTCTTCTGCTATCTCAAGGGCCATCTCACATCGCCTTCTCTATCTACCTCCATGTATTTCTTGCAATATCATTTGATGAAAAAATGATCTTCAATTCCTAACTTTAACCTCTATTTTAACCAACACCTGATAGTCTGACACAGACCGTGTAATATTTTTGTTAGACTAGTATAACTCGGTGGCAGCCTTATTCGCTCGTGACTCAAATCAATTAGCTTCCTCGAACTTGGCAACTCGGTCTGCTCTCAAACGTTGTCTTGCTTTATCGAAAGCTAATTTTCGTTGACGATTCGATGAACTGAGCTTTTGCTCCAGTTGCATAAATTTCTGATAGAACTTCAGTGCTTCTTCTTTCTGATCTAAATTAGAGTATATTTTTGCTAAAACCTTGGTGGCATCTTTTGTACGTTTTATATCGCTAATTTCTTCAGCTGATTTAAGTGCTTTAAGCGCTATTTCCTCTGCATTTTTATATTCTTGCTTCAGAAAATGAAGCTCGGCTATCGTATTCTCTGTACTAACTGTTAATATTTTCCAGCCATAATTCTTTACTTTCTGGTAATTAGTTTCTAATAGTTTTTCTGCCCTTTGAATATTTCCTTTATTCATGGCTATTTGTGCCTGCATGTTTGTCAGGTGAAGTAAAATTATTACTTCTTTTGCCTTACTACAAATGTCCTGCGTTTTACCTATTCTACTTTCTGCTAATTCTATTCTGTTAGCCGAGTGTTCTATAACTACCATTTCATAATATGCCTGACATTGATCGGCTAAGCTTCCACCCTCGACACCAAGTCTGAGTAGACGGCGAGCATGCTCCATTGCAAAGTTAAGCATATCGGAATCATTATAGAAGCTGACGGCATTTTGCAGAATATTTGTTTTGTACTTATTATTATGCATCTTTGACAAGTAACTCAAAGACTTATCCATATTGTAAAAGGAGTTGATGTAATCTGCCTGAAGTTGCTGGACCGAGGCTAAAATTGAATAGGCCCTTCCCTTATAATCTGGGCTTGCATTGCTATTTATTATTTTCAGTAACGTCTTTTCCGCGCTAATAAAATCACTATGCATTGCCTGGGAGTGGGCTCTTATTAGGAGGTATAAATTTTTTTCTTCTTCTCTAAACTTATGCTGTTCCTTCGATATGCTATCGAGCTTTAGCTTAGTTAAAGTCAGGTCAGCTAGTCTTTGTTCCTCTATATCTTTTAATTGCTGGTAATAATCAGCTTTGACTAACCAAGCTGTAAGTAGGAATGGAATAAGAACCACACACGAAAGGTTCCTTACATAGACTTTCAATTCAACACCCTGTCTATCAATTCAGGTTGCCTCGTCTTGCAATATCAAACGCTAATTTCCTTTGCCTAACCCTTGTTTTGTTTTCGACATTTAATTCCATATACTCCTTATAAAACTTTATTGCCTCTTTATCATTATCTAATTCGGAGTAGACTTGCGCTAATAGGGCTGATGCCGCTTCAGTTCTTTTCTTATCGCCTATTTTTTTAGCTAGTTCATACGCTTTCAGTCCATGCTTTTCTGCCAAATTTAACTTATTCTTTTCAAGATGGAGTTTCCCATATAACGTATTTGTGGCTGACCTCAATACATCCCATCCGTACTCTTCTACCTTAGGATATAGGTCTTTAGCGATTTCCTCAGCTTTTTTTAAATTTGAAGTTTCTAGGTTTAACTCCATCAGACCATAGTTAACAGCATAAGAAACTATTAAGTTATTACTTTTTTCACAATATGATTTGGCCATCAACAGACGGTTTTCTGCCATTTTAAAGTTTTGCGTTAAGAGCTCAATTGCTCCCAACTCATAAGTTGCTCGGCACATTGCTCGTGAATCTTTAATTTTATTAGCAACTCTTATTGCTCTCCGGCCGTACTCCAATGCAAACTCTAAAAGATCTGCATCTTTATACATACCTACTGCATTTATTAATATTTTCGCCTCAGAGCTGGCATCGCTTAAGGAATCTATTAGTTTTAGGGACTTATCTAATGTTATAAATGCATCAACACTTTCACCTTTATGGTGGTAGATAGACGATAATACTATAAGTCGTTTTGCTTCTTGCTCTGGATCCAACTGACTACTTTCTAATTCTTCTAAATCAGCTTTTGCTTTAGCAATATTATTCGTCATGTAAAGTACATGCGCTTTGAGTAGTTTATGATGTTCCTTTTCTTTATTTGATAATTTTTCTCGTTCATTCCCGATAGCTTCTAATCGTGCAAGGGAAGTAGGCAGATCTACTAAAAGTTCCGCTTCTATTTCTTTCAGTTCCTCAGAATAATTTTTATTGTCCACTGCCTGCACCGTATTTAAATACACCCATGCAACGAGCATTATTATTAATTTAAACATCAATAATCCCTTGTGCTGTGACATTATTTAATTATCCTTTTAAAACTCTTTTTTTTCAAACTTGCTGTTGCTTATCATTCATAAGGAGTTCATCCAAACCTAATTTTTCAACCAACTCCTTGTTTATACTCATTTTTTTAGCTGGCGGCACAACCATCGTTGTATGAAGATTAAGCTTAGCCATTGGCAGGTCTTCCAGATTTAATTCATCCTTTCTGACCTTGTCTAGTGGTAAAAAAGCCGCTTCATAGAGAATGATTTTGTGCTCTTTTGGGTACCACTGTAGCAAATACTCAACAAAAATTTCTAAATTTCTTCTACTTGTCTTAAACGTTCTAGCTGTAGTCTCACCAGCTAAAGCAACTTGCCATAATAAAAGGTAACTGGTGACATTAGGTTGGTGGCCATAGAATAAGAATTGTGACGCTTCATAACTATGAATACCAAAACTACCCGGATCGATTCCCAGGTCAGAATAGAGGCAGGCCTCCGCTGAAATTCCCGGCTCCATATAAGCAGAATATCCTTCTCCCCTAGCCAGCCTAACTGACTCATGAGGTACCCACGCAAATACCCCCGCGTGACCATAAAATACGCCACATACATTTTTTCCCTGCTTCACTTCATCCAGAATACGCTGAATCATTTCGTCATACGATTGTTTTCTGTGCTTCCCTTCCCCGTAATACGATTGCAGGCTAATATGCTTATTACTTATACTCGCCAGCCAGTTCTCCGCAATTGGATGAGGCATCAGTGACAAAACAATATCTGCCTCTTCCACTATTTTTTTCGCCCTAACTGAGATATGCCCCGCCAACAGCATGCCAGCACTAACAGCTACATAAGAACCGTTCTGTTTATTTGTCATCTTTCATTAGTGTGACAATGTGAATACAGACGGCTTTGGTTCCAATCAATTTTTCTACTTCTTTTGTCTCACCTTTCAACACGGCCCTAATTTCATTATCTTCCAATCCAAAGTCTTTCATCACAGCCTCTGGGTTTTCTACATATGATTTATTTAATTGTGAGTCTTCAGATAGCTTAATGACAAACTCTTCAAATTTTTTCTTAGACATAGTAGTTCCTTAACTTTCCCCAAATACAATAAAATATAAGTCAAAAACGCTTTATTTATACATTACAAATACTTAAAAAGCCAGCATAGGCCGGCTTTTTAAGTCAAGTATCAAGTTCTCAAAATAAGCTATTCTGAATAACTTTCCGTGGGGGGACAGCTACACATTAGATTACGATCACCAAAAACATCATCAATACGATTAGTCGTTGGCCAAAACTTGCTTAAAATAGTTGCTTCAGAAGGATAAATAGCTTCCGCAATAGAGTAAGGTTTATCCCAATCACGCAGATCCGCCTGAGTATGCGGTGCGTTGGTTAGAGGATTATTGTCTTTTTCCCATTCGCCACTTGCTACCTTCTCAATCTCTTTTTTGATTCGAATCATCGCATCAATAAAACGATCCAGCTCATACTTAGACTCACTTTCCGTAGGCTCGATCATGAAAGTACCTGCCACAGGGAAACTCATTGTTGGCGCATGGAATCCGTAATCCATCAGTCTTTTAGCCAGATCAACCTCGCTGATATCGGTGTCTGCCTTAATTTGACGCAAGTCAATTATGCATTCGTGAGCCACTTTGTCGTTACGACCGGTATACAAAACAGGGTAATGCTCAGACAGCTTATTTTTCAGGTAGTTGGCATTTAACAAAGCCACTTCCGTGGATCTTCGTAGTCCCACCTGCCCAAGCATTTTGATGTATGCCCAGGAAATCGGCAGAATCATTCCACTACCGTAAGGAGCTGCCGAAACCGCATTATCTCGAGCTTCCACACTGTGTACCTTACGTACTGAGTGGCCAGAGACAAATGGTGCCAAGTGAGATTTCACTCCGATTGGGCCCATGCCGGGACCGCCACCACCATGTGGAATTGCGAACGTCTTATGTAGATTCAGATGTGATACATCGGATCCGATGTCACCTGGACGGGAGATTCCGACCTGCGCGTTCATGTTTGCGCCATCCATGTAAACCTGACCGCCGTTGTCGTGGATAATATCGCAAATATGTTTAATTTCTTCTTCGTAAACCCCATGTGTGGACGGGTATGTCACCATTAATGCTGCCAGGTTATCTTTCATTTCGACAGCTTTTGCTTCTAGGTCGGCTACATCAACGTTACCTTTGTCATCACACTTAACAATAACCACTTTCATTCCAGCCATCTGGGCTGATGCAGGATTAGTGCCGTGCGCGGAACTTGGGATCAAGCAAATGTTACGGTGACCGTCGTTATTGCTCTCATGGTATTTCTTAATCGCAATCAGGCCTGCATATTCACCCTGTGCACCAGAGTTAGGCTGCATAGAGACAAAGTCATAACCGGTAATTTCCACCAAATCAGCTTCCAGCTCTTTGATCATTTTCATGTAACCATAAGTCTGATCTTCTGGCGCAAACGGGTGTATAGTCGCAAACTTCGGCCAGGTAACTGGCAGCATTTCACTGGTTGCGTTCAATTTCATGGTGCACGAACCCAGAGGAATCATACCGTGAACCAATGAAAAATCCTTGCTTTCCAAGCGTTTGATATAACGCAGCATATCCGTCTCAGAATAGTAATCTTTGAATGTAGGATGGGTCAGGAAGTCTGACTGACGAACTAGGCTAGCAGGGATCGAATCTTCTGCTTCATTATCTAGAGCAAATATATCCGCTTCCGTTCCGGTGATGACTTCAATGAGCTGTTCTATATCATCCTGGTTTTTAGCTTCATCGATCGAGAAGCTAACAAGTTCACCATCGTAGCGAAGGTTGACCAAAGCTTCTTTAGCACGGTCCCGAATGGAATCAACGTCTGATGCACGGAAAGTCACTGTATCAAACCAATGGTCATTAACCACTTCCAGGCCGGCATTCACCACCGCCGAAGCAACAATTGATGCATAGCGATTAATCCGCTGAGCAATCGCTGTTAAACCCTTCTTACCATGATACACGGCATAGAAACTTGCGATATTGGCCAGTAACACCTGCGCGGTACAAATGTTAGAAGTCGCTTTCTCTCGGCGAATGTGCTGCTCACGAGTCTGCATCGCCATACGCAGTGCGTTATTACCCCGAGTATCTTTGGATACACCGATAATACGGCCCGGTAAAGAACGTTTATAGGATTCACGCGTACCAAAAAACGCTGCATGAGGACCACCAAAGCCCATTGGAACACCAAAACGCTGTGCCGAGCCAAACACCACATCAGCACCCATCTCGCCTGGTGACTTCAGTAGCACCAGACTCATAATATCCGACGCTACACAGGCAATAGCCTTTTTCTCGTGAAGCTTTTCGATAATAGGCTCAATATCAACGATGTCACCATGCATGTTGGTATAAGACAACAAGGCACCAAATACATCATGCTCAACCGCTTCTTCTACAGGACCAATAATTAAGTCCCAGCCATAATGGTCAGCGCGAGTTTTAATCACATCGATAGTTTGCGGGAAAGTTTTCTCGTCAACAAAGAAGCTATTACATTTTTTGTTTTTCGAAGAACGCTTGGCTAAAGCCATGGCTTCAGCTGCTGCAGTTGCCTCATCTAACAAAGATGCGCTTCCCAGCTCCATTCCAGTCAAATCCATGGTCATTTGCTGGAAGTTCAAAATCGCTTCTAAACGACCCTGAGCAATTTCAGGCTGGTAAGGTGTATAGGCGGTATACCATGCTGGGTTTTCTAATACATTACGCAGAATCACATTGGGCGTAACTGTATCGTAATAACCCATACCTATATATGACTTGGCTACGATATTTTCGTCGGCTAGTGACTGTAGATAACGAAGTGTCTCTTGTTCCGAGCGCGAAGCTTCAATAGCGATGGGCTCTTTGACCTGAATCTTGTGTGGAACCGCTTTCTCCACCAAATCATCCAATGAGGTCAAGCCTAATTCACCGAGCATTTCCTGAATTTCATTCTCGCGCGGACCTAAGTGACGACGGATAAAATCATCCGACTGTTGTAAATCTTTCAAATTCGTTTTTTCAGTCATACCTGTCACGACCTATAACATTTTAGTAATACCAGAACGGTACCAACACAAACCATCTAAACCGAAAAAGCCTCGAATCATATCGAGGCCAATCCTACTTTCCACTAAGTGCTTTTTACCGAAAGCTTTTCGCCTAATCACAAAGACTTAGTCTTTATTGTTCTCAGAGCAAGGCAAATGCGTTTGTAACGAGGCGACGTTTACTTGAGGTTAAACGAGCTGAGTTACTGATGCATTTAACGATGCTATGGGGCAATAAATTATTCGTCAGCTATCTCTTCAGCATAATCTTCCGCCGACAGTAATTTTTCCAGATCACCAGCGTCAGCTAACTTCATTTTGAACATCCAGCCATCGCCATACGGGTCGCTGTTAATGAGTTCAGGAGAATCTTCCAGCTCTTCGTTCACTTCAGTAATAGTACCGGCTAGTGGTGCATAAATATCCGAAGCTGCTTTAACCGACTCGACTACTGCGATTTCGTCTTCCGCATCAACATCTTCATCAACTTCTGGTGCTTCAACGAAAACAACGTCACCAAGCAATTCTTGTGCGTGCTCAGTAATGCCCACTGTTACCATGCCGTCACCTTCATCACGGATCCACTCATGGCTCGATACATATTTTAATTCTGCTGGAATTTGGCTCATTCTCTCTTCCTCTATAGCAGTCTGAAAAATTCAGATAACTACCCGTTCAAAAATTAATCGTATTGTATATCAAACATTTCCTCTGCCCAAGCCTTTAACGCAGGACAGAATGCTGGTTCTAACCTCTAATGGAAGACTAAAACACTAAATCAATGACTTACCTTTGCGTACAAAGCTCGGTTTCACTACTTTCGCCGGAATTTGTTTTTTGCGAACCTGCACCAGAACTTCTTCTGCATCAACCGAACGTTGAACACGAGCCATGGCAATACTCTTACCTGTCGTCGGCGACATAGTGCCCGAGGTCACAACACCCACAACCTCATCGTTTAACACAACGTCCTGACCTTCACGCATGATGCCTTTACCCTCTAGCACCAGACCTATCAGCTTACGTGGGATACCATTAGCTTTTTGCTCAGTCAGAGCTTTACGTCCAACAAAGTCACGACCTTCCGGCTCCCAGGCAATGGTCCAACCCATGTTAGCTTCTAATGGCGAAACAGTCTCGTCCATGTCATGCCCGTACAAATTCATACCTGCTTCAAGACGTAAAGTGTCACGTGCAGCCAAGCCGCATGGCTTCACTCCGGCTTCTTCTAACTGTGCCCACAAATCTGCAGCTTTATTGTCCGGGACCAGGATCTCATAACCATCTTCGCCAGTGTAACCAGTACGCGCGACGAACAGGTCACCGGCATAAGCAGCCATAAATGGAGTTAGCTCTGCTATCGCCTGTTTTTGCTCATCACTGAATACCGACTGCGCCTTTTCAATTGCCTGAGGTCCCTGAACTGCAATAATTGCCAAGTCCGAACGCTCCTCAACGGAAACATCGAACTGCTGGGCAACATTTTCCAGCCAGGCCAGATCTTTTTCGCGGGTTGCAGCGTTAACGACTACACGGTAGTGAGCGTCATTCAGATAATAGACGATAAGATCGTCGATAACGCCGCCACTTTCATTCAACATGCCTGTATATAACGCTTTCCCTTTTACCGCTAATTTTGCAACATCGTTTGCAAGAAGATACTGAAGATAAGGTTTGGCGTCGCTTCCTTTAATTTCAACAATGGTCATATGCGACACATCAAACATACCGGCGGTTTCACGCACCGCTTTGTGCTCATCAATTTGAGAACCATAGTTCAACGGCATATCCCAACCGCCGAAATCAACAATACGTGCTTCTGCATCCACGTGAGCCTGATATAAAGGTGTTTTATTACCCATAACGACACCGTACCTTAATCAAATAAGAGTAGAAATAGTGGCGCCAGATTATACAGGGGATTGACCGACAAAAGAACCCAAAAGACAACTGTCTGACCAGACAATCAACGATATTATATAGTTTTAGTCTATCACAACTCTCTATCGTCTATAGCTCACTCTTCTTGATTAGCAGGATAACCGGAATGATCCCTACGGCTACCAGCATGATAGCGGGTAACGCGGTTAACTCCCATTCACCTTCCGAACTGAGTTCATAAATACGGATTGCCAGCGTATCCCAGCCATAGGTCCTTAGAATCAGGGTTGCTGGCATTTCTTTCATGACTTCCACAAATACCAGTAGCAGTGCAGTCAATACACCGGGGCGAAGTAACGGGATATACACCCTGAACAGTCTTTCCCTCTTACCAGCTCCCAGGATGCCAGCAGTTTCGATGATGCTCGGCTTAATCTGTCCCATTGAACTCGACAACGGCCCAAAGCCAATTCTGAGGAAGCGAATCACATAAGCCAGCAATAGGGCAAACAGTCCCGTGGCTAACCACTGACCTTTCTCATTGACAATATCGGCTATCCATCCGTCGATAATATTCAGTGCCATCATAAGTCCCACTGCCAGTACGGTTCCCGGCATGGCGTAACCAAGCTGTGAAAACTCACCCATGACTGCTCTGGGTTTTGAGTTTTTCTGCCGCTGTGCCCAAACCACGATAGCAGCAATCATCAAGGTTAACAGGGCCGCAAGAACCGCCAGAGTGACTGTATTTACCAATAAATTTAAGGTACCTTCAGTATGTCGCTCAAAACTTGAAACTGACCAGACGATCAACTGAATCACGGGAAGAATAAATCCGAGAGAAAATACTGACCAGGCCAGCACTTGCGCAAAAACACCCCATCCGCCCGTTAGTTTCTGCCGGTATTGCTTAAGGGCAGCTCCCGATTGCTCGTAACGGCCCTGCCCACGTCCCCACTTCTCAGCTAGCACCGCCAGAGTGACAAATAAAAGAAGCAGGCACGCCAGCTGAGCCGCCGTATTTTGGCTATAAAAGCCATACCAGGATTTATACACAGCGGTAGTGAAGGTGTTGAAATTAAAAATACTGACTGCGCCGAAATCTGCCAACGTTTCCATTAGCACCAATGCCAGACCCGCCACCCAGGCTGGTCTAGTCAGCGGCAATACCAACTTCCAGAAGGCAGCTATCTTGCCATATCCCAAAGTCCTGGCGCTCTCATAACTGGAACGTCCTTTGCGCTGTAACGCACTGCGCATTAATAAATAGACATAGGGATATAAAGAAAGGGTAAACACCAATGATACGCCAAATGGGCTGCGCATATCTGGCAGCCATTCGATGCCTAGGCCAATAGTATTCAATGCATGCTGCATTGGACCGCCAAAGTCAGTAAAACCCAGCACCACAAATGCCAGAATATAAGGCGGTATAGCCAGAGGCAACATTAACCCCCACTGCAAAATTCCTCGTCCCGGAAAGTCATACATCACAACCAGCCAGGCAAGCCCGACACCCAATAAAAAGCTAGCCGATCCAACCAGTACGATTAGTAATATTGTATTAGTAAAAAGTTGCGGTAGTTCGGTCTGCCAAAGGTGTTGCCATAGGCCCGCTTCTATATCATTCCAGGATCCTATCAGCGGAAATAATGGCAATATACAAAGAGTAAAAACAAAGAACAGCAAAATGGCCGGTAACCAGCCATTGAAACGCTGACGCCAGCGAGAACCGCTGGCGCCATTTTTATTGGTCGAACTTGATAAATATGTTTGCTGCAATGTATTAATCTTTTATTTGTAACCTGCTCGATCCATCACTTTGACCGCTTGTGGTTGCAGCTCACCTGCTTTTGACAGATTCATATCGTCAGCGGTAAAACTGCCCCAGGCTTCAACTTCTTCTACAGGCTCAACATTAGGGTTCGCCGGATACTCCATGTTCAAACCAGCGTACATTTTTTGCGCTTCCGCGCTGGACAGCCATTCTATCAGCTTTGTTGCGTTTTCGACATTGGAAGAATGCTTTGTGATACCCGCGCCGGAAATGTTGACGTGTACGCCAGAAGTCTCTTGATTTGGCCAGAACAGCGACAAAGGTATTTGAGGATCTTCTTTTTCCAAGCGACCAAAATAGTAAGTGTTTACTATTCCAACATCACAAGCACCAGCCTCAATAGCTTTCATCACTTTAGTGTCATTGGAGAAAGGATCCGTTGCCAGATTGGCTACCCAGCCTTCAACAATTTTTTGAGCTTTCTCTTCGCCATGACGCGCAATCAGCATGGCAACCAGTGACTGGTTATAAACCTTTTTAGAAGTCCTTAGACAGACACGGCCTTTCCATTGCTCATCCCCAAGTGCTTCATAAGTACTAAGCTCATCAGGATTAACACGCTCTTTGCTGTATACGATAGTTCTTGCTCGAACTGTTAAGCCAAACCATTCATTATCTGGATCCTGTAGGCTTTCTGGGATATTCGCTTCCAGGATTTCAGAATCAATAGGCTGTAGAATCTGTTCCTGAGTGGCCTGCCACAGATTACCAGCATCCACTGTCATCAATATATCTGCGGGTGAGCGCTCACCTTCCGACTTCAATCGACTGATCAAAGGCGCGGCTGCGTCGGTGATGTAGATGACAGGAATACCTGTTTCTTCGGTGAACTGCTCAAAAAAAGGTTTGATCAAATGCTCTTTTCTCGAGGAATAGACAACAATCTCTTTAGGAGTAGGTTCTTTTGTTGCTGGCTTGTTATCGCCGACGGCAGTTTCCTGTGCTTCTCCATTTGAGTCAGTTTGAGGCTTTTGCTGTTCTGAGTCATCACAAGCCGTTAAACCTAAAACAGTTCCAAGGCTTAGAGCAAGCAGCCATTTATTGGTAGAAATCATTGACGATACCCGTGGTCTGTAATGTATTAATGCTGACTTAAATGATAATTATTATCATTTATAATTTCAAGCTAAGATTGTTGATCAGAATCAATTAAACCCTAAATTCCCATCGCCTGACGGATCAACTTCTGCTTTAACAATGGATGCTTATTAGTTTGAGCCAAACCGTAACTGCGGGCCATCTGAATAATTGGAATTTCCTGTTCAAACAAACGCTTAAATCCCATCATAGCCAATTGCATATTTTTGGTTTCCGCTTTTCTGGCTCTTTCAAAAGGCCGTAAGCGATATCGTTTTCCTATATCAGCCTTGCGCATAATTGAAGTATGGATGCACTGAGCCAGCTCTTCAGCATCGGCGAAGCCAAGATTTACGCCCTGACCAGCCAGCGGATGAATGGTATGCGCGGCATCACCTATCAGCGCAAGTCGTTCAGCAACCATTTGCTCTGTCGCTCGTTCAAATAAAGGGAATGCAACCAGATCGCTTTCGACACTAATATTACCTAACCGATTTTCAAACCGTTGCTGCAGCAGCTGGTTAAAATTTTCTGCCTGTAGCAGCTGATTAGCACGCTCTTCCTTTACTGACCAGACAATAGAGCAGGTATGTTCATCAGCCAATGGCAAGAATGCTAAGGGGCCATCATGATCGAACCGCTGCCAAGCTGTTGCCTGATGCGACCTTTCGGTCTTAACTGTGCATACAATTGCTTTGTGTCCATACGGCTGTTGCTTTTGTCCTATGCCGCTGGCTTTTCTTAGCCACGAAAAAGCTCCGTCAGCGGCGACTAAGAGACTGCTTTTTAAACGCTCTCCGGAATTAAGTGTCAGCTCTGCGAAATCATCATGATATGCAACCTCCTGACATTTATAAGGGCACATCCAGTTAATGTTTCTGTTCTTCTCTGCAACTTTGAACAGGGATCTCCGTAATACCCGGTTTTCAATAATGTGTCCTAAATTCGGCTCTGCGATTAAGCTGGCATCAAACTCAATTTCCCCTTGAGTCGACTCGCCATCCCACACTATCATTCGTCGATAAGGCGCTTTTTCACTAGCCGATATCTGCTCCCAGGCACCAATAGATTCAAACAACCTTTGGCTGGCCCGGGTGATTGCACTGACGCGCTGATCAACATCTCCTTCAGGCCACTGCATTTCAACAGGCTTTGGTTCTATCACGGCAATGGTCAAATCTTCGGATGCCAGTCGGCAGGCCAGCGCCAGACCAACCATACCACCACCAACAATGGTAATGTCGTAATCAACCTTATTTCGTCTATCACTCGAAGCAGACATTTAATGCATCCTCTGAATCTACTTTATTTTCTAATACATGCTCTAATAACTTTGGCATTGGAGGGTGTTTCATTGGCCCCAAGCCCAGCTCTGCTCTTCGCGACCTAATCCCACCTATTAACTGCTGTGTTCTCTGCTTGATGTTTTTGTCAGTAAACTCGTATTCCAAATCGGCCAGTAAACTGGTAGAAAGTGTTTCTCCGAGTTTATCGTCCAGTTCCGTAGCCACGCCGCGCCATGCTAAAAAATCTAATTCCAGCTCCTTTAATAACTCTTGATTTCGGAGCTGCTCTTCTTTCCGCTGCTCATCATAGATCTGTCGAGCCAGGTTGGATGATTTACAAATTAACAAAGCAGTGTAGCCGTCAACTATTGCTTTGTCGCAATATGGTTGCGCACGCTCCATGCTTTTTCTGTCACCTTTAAGATAGAGCTTATAGGCTAAACGTACATTAGCCATTGAATCCCCAGCCTTAGCCATGTCCTCCAGAGCATCTATCTCATAATAGTCATAATCGGATTTCTTTTTAATTTCGAGTCCGCCCTTTGAATACTCAGTTTCAAAATAGCCCCGGGAGAAAGCCCAGCTTTTCACGTCCCGCATAAAATTGTCTGACTCGTAAATATCACCCTGCTGATACCAGTCATCGTATTCATAAGCTAACTCGCAAAGCACTTTGTTTTTATTTTCTTTTTTTTCTACAGCCTCAGTCAGAGTCTCTTCCGTAGCACTATCAGAGCTCTCAGCAACCTGCTGTTGAGGTTCAGAGGTATCCTTATCTGCAGTTGATTCTAAAGCGTGAGAGTCAACATTACCTTTAACCTTAACCATCGGCTTAGCGTCGCTCTCAACAGGCTCTTCCTGCCACAAGTTATAAGCCACAATGGATAAAGCCACGACCATAGCAGCCAGAGCACCAATGATTTTATTTGTCATTTGCCGCCAGCTCGCTGTTATTAAAATTAAAACCCATCGCCTGCTCCGCAAATACTGATTTTGCCACAGGTGATGTATCGAGGAATTTTAGTAAAAGATTGCGAGTCAAGGATAAGGGAGCCCAGCTATTGGCAAAGAGTCTAGCCAGGGACTCAGTCACGAATAATGTCTGCTCCCTATCTTTCTGACGCATTTCCTGGTATTCGCTCAATACCTCATAAGCCCCATAGTCCGACTTATTTTTCAAAAAGTGTGATAGCACTGAAACATCGCGTAAGCCCAGATTAAACCCCTGACCAGCTATCGGATGTAACGACTGTGCAGCATTACCAATAATCACACACCGACCTCGAAATAGGGTTTCTGCTTTTTGCTGAACCAGTGGAAATGATTTTCGCTCGCCCACCTTGGTAATTCGACCTAGGCGAGCACCAAATGTATCTTCAAGTGATTTAGCAAACTGCTTTTCCGACATGCTCAGGTAGTTGTCTATCTGATCCCGAGGTTTAGACCAGACCAGAGCCATCCGCTTTTGCGTCAAGGGTAATAATGCTAGTGGACCATCTGTAGTGAAGCGCTCAAAGGCAACATTGTCATGTGGCAGCTGCGTCGATAAGTTACATACTATCGCTGATGTATTAAAGTCTTTTACTTCGCTCTCTATATGCAACATCTGTCGTAACGGCGACCGGGCACCATCCGCCAGTACCACCAGCTGTGCTCCAACCTCGGCGGTATCCCCCTCCATCTCTATTGTCAACGTGGCCTGCGATACATCCTGTTGTAATTTCGTGACAGTGGCAGGCGTAATGTAATCGATCGCCTGTTCCAACTCAATTTTCTGATGTAAAGTATTCCCCAGTTGCCAGTTTTCAACAACGGCTCCTAATTGCTCAACCTGAGCTTCTTCCGCACTGAGCCTAGCAAATCCAAAATGCCCCTTATCAGAAACGTGTATGGTTTTTATTGGTTCTGATACCTGTTGGACAGGAACCCCCAGATGATCAAGGATATTCAGCGAAGCCGCTGACAGGGCTACGGTGCGATCATCAAAACTGGGCTGGGACTGATTGTTCGGTTCAAAAGCTTCAAACACAGCACTTTCAATTCCTTGCTGCGCCAACGCCAAAGCCAGACTTGCACCTGCCATACCGCCGCCGACTATCACCACCGGGTAGAATTGTTTTACCGCTACCGTCATCTAACTATGCACCTGCCATTATCTTTTCAATAGCCTCACGTTCTTTTGGAACATCTTTGGATAAAACATCATAGCCATTCGCCGTTACCAACACATCATCTTCAATTCTGATGCCAATCCCTCGCCATTTTTTGGCAATATTATGTCCTTCGACACGAGTCATATCTCGCGGGATATAGACAGCAGGTTCAACCGTTAGCACCATACCCGGCTCCAATACCCGTGGCTCACCATGTAAATGGTAGTCACCCACGTCATGTACATCGAGTCCTAACCAATGGCCTGTCTTGTGCATATAAAATTGGCGATAAACACCTCTTTTTACCAAGTCGCTGACCTGGCCCTTCAGGATGCCAAGCTCAACCAAACCTTTGGTTAGTACCCTCACCGCTTCGTCATGAATATGATCCCAATGATTACCGGGTTTTACTTTTTCAATTGCTGCCAGCTGCGCCTTCAACACCACATCGTAAAGTTCTGCCTGGGTATCACTATAACGCCCATTAACTGGAATGGTGCGACTAATATCCGATGCGTACTGCTCATACTCACCACCGGCGTCAACCAATAACAGCTCACCATCCTTCATGCTGTCTGAATTTTCTATGTAATGTAGGATATTAGCATTATCGCCGGAGGCTATTATCGATGGGTATGCTGGATGGCGACATCCTCCCTTGGCAAAATGGTAATGGAGCTCGGTTTCCATTTCACGTTCAGTTTTTCCTGGCGCACACGCCTTCATCAGAGCTTTGTGGGCTTTCGCAGAAATTTTTGCAGCATGCCTAATTCGCTGTACCTCGGCAGTGGACTTTATCAGCCTCATATCATGCAGGTGATGACCGATATCAATTAACTCTCCCGGCGAATCTGTTCTTTTTCTGGGTGACGTCATCAGTTCACTGCGCCACTCCATAACCTTTTGGTCGAATTCCGAGTTGGCTCCAAGTGCAAAGTAGATCCGCTCACGACCTTCCATTAATCCTGGGAGAATGTCATCTATATCGTCGATGGGGAATGCATCATCAGCACCCAGCTGCTCTATTGCGCCATCCTGCCCCAGCCGTTTGCCATGCCAACGCTCCTGTGAAGGATCTTTTTCACGATTAAATAAAATGAATTCAGCCTGTTTGCGGCCCGGTATTAATACCATAACGGCATCTGGTTCATTGAATCCTGTCAGATACCAGAAATTATTGTCTTGGCGGAATGGGAAGTTGACGTCATGACTTCTTACCTTTTCTTCCGCCGCAGGAAGGATAGCAATCGAATTTGCACCCATCCACTGCATTAATTTTTTTCGCCTGGCGGCAAAATTAATTGCTCTCATAATTTAATTTTTTTAACTAGTGAATGTTCTGCTTGTCTGCCTCAACGTTCGCCTCAGGCTGGTTAGCTTGACATAATAATAAAGCAGACATTTTTATATGCTCACAAACCGTCATAAAGGCCTTTTCCATCTCTTCATCTGGTTCATCCATTTCAAAGTCTATCTGGGCAATTTCACTGATATCTTGTAAGGCCTCTTTTGCTTCGCCCTCTAGCTTCTGCCCGTTTTTTTCAGGTACCAGGCCATATCCCACCAAGTAACCCTGACACCATTCACCAATGGCCTTTGCTCGCTGGGCCAATGGATAATCGTCTTCAGGTCTAATTAAGTCAATCGAAAACGAATCTGGCTGATAATCCTTCTGTGTAAAAGCCATTAATTGTTCCAACCCCTGCAGTGCTGGCTCGGGCAACATATCTCCGGATGCCAGAAACTCACTCATTTGTTGTTGCCAACGACCACTCTCAACCACAAATCCGTGACCAAAGAGTCCGTGAATCATACCCGCTAACTCAGATGGACTGAGATCAGGGAAAAAATTTTCGCACAACTCACTCACTTGCGTGTAGTTCATAATCTAACTTACTAATCATTTACTCATTTTGGCGTTAGTGTACCCCTTGTGAGCCACAAAACCCAGTTTAAGGCGGCTATCTTCTGACAAAAGAAGCTAAACTGTGAGCTTTGGAGCTGATTACTCATTGACCAGCCCTGCTCATAACTTTATAGTATACTTTAATAAAATTAGGTAACTAGCTATAACGGCTCATTATGTTATGACCAACAGTCAATTTGAACAATTAGAAGAAAAAATTGACGCCTTATTGGCGCGCTTTAATGTGATCGATAACGAGAACCAACAACTGCGCCAACAGGTTAATGAGTTACGAGTAGAGCGCGATCGTCTGCAGAGCCGTAATGAATCGGCTCGTAAACAGATAGATCTAATGATTTCTCGTTTAAAATCATTATAACCTTTAAATAAAAAGATTTATTACCAGGGATATTGGTAATTTAATTGGGTATTAACTAAAGAAATTAGAGAACGCTGACATATGGCTAAATCAAATGTCGCTCCAGTGAACATTACGATACTGGGGAAAGAGTTTCAGGTCGCGAGTCCAGAGGACGAGCACCAGACATTACTCCAGGCAGCGAGCTTTCTGGACGAGCGTATGCGTGAAATACGCTCCTCGGGAAAAGTTCTTGGCTTGGAACGCATAGCTGTTATGGCAGCCCTAAATCTGAGTTATGAATTGTTAAATACTCCAAAATTTGACTCGGCCGACGCGTCCGAGATCAAACAACGCATCGAACTCATTGAAACAAAAATTGACGATGCTTTACAACAAAGCGAGCAAATAGGGCTGACGGACAATCCCTGACTTTGTTATACTGGCTCTTGCCTGGACTGTTCGTCAGTAGCGACCGTCCTCGAGCCGATAATTGATACTTAGGGATTCCTCAATGTGGGTGTTGCGCAAGTCCGCTTAGACCGGAAAGCCTGATCCCGCACATGGACTCCCCCCTTGAAACTCCGGGTTTCAGGGCTATTACCTACAACGGCAGTCTGGGTTTTTATGAACGAATTTGTTGCGCAAAAAAACTATATTCGTGCAAGAATAAAACATGAGCGGCAGGCTCTTACCTCGCCGTTTATGCAACGATCAGCTATTGCTCTACTGGGCCACGTATCGCAATCCCAATTGATCGAAGAGCATGACAATATCGCCTTCTACCTACCTACTGGCGGTGAAATCAGCTGCCTTCCCATTATCGAGTACGCCCTGTCACAAGGTAAAAAATGTTTTGTACCAAAGATCGTTTCTACTAAGAAGCGTGAGATGCTGTTTTTGCCTTACAGTGGTAGTGATTCCGTTGAAAAGGGACAATTCGGTATCCCCGAGCCAATTGCTGATCATAGCGAGGCTGTCAAACCAACCGATTTATCTCTGGTCTTTATGCCATTGGTAGCTTTTGATAAAGACGGTAACAGACTGGGTATGGGGGGAGGTTATTACGATACCACCTTTGCCGACGTTAGCCAGAACCAGACAGGTAATCCTCTGCTGGTCGGTTTGGCATATAACCTGCAAAAAGTACCTCAAGTCCCTACAGATAAATGGGATTTACAGATGGACGCCGTGATTACTCCCAATAATTATCACCGATTCCCAAAAGAATAAGCTACACTTCAAAGGCCCCTAACAATTTTAGCCACCTTGTTTTATACTTGGCTCATCAATAACCCAACAGAAATAGTATTATGGCCTATTGGTTAATGAAGTCTGAGCCGGATGTTTTTGGTATAGAACATCTCAAAGCACTACCTAATCAAACCGATCACTGGGATGGTGTTCGCAATTATCAAGCTCGCAATATGATGCGTGATGATATGAAAGTAGGCGACCAGGTATTTTTCTACCATTCAAACTGTAAGCCACCCGCAATAGTGGGAATTATGGAAGTAACTAAAGAAGGCTACCCGGATCATACCGCTTTTGACCCGGACGAAAAGTATTACGATCCTAAAAGCAATCCTGACAATCCACGATGGTATATGGTTGACGTCAAACATGTTCGAGACTTGAAGCGTGAAATTCCATTGGATGAGCTCAAGTCATATCCTGAACTTTCCAATATGCGCCTAGTACAAAAAGGAAACCGTCTATCTATAATGCCCATTGAAAAAAATGAGTGGGATTTTATTTTAAGTATTGAGGATCAGTAATGACTCAGGATGAATTAAAAGCTCTAGTTGGTAAAGCTGCTATCGAGTATGTCGAAGATGGCAGTATCGTAGGTGTAGGAACTGGTTCAACCGTCAACTATTTCATAGATGAACTCGCCAAGATTAAACAAACCATTAAGGGCGCAGTGTCCAGCTCTGAAGCTTCAACCGAACGCCTGAAAAGTCATGGCATCGAGGTTTTTGAACTAAACGAAGTGGACCGTATCCCGGTATATGTCGACGGCGCTGATGAGTCAAATCATTTACTTGAGCTAATTAAGGGCGGAGGGGGAGCTTTAACCCGTGAAAAAATCATTGCCGCAGTAGCCGAACGATTTATTTGTATTGCCGACGAGTCTAAGCTGGTTCGCCGTCTAGGTGAATTCCCTCTTCCGGTAGAAGTTATACCAATGGCGCGCAGTTATGTTGCCCGCGAGATCGTTAAATTAGGTGGTGACCCAGTTTATCGCACTGGATTTGTCACGGATAACGGTAACGTTATTCTTGATGTTCACAGTCTTGAGATAAATGAGCCGATCAAACTAGAACGTATTCTGAATAATATAGTAGGCGTTGTAACAAACGGCCTATTCGCAGAACGTGCTGCCGATGTACTCTTGCTTGGTAAGCAGGATACTGTAGAGACCATTACTCGCTAGCCTCAACCCCAACCCTCTGACTTCCTCCTGATTATGAGGAGGAAGTCCCAACATCTCTATCTTCACAGGCTTTGCCTGGAAACATGATTCCCTTGGCAGTTATCATGGCTTAAAAAGGTTATTATCTGTCTCTTCATATCGCCACTAATGAGACTTTATACAGTATACCCATGTCCCAATCTTTTCAGTTACCGCCAACGCCAATGGGCAAGGGAAAGTTTGCGTTATACCATTTAATTCTTATTTATTTAATCACCATTGGACTATACTGGTGGTTCTTTGTCCCAAAACCCTTTTCATGGGATATGCTTCTGCAACCACATTATTTAAGCTACATCGGAGCAATGCATTTGATTTTTGGCTGCAGTTTGCTGGCATGGCAGGCTTATCGTTTGAAAAATGGTTACGCTAAATTACATGAGTGCTCAGAATACGAGAGCTATCTCAACGGGTTATTCGACAGCCGTGAACGCAACCGGCCAGCTCAAAATGCCAATCGCCTTGAAGTCGTCAGAAAGATGCGCCAACAGAACACTAAAGCACGAAGCACTACTGAACATTATCAGCAGGCAAACTACAGAATGTTAATGTTTAGTATATTCGTAGTCTGCCTCGGCAGTTTATTCCAGCTGACCAGTCAGTTGCTCAGTTAGGAGTGGATGCTGTACTTGTCCATCAAGCTATACAGCGTAGGACGTGTTAACCCTAGCAACTTAGCTGCTTGTGAAATATTCCCATCCGATAAAACGATTGCTCGCTGAATTGCACGAGTTTCCGCTGCTTCTCTTACCTGCCTCAAGTTCAGAGGCATTTCACGCAGTTGTGATTCGTCTATCTGTAATTCTTCTGCACCAATTTGACTGCTCTCAGACATCACCACAGCGCTTTTAATTTTATTTTCCAGCTCTCTGACATTGCCAGGCCACGAATAAGCCTCCATTGCCTGCACCGCCTCTTTAGTGAAGCCTCGAATATTTCGTCCAAACTGTTGGTTAAATTTATTTAGTAGGGTTCGCGCAATTAATACAACATCCCCATCACGTTCTGCCAAAACCGGAACTTTAATATTAATCTCGTCCAGTTTATAAAATAAATCCTCTCGGAACTTCCCTTCCTGCACTTTTTGATTTAAGTCTTCATGTGTTGAACAAATTACTCGGATATCGACTTTTTTCTCTTCACGACTACCTACACGAGCGACAACACCATCATTCAATACTCGCATTAATTTTGCCTGTACTGACATTGGCATTTTCCCGACTTCATCGAGGAATAACACGCCTGTATTAGCTTCTTCAATCTTACCCTTGCTGGTAGATTTATTCTCGCTAAAGCCAGTAGCATCATAACCAAACAATTCCGTTTCTAACAGATTTTCAGGGATAGCCGCACAGTTAAGGTGAACGAATGGTTTTTCTTGTCGTGGACTAATGCTATGGATTGCTCGTGCTAAGACTTCTTTGCCCGTACCACTGTCACCTTCAAGCAAAACATTCAGATCGGTTGGGGCTACTTTTTCTATTTTTTGACAAACACTCAGCATTAATGGACTGGTAGCCACCACCCCATGGAAACGCATATTTTCATTGCGCCTGTATACTCGGCTTTCTTCTTCTAAACTGGCAAGCTCAAATGCTCGTTTTATGATCAGCTTTAATTCTTCTGGCTGAATTGGTTTTTGATAATAATCATACGCTCCCATTTCTACCGACTTCATTGCCACTTCTCGCTGATCATTACCAGTGACAACAATAATTTTACTGGAAGGAGATAACTTTAAAATTTCATCCAATAACTCAAGACCGACCGAGGCATTAGCCGGATCGGGTGGAAGTCCCAAATCTAGCGTAATAACTTTCGGTTGAAAGCGGCGTAGCTCTACCAAAGAGGTATCCTTATCTTCAGCCAATACTACGTGATATTCATCCAGCGACCATTTAAGTTGCTTCTGTAACCCTTTGTCGTCTTCAATGACTAATAGTTCAGGCTTGTTCTGTGTCATATTCCCTACTCCTCTAATCTCCTTCAGGAGACCTTAAAATCGCAATACAGTGTGTCCCTTGATTGACTTCACTATGGATAATTAAATCACCGCCAAAGCTTTGTAGCAAATAGCGGCATTGATAAACACCAATTCCAATACCAGCATTCCCTTTGGTGGTCGCAAACGGCTTAAATAATTGTTTTCTCATGAAATCACTATCCATGCCAGTCCCTTTATCATGGATATGCCAATGAACCTGTCCTTCTTTCAGCTCAATTCGGTGCGTCACCTCAGCATCCGCTTCACTGGCCTCCAAACCATTTTGATGCAAATGTTGAATAATGTTTAGCAATGCATCTTTGTCCCCAACAACATCAACATCCGGAATATCACCAGTTAGCCTGGCCCGTTCTGCTGTCTCCATGAATGCCTCAACAATTAATTTCAGATTGCAGAATTTCTTTAATTCTGAGCCTGCACGCCCTCTTTTCAGTTGAGATAACATCTTATTAAGTCTGTTTGTCGCACTTGCCACTGTTTCAAATGCATCGTCAATGAATTCCTGATTATCCCGGTAACGCTCAGCGTTATGTGTAATCAACTCAAGCTGGGCCGTTACATTCTTTATGTCATGCACCACAAAAGCAGAAATACGGTTGAAAGCATCAAAATGTCTCTGCTCATAAATTTGCGTTGTCGCTTCAAACATCGCTAGATAGCTAGCCATCTGAAGACCTGCAGCTTTTAGTAAATCATGATCCTCCCAGTTCAGAATCGGTTTACTATGACTTGCTGCCAGTCCAACAATCCCTATCAGCTCATCGTTCCGCCTCAGTGGTATGAAAATTCGATGATAGCGGAATACCGCTTCGCTCATATCGATATCCAAACCCTGATAAATCGTTTTATCCTTTTGGTACTCCTGAGTATCGATTACCCAGTTTGTGTTCTCTATAAATTGCGTTAGGGATGTCGGCAGCTGGTAGCTCATATCGTCTGATAGTGGTGACTCCCAGTGATCCACAAACGCAAATTTATCATTTCGTAAGCTCCATAACTTCCCAGCCGGACTGTCAATGATGTTACCGATTGCTTTAATCGACAGCTGGTAATAATTGCCAGTGACATTAGCTTCATCGAGTGCCCGGTTAAAGCGGATCCAGCTTTCACGATAATCATATTTATAGGATGAGAAGATTTTTCTGTAAAGGATTTTCAGCTGCCCAAAGAAGCGCTTCTTATAGGCCAATATTACGAAGCCAACGCCCCCAGTCAGTAAAAACGCAAGAGCCAGCTCTGAATTTCGAGTGGTTATTTCAATCAAAATATAGCCAACTACGGCTATCCAGCAATAAATAGCGAAGATGTTTAGACCGCTCTCAGGACGATACCTAGGCAAGCTTTCATTTAGCTGGAAACGGCTATGCTCAATCCCTTGTAAATGAATAATACTGAAGGTCACTGCCAATGCTGTGACAATCGAGCGAGAAATATCCAGAACTTCAGGCGTGCGGGTTGTATCCAGCATGAAGATCAGCATGCATAACAGGTCCCAGACCAGAATAAAGCCTATCGCACCCGCCAGACTAGCTATCTCCTTACGATAGGTTTCGGCAAACTGATTTCCAGCAATCTCGACAATATGCAGAAGTAACAAAAGCACCAGACCGGCAAATCCTGGATTAATCAGGTCGGATAGCTCTCCTAATTCAACCCATTGCAAGCCCAGCCATGCCATTAAAACACCGGAGGCCGCGACATTGACCCATATGTTTGGTCTGGCAAACTTCCACACGAATAGAGCCAGAGTAACAAAGAAACCAAATAGCCGTACCCATTCGACCATCCAGAATGATAACTGATGAGAATCTTCCAGTAGCTTTGCGCCACTCCAGATAGCTAAGGTTACAGCAATTATCATCAATGGCCAGAACAGCCCAATACGACGCCACCGCATCAGGGTCAAGATGAATAAGTATGCTGCCAGGACAATACTGGCGATGAAACCTGCCATGGTATATTCTTTTTTTGAGTGAATCTTTGTTATAAAAGAATTAGCGCTAAAGATCCACTATTAACGCCTTACAAATCAATAGTATAGTTGCTATCAAATAGCAATGGGGAAAGGATTAGATGGCAGTTGCTGCCTGTTGTATTTCGACAAACTCTGTTAAAGACTGTACGGTCTCAAATACTTCGCCTGACAGCTCATCATCAGGTATCTCAATACCAAAAGTTTCTTCAATCTGCATTAGTATCGAAACAATAGCCATGGAATCAAATTCAGGCAAATTACCAATAAGCTGAGTCTCAGCTGTTAGCTCGTCCTCTGACAGCGATAGAGTATCACTCAGTAACTCAATCATTTTATTGATATTTACGTCATATGCCATATGGCAATCTCCTCAACAAACCCCCGGACTCGGGTCTTAAGAACAACAAACCCAGCTTTTCAGAGCTGGGGGCGGCAAATTGTAGCAAAAACTCTCGATACAAACACCTTTTTTGTCATACCGGTAGAATAATTCGTATCAACCCTTCCACTCCCTTTTTGGTTTTGCTTAAATAGAATTCTTTACTGGTATAACCACAAGACCCAAGGTGCAACGACGGACGGCCATGCAAACCAATAACTCTTTTGATAAAGACAACTTAAAAGTGCTGCTACTGGAAGGTGTTCACCCAATAGCTGAAACCATATTTCAGAAAGATGGCTATAGGAATGTTACCTACCACAAAACTGCCCTATCACAGGATGAGTTGATATCTACAATTGGTGATTACCACTTTATTGGGATTCGCTCGCGTAGTCAGCTTAATGCCAACGTGTTAGAACATGCTAAAAAGCTAGTTGCCATTGGCTGCTTCTGTATCGGTACTAACCAGGTGGACCTAGAAGCGGCACAAAACAAAGGAATACCCGTTTTCAATGCTCCTTATTCTAATACTCGCAGTGTTGCTGAGCTGGTTCTGGGTGAAATGATTATGCTGCTACGCGGTATTCCTGCAAAAAATGCTGCGGCTCATCGGGGCGAATGGTTAAAAACAGCAACTCAGTCCAATGAGGCTCGTGGAAAAACCCTCGGTATAATAGGTTATGGCCATATCGGAACCCAGCTCAGTGTCCTAGCTGAAGGCATTGGCATGAAAGTCCGTTTTTTCGATATCGAAAATAAGCTGGTATTAGGTAATGCCGAGCCGGTTGCAGAGCTTAATGAATTGCTATCTACTTCTGATGTCATCAGTTTGCATGTTCCAGAAACTCCGGAAACAAAGGGCATGATAGGTGCTGAGCAAATTGCCCAAATGAAGCAGGACAGCATTTTGATTAACGCTTCACGCGGCACCGTGGTTGATATTGATGCACTGGCTAAGGCCTTGGAAGATAAGCATCTGGCAGGCGCTGCTATTGATGTTTTCCCGACCGAACCAAAGTCTAATACCGAAGAGTTTGTCTCACCACTACGACAGTTCGATAACGTCATCCTAACACCGCATATTGGTGGCAGCACACAGGAAGCTCAGGAAAATATCGCCATCGAAGTCGCCGACAAGTTGGTCAAGTACAGTAATAATGGCTCTACTATGTCCGCTGTTAACTTCCCGCAGGTGTCTTTGCCGGAGCATGACAATCGCCATCGCATACTTCATATCCACCAGAACCGTCCGGGTGTCCTTACTCAGATAAACCAAATCCTCTCTGAAAATAACGTTAATATTTCCGGCCAATATTTACAGACCCAAGGTGAACTGGGTTATGTGGTGACAGATATCGAGGAAGGCTCGAGTCAGACAGCGTTGGATAAAATGCGTCAGATTGAAGGCACCATTCGAGCTAGGATTTTGTATTAATTACTCATAAAAAAAGCCAGCTGAAATGCTGGCTTTTTTTGATCCAGGATAAAGATTATTTAACGCGAGGATCTAACTTTCCCGCTTTATAATCTAATGCCATCTGTTCCATGTTGATTGGTTTGATCTTGCTAGCATTACCAGCCGTACCAAACGCTTCATAACGAGATTTACAGATCGCCTGCATCGCATCTTGCGCTGCACGGTTGTATTTACGTGGGTCAAACTCTTTTGGGTTGTGCTTCAAGAATTTTCGCACCGCACCCGTCGCCGCTAAACGCAGATCAGTATCGATGTTTACCTTACGAACACCGTGCTTGATACCTTCCTGAATTTCTTCAACTGGCACACCATACGTCTCACCCAGGTCACCGCCGTACTCATTAATCACTGATAACCAGTCCTGTGGTACTGACGAAGAACCATGCATCACAAGATGAGTATCAGGAATACGCTCATGGATCTCTTTGATGCGCTTAATTGATAACACATCACCTGTTGGTGGACGTGTAAATTTATAAGCACCATGCGACGTACCGATAGCAATAGCCAAGGCATCGACACCCGTATCCTTTACGAACTGTGCTGCTTCTTCCGGATCTGTCAGCAACTGATCCATACTTAATTTACCTTCTGCGCCAGAGCCGTCTTCTTCGCCAGCCATACCTGTTTCCAGCGAACCTAGGCAGCCAAGCTCACCCTCTACTGAAACACCGCAGGCGTGGGCCATATCCACTGCTAGTTTAGTTACTCGAGCATTATACTCGTAGCTTGCTGGAGTTTTCATGTCTTCTTCAAGCGAGCCGTCCATCATCACTGATGAAAAGCCTAGTTGAATTGATTGCTGACAAACTGCCGGAGACGCACCGTGATCCTGGTGCATACATACTGGAATATGCGGGAATTCTTCAGTTGCAGCCAAGATCAAGTGACGTAAGAAATTTGAACCTGCATATTTACGAGCACCAGCTGATGCTTGAACGATAACAGGACTATCAGTTTCATCTGCAGCCTGCATGACCGCACGCATCTGCTCCAGGTTATTCACGTTAAATGCCGGAATACCGTAATCGTGCTCTGCCGCATGATCCAGTAACTGGCGTAATGTAATTAATGCCATGTTGTTATCCTCTTAAACTGTTGACCTGTTTAATCTATTAATTATTTGCTCTTTCAACGAGTATCGCAACTGCTGGTAATTCTTTCCCTTCAAGAAACTCAAGGAAAGCACCACCACCCGTTGAAATATAAGATACCTTGTCTTTAATACCGTATTTATCTACAGCTGCCAGCGTATCGCCACCACCAGCGATGGAGAACGCATCACTTTCAGCAATTGCTTTAGAAATCGCTTCTGTACCAGCTCCAAATTGATCGAACTCAAAAACACCCACTGGACCATTCCAGACGATAGTTTTTGCTTCTTTTAAAATTTCCGCTAAGTGCTCTGCTGACTTAGGGCCAATATCAAAGATCATATCATCTTCTGTGACCTCATCGACCGACTTAGTCTCAGCTGTCGCGCTTTCAGAAAACTCTTTACCCGTTACCACATCTACCGGTACAGGAATCTCGCCACCTTTAGCCTGCGCCTGCTCAATCAAACGCTTTGCTTCAGGAATCAAGTCTTCCTCGCACAGCGACTTACCTACTGGTTTACCAGTCGCCGCTATGAAGGTATTAGCAATACCGCCACCAACGATTAGCTGATCAACGACTGTTGAAAGCGAGTCCAGGACCGTTAACTTAGTAGACACTTTCGAACCACCGACAATGGCCACCATTGGGCGCGCCGGATTATCCAATGCTTTGCCTAATGCTTCCAGCTCACCAGCCAATAAAGGTCCGGCACACGCGACTGGTGCAAACTTAGCGACGCCATGAGTCGAAGCCTGTGCACGGTGCGCTGTACCAAATGCATCATTTACGAACACATCACAAAGGCTGGCATACATTTTAGATAAACGTTCATCGTTTGCTTTCTCACCAACGTTACAACGAACGTTTTCAAAGATGACGACCTCGCCCTGCTCAACGTCAACACCTTTCAGGTATTCGCTAACCAATCGCACAGGTACGTCTAGCAAATTATCCAGATAATCGGCGATGATTTTCATTGAGTCTTTTTCGGTCAAGACACCTTCTGTCGGACGACCTCGGTGTGACATCACCATCACTTTAGCGCCTTTCTCCAACGCTAATTTAATGGTCGGAAGCGATGCCTGGATTCGAACATCACTGGTAATTTTGCCATCTTTCACTGGCACATTCAGATCCTCACGAATAAGAACTCGCTTACCCTCAAGATCCAAATCAGACATTCTTAAAACGTTCATGTTTTCAGAACCTTTATCAGTAAATTATTAAATCTTTAAATAACAAAAAAGACTTTCCGAAAAAAGCCTTTTTATTTTAATTATTCAGGTGCGTAAAACACACCCGACTAGTAACAATCTAACAAGCTATTTTGGTATTTAGGCGCGGCGCAAGTATTTTGAACAAGCGGAGTGTGCTAATTGACACATGAGCATTGGGCAAAATACTTGCAACAAAGCATAAATTCAAAATAGGACGTTAGACGCTCATCATCTTGATGGCAACATCTAACATACGGTTGCTGAAACCCCACTCATTATCATACCAGGTCACAACTTTTATCAGGTTGCCACCCATGACACGAGTTTGGCCTTCATCAAACGTTGACGATGCTGGGCTGTGGTTGAAGTCTATAGAAACTAATGGTTCATCGTTGTAGCAAAGGACGTGACCGTCTGCTGCTTTCTTAACGATTTCGTTAATTTCTTCAACGCTTGTGTCACGGCCAGCTTTGAATGTCAGGTCAACGCACGATACGTTGATAGTCGGTACACGCATAGCGAAACCGTCCATTTTGCCGTTCAGTTCTGGTAGAACTAATCCTACAGCTTTGGCAGCACCCGTCTTTGTTGGGATGATGCTTTGCGCTGCTGCTCGAGCACGACGCAAATCTTTGTGCTGATTATCGATCAATTTCTGGTCGTTAGTGTAAGCGTGGATCGTGTTTACCAGACCCGACTCAATCCCTACACTATCGTTTAAAACTTTCGCTAGTGGTGCAAGGCAGTTAGTAGTACAAGATGCATTTGAAACCACACGGTGCTCTGGTTTTAAGATGTCATCGTTAACACCGAATACCACGGTTGCATCAACGTCTTCTGCGCCTGGTGCTGATATAAGAACTTTCTTTGCACCGCCTTTGAAGTGTTTCGAAGCACCTGCCTGATCTTTAAATACGCCTGTACATTCAAATACAACGTCTACGTCCTGATCGCCCCAAGGGATCAATTCCGGGTTACGCTCAGCGTACAACTTAATTTTGTCACCATTAACGATCAGGTATTCACCGTCCGTAGAAACGTCCGCGTTAAAACGACCGTGAGTTGTATCGTATTTGGTTAAGTGCTTAGTTGTTTCAGCTGGATGTGAAGAGTTTATTGCAACTACTTCAATGCGATCACGATAACCGTGTTCATAAATTGCACGTAACGCTGTACGACCGATACGACCATAACCATTAATTGCTACTTTAACTGTCATTTGCTTCTCCAAAATTTGCAGTCTGGGCTTAGTATTAAAATCACTCTAAGCAGGTCAGCTCCATGATTCAGTATTCTTTCATGGGTGCTTCCCGACTCGTTGTAATTAATCCAGTAAGCCACCTTCTTCTAACATGTCTTCAGCTACAGAAAGAATGTTCTCAACTGTAAAACCGAAATGCTCAAATAAATCTCCTGCTGGTGCTGACTCGCCAAAGCTTGTCATACCAACAATTTGCCCTTCCAGGCCAACATACTTGTACCAGTAGTCTGCGATTCCCGCTTCAATAGCGATTCGAGCAGGCACATCTGCTGGCAATACGCTTTCTTTATAGGCCGCATCCTGAGCATCGAACTTATCCGTTGATGGCATAGACACAACGCGAACCTGCTTACCTTTTTTCTTAAGCTCCGCTGCGACGTCTACTGCCAGCCCAACCTCTGAGCCCGTTGCTATCAAAATCAACTCTGGCTCATCGTCACTGTCGATAAGCACATAGGCACCTTTTGCGATATTCGCCAGTTGTTCATCAGTACGCGTCTGATGCGGTAATCCCTGGCGACTTAAACTTAATGCCGTTGGTCCATCGCGACGTTCGATCGCTGATTTCCAGGCCACTGCAGTTTCCACTGCGTCACAAGGACGCCATACCGAACAGTTAGGCGTAGTACGCAGGTTAGCTAGCTGCTCAACTGGCTGGTGAGTTGGACCATCTTCCCCCAGACCAATAGAGTCATGAGTGAACACGTAAATTGACTGTTGCTTCATTAATGCAGCCATTCGGACCGCGTTACGCGCATACTCCATGAAAATCAGGAAAGTGCCGCCGTACGGCATTAGCCCGCCGTGCAGTGCCATACCATTCATTATGGCGCACATACCAAACTCACGAACCCCGTAATACAGGTAGTTACCGCTGGCGTCTTTTGCTGTGATGGCTTTTGATTGCTCATTGATGGTCAGGTTTGAACCTGCAAGATCCGCTGAGCCACCCAACATCTCTGGTAACAATGGCGCGTAAGCATTCAGCGCCATCTGTGATGCTTTACGGCTAGCAACGACAGGACCTTCCTCCTGCAATTGCTTAATATATTTTTCCGCTTCTTGGTCGAAGTTATTTGGTAGACGCTTATCCATGCGACGCTTCAACTCATCAGCCAGCTCAGGATGAGCTTCGCGGTAAGCAATAAACTTCTGATCCCAGTCACTTTCAAGTTTTTGGCCAACATCACGCTTATCCCATGCCTTAGCTACATCGGCAGGGACTTCAAATGGACCATGTGTCCAGTTTAATTCTTTACGAGCCAGCTCAATTTCATCATCGCCCAGCGGCGCACCATGACAGGATTCTTTACCCTGTTTATTCGGCGAACCAAAACCAATCACTGTTCTACAACAGATCAAGGTTGGACGCTCACTATCAGCACGGGCTTCTTCAATCGCCTGTTTGATCGCATCAGGATCATGGCCATCAACATCTGCAATAACATGCCAGCCATAAGACTCGAAACGCTTAGGTGTATCGTCAGAGAACCAACCGTCCACTTCTCCGTCTATCGAAATACCATTGTCATCCCAGAAAGCGATGAGCTTACCCAGTCCCAAGGTTCCGGCTAATGAACATACTTCATGCGAAATACCTTCCATCATGCAGCCATCACCCATAAACGCATACGTATAGTGATCGATGATATTGTGGCCGGGTCGATTAAATTGCGCAGCTAAAGTTTTTTCAGCAATTGCAAAACCCACGGCATTCGCAATGCCCTGACCCAGTGGTCCAGTGGTCGTTTCAACACCAGGCGTATAACCATATTCAGGATGGCCCGGTGTTTTTGAATGAAGTTGTCTAAAATTTTTAAGATCTTCAATACCGATATTGTAACCTGTGAGGTGTAATAGCGAATAAACCAGCATTGAGCCATGGCCGTTAGACATCACGAAACGATCACGATTCATCCAATGAGGATTAGTTGGATTATGCTTTAGGTAGTCGCCCCATAGAACCTGAGCGATATCTGCCATCCCCATGGGAGCGCCAGGGTGACCTGACTTGGCTTTTTGGACAGCGTCCATGCTCAGTGCACGGATAACATTAGCTAATTGAAAACGACTTGGCGTGTCATTACCAGAAGTGGGCATCGAATCTCCTAATGATGTGATAGGGCCGCAATTTTTAGGGCGCTTATTGTCTCAAACCGTGCACAGCCAATCAAATAAATTGGCTGTTTTTTATTCAAAATCCTGTTTTTTTACTGGCCTTGGCAGCAAAAGCTGAAGCTTAACCCTATTCTTCCTCTTCCATCTCGTATAAAACGGTCTCTAAATTGGTATTTTCATCGCTCAACATAGCTTCCATTTCCCAAGGTGGGACCGGCTTACTGAAAATGTACCCCTGAATTTCTTCACAGCCCATTTTACGAAGGACATCTACCTGTAAAACGGTTTCAACACCTTCTGCTACAACTTTAATACCCAGGTTATGTGCCAACGTGACAATAGAAGCAACCAATTTCTGATCCCGTTCCGAATCTTCCAGATCCCAGACGAAGGAGCGGTCAATTTTCAGGGTATCAATTGGGAAGTCCTTTAAATTTCCTAATGACGAATAGCCTACACCAAAGTCATCTAAAGCAAGGCTAATGCCCATTTCCTTGAGATTCCGCATCTGTTGTATAGAGTGGGCTAAATCTTGCATCACCATGCCTTCGGTAATTTCAAACTCCAGGGCCGAGGCGTCCATTTTTGCAATGTGCAGCGCGTTTTTGACTGTCTCCCAAAGGTTCTCGCTGTAGAACTGAACAGCTGACAGGTTAACGGCAATTTTACCGTCATAAATCCCACGATTCTTCCAGTCTTTCAGCTGTAAGCAGGTTTTTTCAATGACCTTCTGGCTGATAGGAATAATAAATCCCGCCTCCTCAGCCAGAGGGATAAACTCTCCAGGCATCACCAGTCCCCGATTGGGGTTACGCCATCGAACCAAGGCTTCCATACTGGTTATCTTACCCGTTTCCAAGCTAACCTTGGGCTGGTAGAAAACGACAAACTCATCTTTCTCAATCGCTTGACGTAGCTCACTTTCCAAATTTATTCTAAGCTGCGCCTGCTCGTTCATCTGTCGGGTATAGAATTGGTAGGTATTTTTGCCTTTCTTTTTGGCGTAATACATCGCCATATCGGCATTTTTAAGCAGCTCTTCGGCACTTTCTCCGTTTTCAGGATACATCACAATACCGATACTAGGCGATACCACGACCTCGGCGTTCGTGAGCTTCAGTGGTTTTGAGAAGAACTCCAGAATAGCCTGGGCGTATTTCGCAGGCTGACTCCAGGTGTCTACATCGGTTAGAACCACAGTGAATTCATCGCCTCCCAGACGGGCCACGACACCATTATTATCAGATGTGATTTCAAGCAGTGCTCTTGCAACCAAGGTTAATAACTCGTCACCTACACCATGCCCCAACGAATCGTTAATTCTCTTGAAGTTATCCAGATCAATAAATAGCAGTGCATGCTGATCGGTTTCAGAGGATAAGGCTAAAATTTCTTCAAAACGTTGTTTAAAGCTACTCCGATTACGCAAACCTGTCAGCTGATCAACGGTTGCAAGTCTTCGCAACTCCTTTTCTGCCTTTTTACGGAAGGTAATATCCGAAAAAACACCTACATAGTTAATGATATTACCGTCGCTGTCTCGAACCACATCAATATTTATCTCAATTGGGTAAACCTGCCCATTCTTACGAAACGCTTCTAACTCTCCACTCCAGCTTCCTTCCTGTTCAAGGACTTCTCTCAGATCCTCAACGAATTGTTCCGGAGCATCCACAATTGAAGTATCTTTAATCGGTAGACCGATAACCTCTTCTGCTTCGTAGCCAGTAATCTTGGTATAGGCTTTATTTACAGCTATGTATACGTAATCTTCGTCCAGAATCCAGACAGCATCCGAAATGTTATCGAATGATTTAACAACCATGCTCAACTGTTGCTCAGTGTCTTTTAAATCACTGATATTTTTCAATGTCCCGGCCATCCGTAGCGGTTTATTTTCACTATCGCGGGATACCACTTTTCCCCGATCGAGTACCCAAATCCATCCACCTTGTTCATTACTGATGCGGTACGTACTCTCGAAGTGTAATGATTTGCCAGCCAGGTGGGCGTTTAACGCCTGTTTAACATAAGGCAGATCATTCGGGTGGATATTGGAGTTAGCCATCGAATAACCGCTTCGAATACCATCTCTTGGAAAATCATATGGCCACTCATTCGACAGGTGCAAAGCTCCGGTATTCACCTGCCAATCCCATAATTCATCACCGCTACCCCAAAGCGACAGCTTTAATCGTTCCTCACTTTCAGCAAGTTGCTGGGCTGCAAACTGACGCTCTCTCATGCGCGCCCAGATCAGGTATGAAAACGCCAGAATGATCAGACCTAGCATAAAACCATAGATGGTGTAGGCAAATGGTGACAGCCAGGCAAGGTTTTTGACTTCAACATCTATCTCGGCTGGCTGCTCACTCCAAAGCCCATCTTTATTAGCCGCATTGACCATGAAGCGATACTGGCCAGGCTTCAGGTTTGTGTAGGTAACACGTCGGCTTTTAGCATCGGTTTCTGTCCAGTTATCGTCATAGCCTTCCAATTTATATCTGAAGCGATTATTCCAGGGATCGGTGAAATTGAAACCTGAGAAATCGAAGCTGACAGCCGTATCCTCTGGATAAATTACAACTTGGTCAGCAATATTTGCAGGCTTCGAGAGTCGCTTCCTATACTGCTCGCCAACAACAATGGAATTGTTGTTCACTAATATGTCAGTTATAACGGGGGTTGGAGCTTTGTCATCACGACTATATGCCTGCGGGTTAAAGTAAACCACTCCATTCATGCCACCAAAATATAAATTTCCCTGCCGATCTTTAGCAGTTGCTCCGGTATTAAACTCAATGATCGGCTGATCTTCCGTCACCGAAAAATGGGAAAGGCTAAAGTCATTGGGATCGATTCTGAATAAGCCGCCACCCGTTCCAGCCCAGATGCTTCCACCTTCATCTTTGACCAGCGAATAGATCGTCTCATGGATATTACTGACAGCATTATTCAAAACGGTGTACTTCTGACTGATCAGATCCACAACGATCAGACCACCTCCGAAAGTACCAATCCACAAGCGGGATGCATCGTCCATCGCCAAGCTGAACACTATGTCTTCAGCCTGTGTCGGCAGGTCCGCAAAAAGATTATTTAAAGATATATATATTTCATTACTTTTACTGAATCGATAAACGCCGCTATCCGATCCAATCCACAAATAATCGTCATTGTTTTTATCAGGAAGAAGTACATTAATACGATTATCTCTGTGAAAATCGATATCTACTAAACGAAACTTCTTTAAGGAGTTGTCTTTATTGAGCCGCCATAGTCCCCTTTTTGTACCTAACCATAGAAAACGACCATCGTAGTGTCCCGTTATGAAGTAATCCTGGGCATCTGCAGCTTGGAAAACCAGTTCAAACTCAAGCTGCAATTCATCAAAAATCCAAATAGAACGTTCGGCTATTAACCAATGCCGCCCCGCACCGATAGGAAGCAGTCGATTAATATTTTTTCCCTTCAGCTGCTGTGGAAGTTCAAAGTCAAGAGGCTGAGATTCGCTTCCTTGCCTTGGTAGAACCGTTAAACCACCAGTATCACTACCAACCAATAAATGGTCATAATCTGTAGCTAAAATTGAATAGGTAACCTCTCCTTTAAGCCTTCCCTGTTCACTCTCGCGGTGATCAATATGCGTAAAATTAATAGCATTGGGATTGATCTTATTAAGATAAGTCGAAGACCCTATCCATAATATGTCACTGCTGTCCTGATAAAGAACGTTGATATTGTTGCTGCCAACCGAACCAGGTTTACCATAAATATGATGGTCGACGACCTTTCCTTCTTTTATTGTATATAGCCCATTAGACTCCGTACCTACCCATAGCCGTTGCTTACGATCGAAGTAGAGACGATTCAAAGTCATGTCATTATGTGTGAGCCCTAAGTCTGTCAGATTCTTCGGCTGATATGTCTGCTCTACAGGGTCAAACTCAATCAAGCCTAGATTTGATGAAAGAAGCCATAACTTTCCATCAGGGGTCTCAACCACAGAATCTACAGTCCCCATACCTGCGACAAAGTTATTCTCTATGATGTCAAAATGCTCCAAACTTCGATTATAACGAGCCAGATGACCAGCTGTAGTTACCAGCCATACTCGTTGCTGACTATCGACCATCATGTCACTGACTTCAATCAGGGGAGCAGGAACCCGACGACTTTTCATGATTGGAAGGGTCTTAAAACCTTTTATCTTTGGATCATAGTATGAGGGACCGCTGTAGGTTCCGACCCACATGCCACCGGTTTCATCCATCGCCAGACTGGTTACGAAATTGTCAGCGATAGAAAAAGGCTCTTGGGCATTGTGATAAAAATTAATGATTTTACCAGTGTTTTGCTCAAACAAAGCCACGCCATTTTGTGTTGCAATCCATAGGTCTCCGTTCTGATCAATTTCCAGATCACGAATACTTGTATTGGGTAGTTGGCTATTTTGCTTATTAAAAATCTTAACAGCGTAACCATCAAAACGGTTGAGCCCGTCGGCTGTTCCTATCCATAGAAAACCATAGCGGTCTTCGACAATAGAGGTAACCGTGCTTTGTGAGAGATCTCCTTCAAGCAAAGCATTGGGCGCATAGTCTGCACGTACTGAAGCAGTGCCAGCTAACGAGAGTGACACACAGATAATAACCCAATATAACAACTGACCTAACTTTGCTGTTGGCATTTACGTTCCTTGAGGGTAGAAAATCTACCTCTAAATTCTGGCCATTAGTTTCAACTAAATAGCATTAAAAATCAAAACCCTCAGCCTTAAATTATTATGATATCTATATTATCATCTATAGTAACACTCATGATAAGGAGTTCTCCCATGAAAAAATTTGCTGTAGTGCTATCTGGATGCGGTGTCTTCGACGGCGCAGAAATCTACGAAAGTGTTCTTACGCTGCAAGCTCTCGAGCGCAATAATATAGAATATCAGTGTTTCGCTCCGAATATCGAGCAAATGCACGTTATTAATCACCTTACGGGAGAAGTGGCCGAAGGTGAAAGCCGTAACGTTTTAGTTGAAGCTGCTCGGATTGCCCGTGGCGAAATCAAAGACCTGGCCGAGGCAAAAGCGGATGAGTTCGATGCAGTAATCTTACCCGGAGGTTTTGGAGCGGCCAAAAACCTATCTGACTTTGCTGTGAAAGGGAGTGACTGTGCAGTTAACCCAGAGCTAGTTCGTTTCATTCAGGGCTTTGCTGATGCCAAGAAACCTGTTGGCTTTGTCTGTATCGCACCTGCAATGCTGCCCTTAATTTTTGGCAAGGGCACCAAACTTACTATCGGTAACGATGAAGAGACAGCTAAAGCAATTGAGGCAATGGGCGGTGTTCACGTTGCCTGTCAGGTCGATGATATTGTGGTTGACGAAGACAAGCAACTGGTTACCACCCCGGCCTATATGCTGGCGGGCAGCATATCTGAAGCTGCTAAAGGCATAAACAAACTAGTAGACAAAATGGTTAGCATGTTAGGCTAATCCTCATCCCCGCTGGACAAGGCCTTCAACGACTCGAAGTCCCTTACAGCGGGAAAACATTGATGTTCTCGGCAGCAATATCCAACCATGACATCTGCTGCTGGGAACTTCACTTCCAGTAATTTATCGTTCACTCCTGCCTCTATTGCAAAAACATAACGGTATGGATTAAGGCCTGTTTTAAGATATCTTTGCCACGACACCATTTCCGCGGATTCTCCCCGCAGCACCCACATTTCCAATCCTTGTTGCCACTGCTCTATTAAATGAATCACCGAAGAATGTTGAAGTGGTGACTGCTTTGCTTCAGTCGCAGCCTGTTTTAAGCTCTTTTCGACAAACTCTAGCCGCTTGGTATCGCCCGTCATCTCCGCGACCACCCACACCGCTTCCAATGCCTGGCAGGCACTGTTCGGCATAGCGTCATCGCTCCAAGTTTTATGACGGGCAATCACCGTCTCATGATTATCAGAAGTAAAATAAAAGCCTCCCTGGTTCTGATCTGCGAATTGCTGCCATAATTCATCACAGAGCTGCTTTAACCAAACCCAGTCCGCCTGAATAAAGTTATCTGATAATGACAACACCAATGCTTTTGCGAGATAAGCATAATCATCCAGAAACCCTTCCTGATAGGCAGCCCCATTCTTGTAACAGGCAAAAAGCTCATTTCCTCGCCATACACAGTTTCTAAAAAACCCTTTTATCGACTGAATGGATTCATCAATGTCTGTTCTTACTCCTGCCCGCTTTGCCTGCAATAACCCTTGCATCACCAGTGCGTTCCACGAGGTTAGTATTTTATCGTCACGGAAAGGTAAAGGGCGCTTATCACGGATCATTTTTAGCTGCTGCCGTGCCGACTCCATCAATATTGGCGCCTGCTTTTCATGAAATCCTCTATCTTCAGCAACCTGCCGCCAGTGATTTTTAGTTTGTAAATGCCAGTCGCCTTCAAAATTCGCCGGCTTATCCAGTCCGTAGTAAGCTTTTGCAAAATCCTGCTCTTCATTGCCGAGCACATCAAAGTCCCCATCACTCCAGCAGTAATAAGCGCCTTCACGGCTTCGACCTTGCTGGTCTTCGCTGTCGGCATCCAATGCGGAGTAATACCCACCTTCCGGCGATAGCATCTGTTCTTTCAGCCATAATAGAGTCAGCTCTACACTTTGCATTAAATCTCCATCAGCAAAATAATGCCCTGCCTGTGAAATCAGACTCAACAGTTGCCCATTGTCATATAACATTTTTTCAAAATGCGGGATTTCCCAGCGCTCATCAACACAGTAACGAAAGAAACCTCCTCCAAGATGATCAAAAAGGCCATAGCGTGTAAAGCCTGTCAACGTCTCGCGTAAAATTTCAGCCGCTTCATCACTCTGTTCAGAGCTGAACGAGTTGCTCGGTATCAGTTTTAACATGGCCTCCCAAATAGCAGCCTGCGGGAATTTGGGCGCTCCCTCCATACCGCCAAACTTCTTATCAGCTCTATCCGCTGTAGCCGAAAGAAAGTTCGTTGCCTGGCTACTAATTTCATCATCAGAATGTGATGCGCCCTTAGCGATTGTTTTTATTGCCTCGTTTAACCGGTCATTTTGTTCAACGATGTCATCTCTTTTGTCATCGAAAACCTGTTTTATCCTGTTAAGTAGATCAGTGAATGCAGGCAAGCCAAACTTTGCTTCTTTCGGAAAATAGGTTCCACTAAAGAACGGGATCAGGGTTTGTGGATCCAATACTGCTGTTAGAGGCCAGCCACCTGCCTGTCGATTCAGTAGCTGATGCGCCAGCTGAAACGTCTTATCAATATCAGGGCGTTCTTCGCGGTCCACCTTAATATTAATAAAGTGCTCATTCATTACGGCAGCTACCGAATCGTCCTCAAACGATTCATGCGCCATAACATGGCACCAGTGGCAGGACGAATATCCTATAGATAACAGTATCGGCTTATCCTGCTCCTTCGCTATTGCTATAACCTCATCTGTCCATTGTTGCCAATGAACGGGGTTATCCTGATGTTGCAGTAAATAAGGACTGCTGGCCTGACTTAACGTATTTCGCATACTTGTCCTAATACCAGTTATCAATAATATTCGCTTGTATTGGATGTTAAAGCATGGCACTTTTAATCCAAACAATGCAACCTTAGCGCGAAATTATCTCTAACATGACCTTATCGTTTATGCCGTTCTTAGACTGGATAGCTTTTATCTGGTTTTTGGCCTGTTGGATTGGGTATACCTACTTCGCTCGCTTTAAACAAAAAAGCACTTCCACCATAGCAAATCAACTTGAGGCTAATCGGGTTGAGTGGTTAGAGCGAATGATTTCCCGTGAAATGCGCATGGCTGATATTAGCAGTATTGGCATCCTGCAGCGAAACGTAACCTTTTTTGCTTCCACCACTATCTTTATCATAGCTGGTTTACTGACAGTCCTTGGCTCAACAGACAAAGCCATACCCCTGCTGGAAGCATTGCCCTGGATAGAAATTGACTCGCGCGCTGCATGGGAGTTGAAGATTCTGATTCTGGTGGTGAGTTTCGCTTATGCTTTTTTTAAATTTACCTGGTCCATGCGGCAATATAACTTTGCTATTGTTCTCTTTGGTGCCGCCCCCAGTGAAAGCGATTCGAGCAAGGACAAGAGTATTTATATCAAACAAACTAATTGGCTATTAAGTAGAGCCTCAAACTCTTTTAACTATGGGCTTCGAGCCTATACTTTTGCCTTGGCGACACTGGGGTGGTTCTTTAATCCTATCGTTTTTATGGTTTCTGCAAGCATTGTTGTCGCTGTTTTATACCGCCGAGAGTTCTACTCGGCTACCCTTGCAGCGCTTTATAACGCCAGTCACCATAGCAATGAAAAGCAACTCAGCGATAACGGCTAGCGCTACAGAGTCTTAAGGTACTCAAGCACTTCACCGAACTTTTTGACGGTCATTGTGTGTCTTGCATCGGTAGCAAAACGCCCTTTGACCACCACTGTCGGTACGTATTGAATATTATAATTTTCTGCCAGCGCAACGGCTTGATCGATTCGACCATATAGATCTCTATCCTCCAGTAACTCAGCCACCTGCTCCTTGTCATAGCCCAGCTCAATTACTGCATCAAATAATGCTTTTTGATCTTTAGGGTCCAAAGTACCTTCTTCTATACGCTGCTTTATGACATCTTCTGCATTTGGATTACCTTCTAGCATCTTCATCACATAAAATGCTTTTGCCGCAGGCCGCCATTCCTGACGAGCAATCAAAGGCACCACTTCAAAACCTTCGAGCTGCTGTGATAATTCTTCCTCAATCTGGCGACATGAGTCACAACCCCACCAGGTAAAAAATAAATTGTCCCCCTCAGCTACGGCCACACTATCACCACTTCTGACCTGCCAATAATCCTCCCCGGACTTGAATTCAGCTGATTTCCCCAAAGAAGCCCAGGTTAATATAACTATGAGTAAGAACTTATACATCTGTTTGTATTCCTAACCTAATGATCTGTTTTACCTATCCAATGAATTCTGGCACAAAAAAGGCGACTCTACGTCGCCTTTTTACATTGAACCCTGCTTTTATTGCAAGTCAATTAGTGCAAGCCTAGTACAAAATGAGCAACAGCTTCAATTTGCTGATCCGACATGCGAATCGCAATATCTCGCATTACACCATTCGCGTCATTATTACGCTCACCATGTGAGAACGCTTTTAATTGACTAATAGTATATTCAGGGTGCTGTCCTGACAAACCAGGGTAGCCAGCCAAGTTCAGCCCTTGGCCTGTTGCACCGTGACATGCACTACATGCTGGAACCTTACGCTCAGCATCACCCTGGAAGTAAATCTTCTTGCCAAGGTCCAAGAATTCTTTTTTCACTGCGCCCATCTGAGTTTCCTGTTCTGAGAAATATGCTGCTAAATCAGCAATATCTTCATCACTCAAATCAGAAATCATCGGCGTTGCCATAGAAGCGTTATAACGACCTTGTGACTGATCTTTAATACCAGCCTGGAAGTCATGAAGCTGTTTCTCTAGGTATTTCTCGCTTTGTCCCGCAAGCTTAGGCCACATAGGGTTGCTGCTATTACCATCCTGACCATGGCAAGCCGCACACGTTGCTGCTAATTCAGCACCCTTAGCTGCATCACCAGCAATACCAGGAGCACTCCACGCTACAAAAACAAAAGCAAAAATAGCTAACTTTCTCATTCGGTTACCTACTAAAATAATAAAATAGCCGCGATTTTTTAACCGCTGACAAAATAAATCGAAAAGCTCGGTGAATTATAGGGAACTAACCGTTAAAATGCCAATACCCTAAGGCAAAAAATCCACATTTATGCATTATCAACAGGCCAAATACCTGCTCGGAGCGGCCAAACTCGACCAGCTACCCTCTGATGAAGGCATCGAAGTCGCGTTCGCAGGGCGCTCTAATGCCGGTAAATCGAGTGCACTGAATGCTCTCACACGACAAAAAAGTCTGGCTCGAACCAGCAAAACCCCTGGCCGCACCCAGCTCATTAATGTCTTTACCCTGACCGATGATGCCAGGCTTGTTGATCTGCCAGGATATGGTTACGCCAAGGTCTCGGAGTCGACTAAAAAAATATGGCAGGAAGAGCTTTCTCGTTACCTCCAGGAACGCCGCTGTTTACGCGGGCTTGTTCTATTGATGGATATTCGACATTTCCTCAAGGATACTGATCAGCAGATCCTGGCCTGGGCGCACGATGTTGGCCTGCCAGTTCATTGCCTTCTCAGTAAATCTGACAAGCTGAAGCAGGGAGCTAAATCAAAGGCATTGCTACAATGCAAAAAGCAGCTTAATGCTATTCACCCAGAGGCGACCGTCCAGGCATTTTCAGCCACAAAAAAACATGGCCTTGATCAGCTTTTCGCAAAACTTGATGCATGGTACGCTAACCCAGAGATACGCACCGAGCCAGAGGACTAACGGCTATGATCAAAAAATTCGTGAACATTCTGCTGGTAGTATTTACTACTCTTTATGCTGCAGCCTCGATAGCCGCGGAGCAGCAACAACCAGAAAAACAAAAACCTGCTGTTGAGAAAACCAGTAACTACCAACCCCTGATTGAACGTTACATTCTCGATGAACTGAAAGCGGTGCGCCAGGATCAGCAAGCGTTGAGAGCTGACGTTGAAGAGAAAGTGGCTCACGCTCGACTCGATGCTTCTGACCGTGCCATCCGCTATACGGCCGATACCCTAAATAACATGTTCATCATTATTACCACGGCAGCCTCTATTTTAGTCTTAATGGGCTGGCGTTCGATGCGCGATGTTAAAAGTAAACTGAACGAAGTGGTAGAAACTAAAATCAACGAGCTAACCAGCGAGTATGAAGAAAGGCTATTAGAGCTTGAGAATAAAGTAAAACGGCGTTCTCAGGAAATCATTACAGCGCAGGAAGAGATATCCAAGGCCAATGAAGTTCACTCAATCTGGATGCGAGCTGGCCTTGAAAGTAACATGCACCAGAAAATTAAACTGTACGATGAAATCCTGGCCCTTAATCCCGAGGATATTGAGGCACTTATTTATAAAGCTGATGCCGCCTTTGAGCTTGGTGAAAATGAGTGGGCATTCAGTCTAGCCAACCGCGCCATCGAGCAGGACGAAGATTATGGTCTGGCTTATTGGCAGCGAGCCTGTGCTAACGCTGCTAATGGTGCTACTCAGGAAGCTATAAATGATATTAAGATAGCCATTGAAAAAGCACCTAAACTGGTTGATGAACTGGATAGAGAGCCCGCCTTTAGAGATCTCCATAAACTTGAAGAGTTCCAGGAACTATTGCCACAAAATTAATATTAAATAAACAATATACTCTTCATACAAATAGCCTGCTTTAAGCAGGCTTTTTATTAATTACTACGGGGCTCCACAATTCTTTCAGGCATAAAAAAAGGGGTGGCCTGAGGGAACATAGGAACCACCCCAAATACGCAATTCAGCTTGGGGAGGCCAAATTGCAAAGTCCCGCTGAAAGGAGGGAGTCGCGGGGAGCACTTCAATGTGCTCATTAAAATAGACCCCCTTTCAGGTGGTTTGTTTCAGGATTTTTTGTAAGGTTGTGTAAAGATATATTCAAAGTGTGAAGTTAACCGATGTTCACTACAAAAAACGGCATTATGTCACATGAAAAACGATAAATAGCGCACCTTAATTTAATGCGCTTCTTCCCAGTTATCTCCCACACCGACTTCTGCGATTAATGGAACTGATAGTTCCGCTACGCCTGCCATGAGCTCTGGAACCTTTTCCTTGGCCTCATCCAAATACTTTTCTTCTACTTCAAACACCAGTTCATCGTGCACCTGCATGATCATTTTGATTCCAGGCTGGTCCTGCAGCCACTGGTCGACTTCAATCATCGCCAATTTAATGATATCTGCAGCACTGCCCTGCATCGGAGCATTAATCGCAGTCCGTTCAGCAGCCTTACGACGCATGCCATTTTTCGAGTGAATTTCTGGTAGGTACAGGCGACGACCGTACAGCGTTTCTACGTACCCTTTATCCGCTGCTTTTTCCCGAGTGTTATCCATATAGGCTTCCACTCCCGGGTAACGAGCAAAATAGGTGTTGATATAGTCCTGCGCCGTGTTTCTATCTGTGCCAATCTGTTTGGCCAGACCAAATGCTGACATGCCGTAAATCAATCCAAAGTTAATTGCCTTCGCATCTCGACGCTGATTATCTGACACCTCTTCCAAGGCCACATCAAAGACTTCAGCGGCGGTAGCTGCATGCACATCCAACCCCTCTTCAAACGCCTTTAAAAGCCCTTTGTCCTGTGACAGGTGCGCCATAATTCGTAACTCAATCTGCGAATAATCCGCAGCCATAATTTTACAACCCTCGGACGCAATGAACGCAGTTCTAATGCTTCTACCCTCAGCTGAACGAATTGGAATATTCTGCAAGTTCGGCTCTGTTGATGATAAACGACCCGTTGCTGCGATAGCCTGATGATACGATGTATGCACCCGCTTTGTTTCCGGGTTGATCATCTGTGGCAACTTATCTGTATAGGTGGACTTTAGCTTACTTAAACTACGGTGCTCCAAAATCATTTTTGGCAAGGGGTAATCAAGAGCCAGCTCCTGCAACACTTCCTCGGCAGTCGATGGTTGCCCCTTTGGTGTTTTCTTGATTACCGGTAGCTCCAGCTCTTCAAATAAAATCGCCTGTAACTGTTTAGGCGATCCTAAATTAAACTCTTTCCCGGCCAGGTCGAACGCTTCTGATTCAATTTCCTTCAGTCGCTTTTCAAACTGCTGGCTCTTGTCCAAGAGTAGCTTGCCATCTACTAAAACGCCATTGCGTTCAACCTTGGAGAGGATTGGCACTAGCGGCATTTCTATATGCTGAAAGACCTGTGTCGGGCCTTCTTCTTTTTTTAATTCATCCCACAGCTTCTGGTGTAGCTTCATGGTGATGTCGGCATCCTCTGCCGCGTAAGGAGCAGCTTTTTCGAGCTCAATTTGATCAAATGTTAACTGATTCTTCCCCTTACCCGCTATTTCTTCAAACTTTATATTGGCATGGTTCAAATGCTTCAGCGCCAGCGAATCCATATCGTGGCGACTGGCAACAGAATTTAAGCAATAGGATTCCAGCATTGTGTCATACTCAACACCACCGAGCTTAATATCATATCGAGCTAACACACTCATATCGTATTTTAAATTCTGTCCTACCTTTTTGACCTCATCGCTTTCCAGTAATGGCTTCATTGTTTTTAGCACTTCGTCGCGATCGAGCTGCTTTGGCGCACCCATGTAGCTGTGTGCTAAAGGCAGGTAGGCCGCCTCACCATTTTCCAATGCGAAGGACATACCAACCAACTGTGCTTCCATGTAATTCAAGCTAGTGGTTTCTGTATCAAAAGCAAACAAGTCAGCTTTCCCTAGTTTCTCCATCCATTTGTCGAAGTCCTTCTGTTCTAAAATCGTTTCGTACTTACTTCGATCAATGGCGGACTCCTGATCTTCTTCTTCGCTAATTTCTTCACCGCCTTCTTTTAACACTTCAGTCAACCATCGACGAAACTCCATTTCTCCGTAGAGTTCTTTTAATTCAACCAAGTCTGGCTCATTTAAAGTCAAGTCTTCAGGCTTGTATTCTAAATCGCAATCTAATTTGATGGTGGCCAGCTCATAGGACAAAGGAAGCTGAGGCAGTGCTTCGCGCAAGTTTTCGCCAATTTTTCCACCAACCTTATCCGCATTTTCCATCACACCTTCCAGCGAACCATACTCATTCAGCCACTTAACAGCTGTTTTAGGTCCACACTTATTGACCCCGGGGATATTGTCGACTTTATCTCCGACCAATGCTAAATAGTCGATGATTTGTTCTGGCTTTACTCCAAACTTTTCGATAACCCGATCATAATCTGTGATTGGGTTATTTTTATCCATTGTATTAATCAGGGTCACATGCTGGCTTACCAGCTGTGCCATATCTTTATCTCCCGTTGAAATCAACGTTTCACGCCCTTCGGCACAAGCCTGCTTAGCCAGGGTTCCGATGACATCATCCGCCTCTACTCCTTCTATGACCAGAAGAGGCAAACCCATGGCTTTCACTATCTCATGGATGGGTTTAATCTGCTGTCTTAAGTCTTCAGGCATTGGCGGACGGTTAGCTTTATATTCCGGATACAGATCATTGCGGAAGGTTTTACCCTTAGCATCAAAAATCACCGCCATGTGACTAGGGTCATACTCCTTAATCAGGCTTTTCAGCATATTAATCACACCAAAAACGGCGCCAGTCATCATCCCTTCAGAATTCGTCATCCGCTGTAACTGCGGCACGTGATAAGCACGGAAAAGATACGAGGAACCATCCACGAGAATAAAAGGAGTTTGCTGTTTTGACATGTTTGTTGGGTGTTTTTTGAAGTTGAATTAAGTGTAACGCAACTTCAGCATCAATCCTATATACCCATAAAAAAAGCCTCCGAAACGGAGGCTTTTGCTGGTTTACTTTTTGTACATATCCCTTGGCATACCGCGTTGCGTGATGGTTAATTCTGACTGCTCTGGCCTGAATTCAATCACGATACTGGCCATATCAAACTTAAACTTATATTGACTTACCGCTGTCAGGGGGAATGCTGGCTGCCCTGTTGCCTGAGCATGCAAATAACCATCCTTGATCATAACTTCCAGATCCAGAGGAAATGATTCAGACTGATAGATGCCCACATACTGTTTCAAGGTTTCTATTGGAACTTCAACACTTTCCTGCTCAACAGTATCTTCCACCTTGTTAAAAATATCTGCCCGTCCGCCCTGCTTGATCTCGAACTGGTTATTATTGTCGTCAAAGCGTATTTCAATTCCCGCTTTGGCAAACTCGAACCTTCCCTCCCCCAAAGGCGTCAGAGGAAAGCCTCCCTGTCCAGTAGCCTGGCCATACAATTTATTCCCTAACAAACTTACAGTGATATCCAGTGGATGAGTCTTGCTTTCATACTTTCCAGTATATTTCTCCAATTCGCTTACCGGTACTTCGACCGCTTTCCCAAACTCCGGCGTATCAAAGTCTTGTTCAAAGTACGCGTCCAGCATGACATTATAAATGGCCCGGATATCGTAATTGAGTCCATTACTTAATACCACAATGGTTAAATCCTCATCTGGATAGTATGCAAGATGGGAAATAAAGCCTTCGATTCCACCGTTGTGCCAATAGCCCTGCAGCTCTTTATCATCCCATTCGTATTTAGTTTCGAATATTCCCTTGCCGAAACCATTTTCAATATTAATCATCTTCTTCAGACTAGAATCAGATATTAATTTTCCTTTGAATAGCGCTGAAATAAAACGGTCAAGCTCCTCCGGAGTAGACACAATGGCTCCGGCAGAAAATGCCACAGACATATCCCACTCGGGAATTTCATTCCATTTCTCGGCCAGCTGGTAGGAATATGCTTCTTCATTCTCGGGGTCAATGGCCTCGCCAACAAAAGTGTCATCCAATCCCAGCGGCTCAATGATCCGCTCAAGAAGTACATCTTGGTATGACTTACCTTCAATATCTTCAATGATGTACCCCAACAGCAAGTAGTTACTATTACTGTACTGAGCTTTTTCTCCTGGATTAAAGTCAGGCTTAAAGCTTTCAATTTTATCTAATAGAAACGTCTTACTTTGTGGCTTCTCGTGGTAGGTCAGGAAGTCAGCATCAGCAGTATAGTTATGTATGCCTGAGTGATGAGTTAATAATTGCTCAACCGTAATCGCCCCAGCATTTGCTACGTTAGGATAGTATTCTGACAGCTTGGTATCCAGACTAAGTCGGTTTTCCTCGATTAACTGTAATATAACGGTAGCGGTGTAGGTTTTCGTTATTGAACCTACTTTGTATTTATAGTGCTTGTCCGTAAGGATGGACTGTTCGCCATCCGGCTCTATAGTTGTATGGTATAACTCATTGCCGGATTGGTAAATTGCAGCTTCCCCGATAAACCGATTGCTCTTGGCAAGTGTTTCAAAATAAGGATCAAGCTCCGTTTGCAGCATCTGTGCTTTCTTGGGTCCTTTTTCCCGGGCCTCCGCCAGAGAAATGTTAGCCAGCCCTATGAGGCAGAGCACCACCACTAGTGCATTAGTTGCTTTTATTATTTTATTCCACATGCTTTTATACTCCTTCTATCTTATATCCCTACCCTCTTTACAACTAAAGTAGGCTTTAATTCATTGAGGTAAATACCCCTCTTTCTATGTTGCTTAACGCCTTAAGGCCCATAATATTCCCTATAACTTTACGGCATTTAAATCTTATCCAACAGATTGGATCTTTTCTATTAATTACAGTATCTTTGCTTTTCGGTATTTGTTTCTTTTTTCCACAAGCACCCACTTTCTGTGGATAACTTTGTGAAAAAGTTTCTGTGAATATGACAAATACTGAAATATAAAGTCTTTTTTAACTTTGGGGAGTTAAATCTGCCTGCAAAACATAACAATATCATCAGGTTACATGTGTAAATGAAAGCGACACTTTAAACAAGTTCTGCTTCACACTATTATTTTCCTGTGGATAACTTTGATAACAACAATGCCTAAGCACAATATAAGAGTAATTAATGCTTAAAATAGCGACCCTTAAAACACTTTCTTTATTCGATATGATCACCGAGTGGATCGGGCGATTAATTTCATGGCTAACCTTATTCATGGTATTAACTGTGATTTTGGTATTGGCGTTACGTAATTGGTTCGATTTAAGCGCTATCGCACTGCAAGAGTCTGTCAACTACATGCACGCAACAGTGTTTATGCTCGGCGCCGCTTTCGCACTCAAATACAACGATCATGTCCGTGTCGATGTTTTCTACCAGAATTTCTCGCCTCGTAAGAAAGCTATCGTCAATATGCTTGGCTTTTTATTGCTATTACTTCCTGTATGCCTCTTTATCTTTATTTACTGCAAAGACTATGTTTTATTCAGCTGGGCACTGAGGGAAGACTCTAACCAGCCCGGCGGCATACCTTTCATGTATATATTCAAAAGCCTATTGCTGGCGATGCCAGTGGCTTTAATAATCCAAGGTTTTTCAGACTTTTTGAAATGCCTGGCTTATCTATGTGGCTGGACAGAGACGCCACCGTTGCTGGAGTCATCCCAGCATGAGGAGGCAAATCATGCTTGAGTTAATGCCTCTACTTTTATTTTTGGCTGTTTGTGCAGTACTGCTATGGGGCTATCCGGTAGCCTTTTCCCTGGCCGGTACCTCTCTGGTGTTTGCCGCAATTGGTGCCTTGACCGGAATGATCGAGCCAGTACAACTTAACTTTATGGCCGGCCGTTTATTTAAGATCATGGACCGAAGTACTCTCATAGCAGTCCCGCTGTTTATTTTTATGGGCCTGATGCTGGAGCGCACAAAAATCGCCGAAGATTTGCTGGAATCCATGGCTACTCTTTTTGGCAAGCTTCGGGGTGGCATGGGCTTTGCAGTAACCATAGTAGGAATGTTACTCGCTGCAAGTACGGGCATCGTAGGTGCAACTGTCGTTACCATGGGCCTGCTTTCACTGCCTGCAATGCTAAAGCGTGGATATAAGCCTGAGCTCGCCACTGGTGTTATCTGCGCCTCGGGTACCCTCGGTCAAATTATCCCTCCTTCAATTGTACTGGTCCTTCTGGGAGACGTTCTGGCCAACGCCATGACCGAAGCAAAGAGCCAGGGTCTACAAACGGACCAGGTGGCTTCGATAGGCGATCTGTTTATGGGCGCCGTTATTCCAGGAATGTTACTGGTCATTGGCTACATGATGTATATCGCCTTTGTAGCCTGGCGTAAACCACAGGCTGCCCCAGCCATGGATATTGAACGCTCTGAGCTGAATCAGGCTATGTGGCGCGCCCTCAAAAGTTTGTCGCTGCCATTGATTCTTATAGTCGCAGTATTAGGCTCAATTCTTTATGGTATTGCTACGCCGACAGAGGCCGCCGCCATTGGTGCCTTTGGTGCCATGCTTTTAGCTGCTATGCGAAAACAAGTCACTCTTGAACGCCTAAGAGATGTTATGCAGTCAACGGTAAAAACCACCAGCATGGTTTTCCTGATTTTAATTGGTGCTTCGATTTTCTCACTGGTGTTCCGGATGTACGGTGGTGACGAAATGATTCGCCACTTCTTTACTGACCTGCCAGGCGGACTCTTTACAGCATTACTGATCATCATGATTGTGATGTTCCTGCTTGGTTTTATTCTCGACTTTATCGAGATTACCTTTGTTGTGGTTCCAATCGTAGGTCCTGTACTATTGATGATGGGTGCCGATCCAATCTGGCTTGGTGTATTAATAGCTATCAATTTACAAACGTCTTTCCTAACACCTCCGTTTGGCTTTGCCTTATTCTATTTGCGAGGCGTTGCACCCAAACAGATTCGCACCGCTCAAATATATCGAGGCGTCATTCCTTTTATTGGGATTCAGGCTACTGTCCTTGCCTTAATTGCTTTTTGGCCTGAACTATCTACCTGGCTACCTTCAGTAGTGGGTTGAGGAATCTTTCATTTATGAATCGTAACCCAATAGGTATTTTCGACTCTGGTGTTGGTGGTCTGTCCATCTATCAATCTATTCGAAAACACTTGCCTAAGGAAAATTGCGCCTATTTTGCAGATTCCGCTTTTGCCCCCTATGGGAAACTTCCGAAAGAGGAACTGCATAAACGCTGCCAGCATATCGCTGATTTTTTTATAGAGCGGAATGTAAAGGCCATGGTTATTGCCTGCAACACCGCGACAGCTATCATGGCTGACTGGCTTAGAACAGAATACGATCTTCCAATTGTCGCGTTAGAGCCTGCAATAAAACCTGCCGCATCATTAACTCGCACAGGTCATATTGGTGTATTCGCAACTGAAAATACACTCCATAGTCAACGCTATCAGCGCCTTGTCGTCGAGTATGCACGCGATAAATCCATACATCAGGTTGCCTGTCACGGTTTTGTTGAACAAGTTGAGAAAGGTGAGCTTGACAGCCCTGAAACTATTGAGCTAATCAAACAGTACCTGAATCCTCTATTAAACTATAAGGTAGATACCCTTGTACTTGGTTGCACCCACTATCCATTTCTAGCGCCAAGCATCAAAAAAGTTGCCGGTAACTCCCCTCTTAAACTTCTCGACACTGCCGATGCAGTGTCACTTCAGTTAACCCGTGTGCTTGCGCAACATGAAATATTTAATGAAAGCCCTCATCAACAGGATCTTTTCTTCACCAGCGCATCAGAAGACAAAGCGCAAATAATATTTAGCAAATTACTGAAGCGTCCGGTTAAGGTACAAAAGGGCTAAAAAGCCCTTTTGTATAATATAAAACCAAAAAAATGCTAAACCTTCTAACTTCTTGCCTGGTAGTAGCTTAACTCTGATACCCGATGCCACTCTTTGGCCTGCTGCTTAAACTCAACAAAGGATTTGAGAATCCGTTCATCAAGCTCAGTTTCGGTCTGCTCCTGGAGCATTCCTTCTGAAATTTCCTCTAACGTTGTTAATACATCCTGAGGTAATGCTCTTAGTTTAACCCCATGTTTATTAACCAAGGTTTGTAACGCTTCATTATTTTTCGCAGTAAAATCCGCCAACAAATCTGCATTTGCTGTTCGACAAGCCATAGTGACGATCTCCTGCAAGTCTTTAGGTAATTCTTCGTAAGCTTTTTTATTGATTAAAGCCTCCAAAGTTGTGCCAGGTTCATGCCATCCCGGATAGTAGTAATATTGCGCAGCTTTAAATAACCCAAAAGCAAGGTCGTTGTATGGCCCCACCCACTCCGCAGCATCAATTGCTCCAGTTTCTAAAGAAGTGAATACTTCACTTCCCGGCATCAATACCGGAATTCCGCCAGCTCGGCGCCAAACTTCGCCGCCAAGGCCGGGTATACGCATTTTTAAGCCTTTGATATCTTCCAGCGAGTTAATTTCTTTATTAAACCAACCCGCCATTTGTACCCCTGTGTTTCCGCAGGGTTCTGGTATCAGTCCTAATGGTTCATACAACTCTCGCCACAGTTCCAGTCCGCCACCATGTAATAACCAGCCATTCATTTCCTGCGCGTTCAGACCGAATGGGACTGCTGCAAAAAATGGTGTCATTGGCAATTTCCCTTTCCAATAATAGGAAGCACCGTGACCAATCTGGGCAGCACCACTGGCAACAGACTCAAAAACCTGAAGTGCTGGTACCAATTCTCCCGAGCCGTAAACGGTGACGTCCATCCGACCGCCACTGAGCCTATTGATCAATTTCGCCAGATATTCGGCCCCTTCGCCCAGCCCGGCAAAGTTTTTTGGCCAGGTTGTAATCATGGTCCACTTGATAACTTCCCCATCCCACTTTTCCACTGGAGCCGTTTTCGGACTTTTTTCTCCCCCCGAACAAGCACTTAAACCGGCTACAGCGGCCCCGGCGCCTAATGCGCTGATAAATTTTCTTCTTTTCATTTAATTCACCTGTATGACTTGTAGCTTACCACTGATTTCTTAGCTCTTTTTCTCTTTACAGCTACGTAAACCTCGGTAAAAACACTGGCAACAATGTACCGACTATAATAGGCTAAGGCAACTTTGATTATAAATAGTATTGGGGGATTACTATGTCGAGCTTTATTAATATTTATGAACAGGCACTCGACCCTGAATTTTGTCAGCAATGTATTGACAAGTTTGAACAGAGTCCTAACAAACGTCCCGGTGAAACTGGTCATGGTATCGATAAAATAAAAAAAAATAGTACGGATATCACTATCAACCGCTATCCTGACGAATGGAAGGACGAATTACAGCATTTACAGAATATAGTGCTCCGTGGAATGATTCATTATGTCCGCCAATATCCTTTCCTGTTGGCTGGAGCAGTTTCTTTAATGTTTCAGAATCAGGAAGGTGAAATGGAACAGTTGAGCTATGTTGATGTTGAAAAGATGGACGATCAAACTCTGGCTCGTTTTATCCAGGCTGTGTACCGCCTAGGTCCTGTTAATATCCAGAAGTACAATAAAGGTGAGGGTGGATATTTCCACTGGCATTCAGAGCACTACCCACATCCAAACGACCCACATCAAGATTCCCTTCACCGCACATTACTGTGGATGTTCTACTTAAATGATGTTGAGGAAGGTGGCGAAACTGAGTTCTTCTATCAGCAGGTTAAGAGTAAGCCAAAACAGGGTTCATTAGTTATAGCCCCTGCTGGATTTACTCATACTCACCGCGGTCTTAAACCAGTCTCAAACGATAAATACATATTTACCAGCTGGGTGCAGTATCAGCGTGCTGCTGATATGTATGGTCAAAATCAGCAGCAGCAAAATAATGGGTAGTCAAATAACTAAAAAGCGCCCTTGTGGGCGCTTTTTTTTGCCTTACTTAATTAATGTTCCGGGTCGTGAACAATATCATCGTGGCCTTCAGCCAAAGTAATATGGTGTACCCATATAGTTCCATCTGGCCCTTGTGACACTCGGATTTGGGCACGCCCTTTCTGCCATACTTTAATTCCTAAGCCACCGTTAAACTGACTTCCACATTTTTTAGGACCTCCACGACATGGTTCTTCGCTGCCACCTGCATCAGCGGTTTCATAACCATCGTTATGACTGTACATTTCCGTTAGTAGTTGACGATCATGCGAGTTCGGCCATTGACTATTATTATCGTTCGAATAGTCCATACAAGTCTGCTGACTTGATCCATCCTCTGATGTATGACCCAGACCATAAACGTGCCCGATTTCCTGACACATTACATGGTTTCGGTAAGCAGTTGAGGATGTTGCCAGATAGCTATCGTTCATTTTTGCTACACCTTGAACGATGTGCCCATTTGAATCCAGGTTGATTGAAGCCAGTCCTGCCCAACCATTATAACCGTAGCTATCGTTACAGACTCTCATTTTACCCGATTCTGCTTTACATCTTTTTCTTGTTCTTTTGCCGTCATCAGCACTAATTTCAGTATGTACGATTGGCGTTCCTTGCTCCCATTGGGACAATGACTCTGTGTAAGACGTTTGCCAATCCGGTGTAACGCTATCAATAACCGGTAAGTTTAATCCATTACCTAGCGTTGCCCAATGATAATCTGCCCAGCGGTGATCAGCAGATGCAATGGTAGAAATGCTGAGTAGTGTTGCTCCTAACGTTCCTAAAATTACCTTTTTCATATATACCCCTTAGAAATGTTGTTATCTCGTTTCCTTTCGGAATCCATATAATTACTATCAATTGCTTAAAAAGTAATCATGCGGTTCACACTTCTACAAATTGATATATTTCTAACAGACATAAAAAAAGCGCTCCGAAGAGCGCTTTACCAACTATCGTTAATTTCGATAATTATAGGTGTACGATTGGATCCGGATTACCATCTGGATCATTTCCGGCCGTACCGTCTGTGCTTGGGTTACCGTTTTTCAACATGATAACTGCGCAAGCTGCTGGTGATGCCATAGATGTACCTGACATCGTGGTCGTACCGCCACCTTTTCTCAGAGACAAAATGCTTACGCCAGGCGCAGCATAATCAACTGGTGGGTTACCATAGTTTGACCATGAAGGCATGTTGTCATTTGAGTCTGTCGCAGAGATTGTATAGACGTTGTTACCATTAGCGCGTGCCGGAGAGTGGTTGCTTGCATGATCTCCGTCATTACCCGCTGCCAATACGAAGTATGCACCTGAGCTCTGGGCAGCTGCTTTAACCGCATCATCAAGTTCGGTACTTACCGGGCCACCAAGACTCATATTTGCGCAGTCGCCTGCTGAAGCGTTAGCCGCAACAAAATCAACACCAGCGATAACGCCAGAGTATGAACCAGATCCACGAGAGTCTAGTACCTTTACAGGAACTACAGTAGCACCAGCAGCAATACCAACAACGTCTTGAGTGTTGTCGATCGCGGCGATTGTACCTGCAACGTGCGTGCCATGACCATGTCCGTCATCAGTATCAGCATCACGACCTGAAGTAAACGCTGTGAAACCACGACTAGCATCTACGTTCAAGTCACCGTGATCGGTGTCGATACCAGTATCCAGTACCCAGGCTGTGTATCCCGTGCCATCTTGTGCACCGCCCACTCTAGTGACGCTCCATGGTGTTGTTTGGCCATTACTTCCACCGCCGCCGCCTGGCTTACCTTTAAAGCTAATCTGAACTACGCCGTCCGGTGACATGCGCTTAACGTTCATATCGCCACCAAAAGCTTTCTCCGCTGCATGACATGGTGCGTTCACAGTGAAGCCTTTAATCGAGTTAGTGTAGACGTGACGAACCGAAGACTCTGCACGTTGAGCCATACCTTTTGCCAGACCCTTAACTTCAGAAGCGTTCAGGTGATCCTGTAACGTCACGATACAACGGTTCTGAACGTTAAGTTCATCACTTGATGAGTTAGTTGGTTGAACAGCTATAGACTGGGCTGAAACAAATACCATACCTACGGCACTTGCGATTAACGTTTTTTTCATTATTAATTACCCCTCATTATTGGTTTTTTGCCTAAGCTTCATAGGGTTTCATTAAACCTTTGTTGATACTATGAAACTTGAAGACAGCAACTTTATAGCAGTTGGTCATTTAATGTTCAAGGATTATTAAAAATAATGCTTACTGGTTGAACCAATTAACGTGTCTTTTAGCAGAAGCACCCCATTAGCAAGTCAAATATGACTTGTATACTAGTATTAAACTAATTTTATCCATAAAAAAAGCCCCGCAAACGCGGGGCTTTTTATTATTACTTCTTCTAATCTATATTACAGATCAAAAGATGGTGCACAAGTCGTAGTACCTGCTTCACAGATGTTTACTGTGTAAGTAGTACGCTTGTCTGCGCCAGAGTACGATACTGAACCGTCGTTAGCCTGAGTATCGTCTAAGACCGTAGTACCACCAGCCGTGATAGTAATATCAACGTTAGAGCTTGAGAAACCGCTCCATACTAGGTCTAACTGGCTACCGCCTTTAGAGCGAGTACCGCTTGCAGTTAGGTCGCCTGCTGGAGGATCCGTTGGATCTTCACCACCAGTACCGCCACCTGAGCAACCATTCGCCGTTAGATAATCGCTAGCAGCTTTCGCTTTAACGATACCATAACCGAAGTAGTCATCACGGCCCGCTGTACCCTGGTCTTCCGCAGTAGCTTTCATAGCGTTACGGATTTCAGTACCAGTACACGTTGGGTGATTCGACCATACTAGCGCGGCAACACCCGCTGCTGCTGGAGTAGCCATCGAAGTACCACTCATGTAACCATAGTCGCTAGCGCCTGCGTTAATTGTCGCCGAAGTAGAGTTTACTAACGCGTCACGATCTTCGTACGCAGTGCCCACTGCTGGGATACTTGTAGTAGTACCAGTGATATCCATATAGATAACACCTTCGCCAGCTACGTTATTGATAACGATGGCACCAATACCGCCTGAATCGCCACAGTTGTTTAGTTTGTCAGCGAAAGAGATGTTACCACGGTCGATAACACAAACTTTACCGTTTGCGCCAGCGTCTACAGCTTCACCTGTACCCATGAAGTAAGTATCGCCTGTAACATTACCAGTATTCGCAGTTTCAGCCGCAGCAATACCTGCACCATCAACTGTTAAGCTAGCGATTGTTGCCATACCTGCTGGGTAAGTAGATAGTGTATTAACACCACCAGCCGTTACCTCTACACCGTAACCGTCATCAGTTTCAGTAGTAGCATTTTTACCACGACCTGAAGTTTTGGTGTTTGATGGGAACTGCGAGAAGCTAGCGATATTGTTGTCGCCGTCGTTCGCACCGATCATCATTACAGATTTGTAGCCTGCTGGGTAAGAACGAACGTTGTTACCGTCGTTACCGGCTGCTGCCAGTACAAGACCACCGTTGTTAGTGAACGTGTTGAAAGCGTTCTCTTCTGTGCTGTTAGCACCACCGCCGCCTAGTGACATCGTGATGATGTTAGCACCAGCTTGTGTACATTTATCAGCAGCATATGCTAAGTCAGAAGAATAACCCCAGCCTGACTCATTGAATACTTTAATAATGTGCATTGGTACGCCAGGAGCCATACCAACAACACCGATACCGTTGTCAGCTGCACCAACTGTACCCGCTACGTGTGTACCGTGTGGGCCACCGTGCTCGAACCAGTTACCTGTACCTGAGTCGTTATCACCAGTGATGTTACCCCAGTTGAAGTCAGGGTTAGACTGATCAAGACCTGAATCGATAACACAAACCTTTTGACCAGGCTGAAGTGTTAGTTGATCTGCTTGAGATTGGTATACTGCGTAAGGCGTTAACTGCATAGCGTTAGGATCGCCAGCGTCATCGTTATAAATAGCCATTGGGAAACGCTTCACGTCTTTTTCCATCTTCTTGAAGCCTTTCATCCCACGGATCGAGCTTTTCCCCTTCTCATCAAGTTCTACTGCGAACCAGCCGTTGCCTTCAACTTTTACGTTGTGGCCTTTTTTTAGACCCTGACCATTTGAGTCATAAGTCACAATCATGCGCTCTGCGTGAGCTGCTGTACCTAGCGCTAGCAAGGTAGCAGCGCAAGCCATTTTCATTTTAAGTTTCATATTACCCCTCTTGATACTTATTTTTGCTATAAGCAATAAAAAAGCCCCACTGCTATGGTTTTTATCTCAATAACTATCCGTAGCATCTGAGGCAGAAATGCATTAAACCAGTTTATGTAAAGATATGTCAACTAGAAAATTTACTAATCCGATTAGATGCAAATGATTTTACATTTTAGAATTGTATATATATTGATACATTACAACCCCCTGAATTCCTTATCAGATTTCAAGAAATCGTAATCCATTACACGGAAATGCAAAATAAAACATACAAACCTTTATAACATTTTGTTCTAAAGGTTTATGGCTAAGGAGATCGGCTGGCGACCTCCTTAACTCAGCTCTATAACTAATAGAATATTAGTTAGAACTTCCTTCCAGGCTAACCCCGGAATAACTTGAATAACCACGAATCATGATGTGGTAAGTACCTTCCTGTGCGTTCAAGGTACAAGTTTCGTTATTACCATATTTATATGGACGGCAATCGTAGCTTGATGTTGTTGGCTGCGAACCAAACTTCACATAAAGGTCTGCGTCACCCGAACCGCCAGACATCACGATATCGACAGTTGAACGACCCGCTGGCACTTCTAGAGTGAAGAACTGAGTGCTGCTTTTAGCACCTGACAGGTTTGACTCGCTTAGCGTATCGTTGATTGGCGTTGAACCACCGTCAGTGTAATCTGCCACCAGGTCTAGACCTGAGTATGCTTGATAACCACGGATCATTACGTGCCATGTGCCCGCCTGTGGTGAAGCAAAATTACAGTTCTCTGTGTTACCACCAACATATGGTCGGCAGTCGTAACTAGAAGTTGTAGGCTGTGAACCATATTGAACATAAAGGTCTGCATCACCAGAACCACCTGAGATATCGAAGTTCAGGTCCGTTGCGCCTGCTGGTACTTCAAATGTATAGAACACCTCAGAACCTTGCGCACCGCTTAAGTTTGTTTCTGCAACACCTTTAGTCAGCTCATTGTCACCGCTTGGTGGAGGGTTTGAACCGCCCGCACAGCCGTTTGCGTCTAGCGAGTTGATTGCAGCCTGAGTCTTAACCAGACCAAAGCCTGTTCTGTCATCACGACCAGCAACATCAAGATCCTGCGCAGTATCTTTCAATACCTGACGGATTTCAGCTGCTGTACATGATGGGTGATAACTCCATACCAATGCTGCTACCGCACTGACGTGAGGTGTAGCCATCGATGTACCGTTATAGTATTCCCAATCTTGACCACCTTGCTTAGCCATAGTCACGCTTTGACCTGCTTTATTTGCAAGCTCAAGACCAGTCGCACGGTCCACCGAAACTACTGGTGTGCTACCAATTTTACTATCGAAGTCAATCAGGAATGGGTGCTGCAAGCCAGGACGAGCTGCGTTACTGTATACCACAACACCTTCAGCACCAGCGTCCATACATGCATTGACCGCTCGGTATTCAGGGTAATTGTTTTCCGTAGAACTCGTATCGTCTGCCTGGTTTTCGCCACGCTCAACCAAACAAACTTTACCCGTCATGCTTGGACAACTATAGGTTGTTCCGGAAGTCGTACATACGCCTAACGTACCGGAAGCACTACCTGTGTTGGCTGCATTATCGAAACTAAGGCTGCTATTGTAGAAATTCTGTGGCACAACACCGTTATCAAAGTAGTCTACACCGCCCACTTCAAGCTGACCCAAGTAACCGTCACCGATACCAACGCTCGAAAGGATTGCCTCACCCGGACCAACTAGCTCGACCTGATCCGTATACTGTGAAAAGTTTGCGTGCTGGTTGCCAGAGTCTACGGCACCAACTGAAACAACGTTATCGTACGATGCCGGGTATGAGTAAGAACTGTTACCATCATTACCTGATGCTGCAATGCTCAATACACCATTATCGTAGTGGTTAGAGAAGGCGTTACCTTCTGTTGTAGAAGAACCACTACCACCCAAACTCATGCTTACGACGTTTGCACCATTAGCAACACAGTCGTCAACCGCGTTAATCAAGTCTGAAGAGTAACCCCAGCCTGACTCGTTGAAGACTTTAATGATATGAAGGTTAATATTGCCGTTTGGCATAACACCTACTACACCTGAACCGTTGGTTACTGCTGCAACCGTACCAGCAACATGAGTACCATGCGAACCGCCTGGTTCATACCAGTTACCAGTACCCGAGTCGTTAGTACCCGTTACGTTGTTGCTTGCAAGGTCTGAGTTGTTGATATCGTAACCTGAGTCGATGATACATACAGTTCGGTTACCTGCGTTGGCGTCAGAAACAATATCTGCCTCTACGCGCGAGATACCCCATGGTTCAACTTCAGTTGTGTCTAGATTTGTAGAAAGCAGTTCACGCTTTAAATCAGGCTCTACGTAGAGAACGTTTGGATTGTTGCGCAGACCTTGAAGTGCATTTTCAGATACCTCAACAGCAAATGCGTTGTGCTGCTTCAAGTCTACCTTTAAAGTACCACCAGCTTTCATCGCCATAGACTTGGCTGACTTGCCATGACCCGGCTTAAATTTAACGATAACGCGTTGTTTGCCGTTATCTGCGGCTGGTGTTGTTATAGTTGTCTTTCCTAGCTCACCCGCTGCATGTGCAGAAACGCCCATGGCTAATAAAGTAGCGGTGCAAGCCATCTTCAGCTTAAATGACATTAACCTACCCCCTAGGTTTATTATTTTCAAAAAAAAACCCTAACCCGAAGAGTAACTCAAAGTTCCATCTTCTGAGGTTAGGGCAGAACAGATTAAAACAGTTAATGAAAGATCAGATCAAGGATTAATTAAGGTATTGTACAAAGTCACTACGAACCGATACAAAGCGTTACAAAGTAAATAAATTTGAGATTCCATCCCCCTTTTAATCAGCCAGTCATGATGCCGGCTCCAATTTAGCGTAGGCCAACATAAGCTTTTTTAACCCTTCTTTTTCAAAATTGACCTGTACCGAAGCCTGTGGACCGTCACCCTCATAGTTAATAATAATCCCTTTGCCAAACTTGGGATGGCTGACCAGCTGCCCCAGATGGAAACCATCAGGGCCTTTTTTTCTTATTGGTGACTCTTTCTGGAATACCGGACGCTGAACCTGTGTATTCAGGCGGACTTCGGTCATCAGTTCCGAAGGAATTTCGTTTATGAACCGTGACACGGTCGGATATGTCTCACGCCCCCACATACGGCGCTTCTCGGCGTAAGTGAGATACAACTGCTTCATGGCCCTTGTAATTCCGACATAGGCCAGGCGACGCTCTTCTTCAAGTCCACCCGGTTCGTCCAGCGACATCTGGTGCGGGAAAAGCTTCTCTTCCATACCAGCAATAAAGACCAGTGGGAACTCCAAACCCTTAGCCGAATGCAGCGTCATCATTTGTACCGCATCCTGATATTCCTCGGCCTGCGTGTCTCCTGCTTCCAGAGAGGCATGAGCAATGAATGCTGTTAATGGCGTCATATCGGGAGTCTCTTCCGGAATCACTTCATCCGGATCAAACTCACGGGTAGCATTAACCAGCTCCTGCAAGTTTTCTTTACGGGCCTGAGCTTTCTCCCCTTTCTCCTTACTTACTTTATCCATTAGGCCAGAGTGCTCGATCACAACCTCTGTCTGCTCCCACAAATCCAGCTCTGCTGTGCTTGAGTCCAACTCATTAATGAGATGTAAGAACGTTGCCATGGCAGTACGTGCCCTCGGCGGCAATAACTGCTCCACTACCATCTTATTGGCTGCCTTCCATAATGAAGTCTCATCGCTGCGAGCCTGTGCTCTAACCAGATCGACCGACTTTTCGCCTAAGCCACGGGCTGGTGTATTCACTACTCGTTCAAATGAAGCGTCATCGTCACGATTTGTCATTAGCCTTAAATAGGCCAGTGTATCCTTAATCTCGGCTCGCTCGAAGAATCGCAGTCCACCATAAATACGGTACGGAATGTTCCTGTTGAGCATGGCGTCCTCGAGAATCCGCGACTGAGCATTGCTACGATAAAGGACCGCAATTTCGCTGTGATTATTTCCCTGCTGTACCCAGTCCTCTATTCTAGCGGCAATAAAGCGCGCTTCTTCCTGCTCGTTGAAGGCAGCGTAGATTGTAATAGGCTCCCCTTCATTTCCATCCGTCCACAAGCTTTTGCCCATGCGCTCACTATTATATGCAATGACCGCATTGGCTGCTTTTAGAATGGTCGCTGTCGAGCGATAGTTTTGTTCCAGCCTGGATATTTTGCAATCGGGGAAGTCATTTTCAAATTGCTGTATATTTTCAATCTTGGCACCACGCCAGCCGTAAATCGACTGGTCGTCATCACCCACGATGGTGATCCGGTTCTTGTCGTTACATAATAATCTGATCCAGGCATATTGGATGGCGTTAGTATCCTGAAACTCATCCACCAGAATATGCTGAAATCTTTCCTGATAGTGTTTCAATATATGTGGATTCTTGGCCCAAAGCTCGTAAGCTCTGAGCAGCAGCTCATTAAAGTCTACAAGGCCGGCAGTTTTACAAGCTTCTTCGTAGGCATAGTAAACCTTTAACATGGTACTGACGAAGAAGTCACCATGATGATGAATGTCGCCGGGGCGAAGTCCATCGTCTTTTTTTGCATTGATAAACCACTGGGCCTGCTTTGGCGGCCACTCGTTATCATCTAGATTTAATTCTTTCATTACCCGCTTGATAACGCGTAGCTGGTCCTGCGCATCCAGAATCTGAAAACCTTCCGGTAAACCAGCGTCCCTGTAATGAGCACGAAGTAACCTGTGCGCGATACTATGGAAGGTACCTATCCACATTCCACGCGCGGGCATAGCCAGCATATCTTCTACCCGTCCCAGCATTTCTTTCGCCGCTTTATTAGTAAAAGTCACGGCTAAGATCGAGTGAGGTGAAACTTGCTCCACCTTTACTAACCAGGCGATGCGATGGACCAGTACTCGAGTCTTGCCCGAACCGGCACCGGCCAGCACTAGGAGCGCCTTATTTGGCGCAGTTACCGCTTCTTTCTGTGCATCGTTTAATGATTCGATTATGCTTGTGGCATCCATTAGGCTATGCTTAGTTGTAAATCTAATTGATGGGCTATTGTATGAAAAATACGAAGCTTTTATTACCCTTTTTATCGTTATTAATCACATTATCTGCCTGTAGCTATAACTCAGGCCAACCTACCGACAAAGAGAAAAGCTTCGCTGAGGCCTACGCACTCCAAAGAATCAGTGTGTTACAGCATTCGATGAAAGATCCAGTGGTTGGATTTAAAGCCGGTCTCACCAGTGAAAAATCCCAGGATGCCTTTAATACCGAGCAGCCTCTTGTGGGCGCTTTGTTTTACAGTGGTCTCAGCAGAGATCGTGCTGCTTATGCCCTGCATAATTACAAAGACTTACGACTAGAGGTCGAATTAGGATTTGTTTTACGCCACGCCATTACACAACCCATCACTACAGATCAGCTGCCGCAGTACATTAAAGCCATGCTGCCAGTCGTCGAATTACCTAATCTTCGGTTTACCAGCAAGGAAGATATGACGGCGCTGACACTAGTAACTAATAATGTAGCTTCTAACCAGTTCATTATTGGCCGGGCATTTCCCTTCGAGCCGGCCCGGATAAATTCTCTAGAGGCCAATCTTTTTCGCAACGGCGTAGAAGTTAATCACGGGCTAGCCACTGACGCTATGGACGATCAGCGGGAGGCTTTAGTATGGATGATAAATAAGCTTCTTGCTGTCGGTTATAAGTTGGAAGCGAATCACTTGCTGATTACGGGTGCGCTTGGCACAATGTTGCCTGCACAGCGAGGACAGTATGAAGCACGCTTTACTCTCGATGCTGAGAAACACAACAGCGAAAAAGAAGCTGATGCAGTCATCGCCTTTTCTATCCGTTAAACCATATTCCTGTAAGGAGTTATTGTGCACGCTGTTTTTTTAGATGCCGACACGCTGGGTAACTGGAAGGGTCAATCCGGCCAGCCTGCGGTCGACCTTTCACCACTGGCTAATTGTTTCACTGAGTTTGATGCCTACGGCCTAACAGATCCTGAGCAAGTGATCGAACGCAGTCAGAATGCTGATGTCATTATTACTAATAAAGTCGTTCTAAATCGTGAGGCTTTAGAGCAACTACCGAATTTGAAAGCGATTCAATTAGCCGCTACTGGCATGAACAATATCGATCTGGATGCGGCCAAAGAGCTAAACATCCAGTGCTTTAATGTTGCCGACTATTCTACTTTTGCTGTCGCTCAACTAACGATTCAGTTTATGTTGAACTTCGCCACCCGAGCCTGCGAACATTATCAGTTAACCGCTAAAGGCGCCTGGCAGAAGAGTCGCATGTTCACCCTGACAGACTTCCCTATTATGGAGCTCGAAGGTAAAACTCTGGTTTTGGTTGGTTATGGAAATATTGGCCAAAAAGTCGAGCAGCTCGCACAAGCTTTTGGCATGAAGGTACTGGTCGCTAATATCCCAGGCCGGCCCATGCGTGACAATCAGGTTGCTCTGGGTGAAGCACTCCCCGAAGCCGACTTTGTATCATTGCATTGCCCACTAACTGACGTTACGCAGGGACTGGTCGATGAAAGTTTCTTACAGCAGATGAAGTCCACAGCTTATATTATTAATACCGCCCGTGGGCCTGTCATTAACGAAGCGGATTTAGCTGATGGCCTTAAGAATAAAGTCATTGCCGGTGCCGGTTTAGATGTCTTATCGGTTGAGCCTCCAAGCCCCGATAACCCCTTATTGGCAAACGATATCCCTAACCTTGCCATTACGCCACATATAGCCTGGGCCAGCCATGAAGCAAAACAGCGACTGATTCAGGGCATGGCCGATAACATGAACAAACTAAATAACTCATAATTTACCTGGGCAGACATCGCATGTCAGGTGTCTGTCCAGTTTCTGCAAGGATGAATTTGAGCATGAGAACAATCGTAAAAAAATTACTGTTTATCTTTTTATGGTTTAGCGTATCTAGCACGAGTTCCGCCACAGAGTCATCAGCCTCGTCTGAACAGTCTCCCGAACAAGTCGCTGCTATTTTGTGGCAATCATTGTCTCGTGAACCTAACTCAAAACCTGACGTTACCACCCTAAGACAAATCTTACACCCAGAAGCTAAGATTTTTGGTAGTTTCTACAACGGAGACGAGCCGCAACTGCACATCATCACCACCGCTGCTTTTATCCAAAGCTTAAATAAAACATTTGATACAGGTTTTTACGAATGCGAAATTAAGCGACAGGTACAAAAGCATGATCGGTTTGCACAGGTTTACAGTGTGGTGGAATCACGTAGTCAAAAGGATTCCAAAAAGCCTGACTTTATTGGCATTAACAGCATCCAGCTGTATAAAAATGGAGAACAGTGGCAGATCGTCTCCCTGTATTACCACATTGATCAAGACAGTACAGAAACTTTGTACAATGAGGAAATATCAGGACATTGTTTATAGTTTAACTTTTACGGATTAGACTTTGGTACTGGTAGATATCTATACTCTATAAACCATTTATCAGTTAGTGGGATCAAGCAGCTGCCTTTTTCTTCACGCTGTTTGACACCATAATCTGGACATTCTTTCATATCACTGCCGACCTGAGGTGTGTAATAGTAGCTAAATACGTTGATGTAACCATCGGTACGGTTTTGATAACTGGATAATATGACCTTGTTATCCCAAATTATCGTATTATAGGTTTTGGTAACCGCGTGCAGATCGCAAATGGGCTTTATTTTTAAATATTCTTTATTATCTATATTTTCTAGAAGTCTTTCTTTAGTGTCAGTCTCTTGATAGGGGCACAATAGCTCCTCTTCCAAGCTTAGGCTGCCATTTTCTTTATAGAAGTTAACTATCTTTGAGAAATTAGTTTGGTTTCTTTCAAAGTTCTCTGATAAAACGCTTATAACTTCCTCGAATGAACTCTCCTTGTCTAACGTTGGCTCACAACCTATTAGCGTTAACAGACCTAGAAGTACCATTATTTTTTTCAAAGCAAACATCCTATTTCCGTATAATCTATGTGTAGGTGCTGACAGTCTGCGGCCAAACTGCTTTTAATATCAGTTTCATGACTGTCACCAACGTGTAGCAACTCTTGTGGTTCTATATTTTTCAAAGCGCACACTTTATGCAGCATATCAGCCGACGGTTTGGCACGACCATGAACCCCGGCGATAAAGTGCTTTTCAAAATACTGCATCAGTCCCAGCCAGTGTAGATTTGAGTTGCCATTACTGACCGCGAATAAAGTGTAGTTCTGCTGTAAATGCTTTAGAACCTGAAGAGACACTTGTGGAATCGAGACCTGATTTCGCCAATAATAAAACACGGCGAAGGCCTGATTGACTAAATTCAAATCCCCCGCTGTTTCAAGCAGCATGTGCTCAATCACAGCCTTGCGCAGTGTTGTCATGTTCTCATAATGAGGAATATCCTGCGCGATAAACTGCTCTGACACCCTGTGCATGGTTTCTCTGGAATAATGCTCGGCAAACGGTGGGTGCTTTTTACATAGAAAATTATATAACTCCTGCTCGCACTGTTCTATCACACCAGAGTTATCCCATAGCGTATCGTCCAGGTCAAAGCTAATGACCTTAACTTTAGTCCAGTCTATTGCCTTCAGTTTTTTCTCTATGGTTTGCGTCATTTTCCTAGTCTTTTTTCTTTCTGGCGCGAGGGTGTGCAGCATCATAGGTTTTGGCTAAGTGCTGGAAATCCAGATGCGTATAAATCTGAGTAGTGGCAATACTGGCATGACCTAATAATTCTTGCACAGCCCGCAAGTCACTGGAAGACTCGAGAACATGAGTCGCGCAGGAATGCCTCAATTTATGAGGGTGAAGAACATCCGTTAACCCCTGCTTTCTGCCCCAATAATTTAAACGTTGTTGAATCGCACGATTGCCCAGCCTCTGCCCGCGACTACTTAAAAATAGCGCTTGTTCAGAGTTATCCTTCACAAATACCACTCGATTTTTTAGCCACTTTTTTAATAGCTTATTCGCGGCCTGACCGAATGGCACTTCTCGTATTTTATTACCTTTACCCAAAACTCTTAAGGTTTGATCGCTGAAACTGACTGAGTTTATGTCCATTGAAGAAAGCTCTGACAATCGAATGCCCGCTGAATACAGCAGTTCAATCATCGCCTTATCACGAACTTCTATGGGTTCATCTTCGGGTAAGTTGTCGATAAAATTATTTAAGGTATCAACATCAATATTTTTCGGCAGCCGTTTGGCTTTCTTGGGCCCACGAAGCCCTGTCGCTGGATTGGTTTTAATCACTTTTTTCGCTACTAGATAATCTAAAAAGCCGCGTAGCGATGAAAGCTTTAGTCCTATTGTCGCAGCTGAAGCACCCTGCCGATGATGTCGCGCCATCCACAATCGAATATCCTGACTGGTGACTTGCTTCCACTGTTGATATTGATTATCTAAGAAGATCAGGAAGTCATCTATCTGTCGTCTATAATTATTTACCGTATGCTCGGAATACTGCTTCTCATGCAGCAGTCGGTCACAATACTGTTGGACGACTTTTTCCATGGGATTTAGTTATTTCTTAGCCAGGCAGGCTTCACAAATATCTCCGATGAAGCGCAAGAATAGAGTCCCCATATCGGCCGTGAATAATTCCACATTGGAACTACCCAAAGCTATCAAACCATCTTCTGCTCCATCCCCCAGTGGAATTAAAGCGTAAGACTGTAATTTTTTATCAGATTTGAATAACTGAGAAATACTTTCTGTGATGCGGCCACAAACTGGATCTTTGTGTATGAACTGCTGATCTGTCAGTTTATAAAGTGTGTCACTGTCCGAGTAATTGACTCTTTGTAAATCTTCATCATTATCACAAAGCCACAACTGACAGTCATCAATATCAAAATGTCGCCGCAATTCTTCCAGCACTGTATCGGCAACCTGCTGCCGACTTTCTGCCCTTATCACACCAACGGCTAACTGCGAACATTTCATCAGTAGATCGCTGTTAACCTGAGCGTTGTCGAGCATGTCAGTTAAACGCTCCTGAAGGTCGTGCGAGCGATTACGCAGGTTCAATATCTGTCTTTCAACCAGTGATACAGAGCCATAAATTTTATGATCGATTTTTAAGTTCTCGAGCAACTCAGGATGGCGCTCGAAAAACTCTGGGTTTTTCGCTAGATAAGAAGCGATCTTTCCCTCCATTCTTTCTAATTCTTCTGCTTTCTTACTCATTTCTTAATCTCAAGATTTGGTGATAGAAACACGATCCTTTAAATGTCTATCTGCCCTTCAAATACAACTTTTGCTGGCCCCGTCATATACACCTGATGGCCTTTTCCTTCCCATCGAATCCATAAGCTACCGCCCGGCAATCCAACCTTAACTTTTTCCTTAAGAAGGTTTTGTAAGCGCCCCACTACCACTGCTGCACAGGCACCTGTACCACAGGCCAGAGTCTCACCAACCCCACGCTCAAAAACCCTAAGTTTTATTTCTTCCGGATTTACTATCTGCATAAAACCAACGTTTGCCTGCGCCGGGAAGTAACTGTGCTGGCTCAGCTTTGGCCCCAGCTCCTGTACAGGTGCAGTTGCTATATTATCAACCGTCAATACACAGTGTGGGTTACCCATTGAAACAGCACCAACTTTATGACGAATACCATCCACCTCTATAGCGTACGCATCCGATGCTTCTGCGAACCGTAAAGGTATTTTTTCCGGTTCCAGTCGCGGCTTACCCATATTAATGGTAATCAACCCATTGTCTTCAAGTACCGTATTCATGGTCGCAGTATTGGTCGACAGTCGCAACTCACGCTTCCACGTAAGCCCCTTTTGTCTCACATATTTAGCAACGGCCCTGGCTCCGTTACCACAATGTCCTGCTTCACTACCATCTGCATTAAATATTCTAAAATGGAAGTCAGCCTCCGGATGCTGTGGCGCCTCTATCAATAACAGCTGATCAAATCCGATACCAAAGTTACGGTGTGCTAGCTGACTAATCTGGCCCTGATTCAAATATAGAGCCTGAGAAATTGCGTCGACCACCACAAAGTCATTCCCAATGCCCTGCATTTTGGTGAACGGAACAATCATGCCACTACCTCTATCGAGCAAAGAGGCTCATCAGGTAGCTGTAAAGCCTGTTGTTGTGGCTCTTCATCGGGCATATGTAAAGGGCCCTTTTGGCCACATGCGCTTAAAAACAACACAGCAAAGCCTGCCAATCCAAGCAGTCGTAAGCGTCTCATTGTCATCTTTTATCGTTTTTCATGGAAATAAGTCTTATCTTGCAATAGCTTGGTATGGACTGCAAGCAACATTGCAATCAACAGCACTTCTGGCACAATATTCACCCTATATTTGAGTAATTGGCGCAAAACTAATGAGCAAGCTGAACGAATCAGAATTTAATGAACTAATGGACGATACCATCATCGCCATTGAAGAGGCTCTGGATGAGCTGGACGAGCTCGACATGGACTATGAAACCAGTGGTGGCATCTTAACCATCACTCTGGAAAATGGCTCAAAAATTATCATTAATCGCCAAACCCCTCTGAAACAATTATGGCTGGCCGCAAAAGACGGTGGCTATCATCTGGACTGGAATGGCGATAGCTGGCTAACCGATAAAAATCAGGAGCCACTCGAGACATTGCTAAATCGCGTAATGAGCCAGCAGTCCGGTCAAACTATTTCTCTTAGTATCGAACTATAATCAATTCACCACCGGAAAATTTATATGACTGAAACCACTTCGGAATTACTCCCCTGCGTCACCGTAAACCCCATTTCGCAGCACAAAGCAACTGTCATCTGGCTGCACGGACTAGGCGCCGATGGACACGATTTTGAACCGATTGTTCCGGAACTCAAACTGCCGAGCGAACTTGGTGTAAAATTTATTTTCCCACATGCCCCCGTTATGCCAGTCACCATTAATGGTGGTTATGAAATGCGCGCATGGTACGATATACGCGATGCCGATCTGGCGAATCGAGAGGACAGGGATGGAGTTCGTCAGTCAGCAGCTCTTGTCGAGAAGCTGATCCGGGCCGAGATAAACTCTGGAATTCCCAGTGACAAGATCGTTTTAGCCGGCTTTTCTCAGGGTGGAGCCATAGCCCTTCATCTGGCGACGCGCATCCAACATAAACTGGCTGGCGTTGTTGCTTTATCTACTTATCTGACCATGCCTGAATCACTGGCCTCAGAAAAGTCCGCAACAAATATCGATACGCCTATCTTTATGGCCCACGGGTCTCAGGATCCAGTAGTTCCAATGCAGCGTGGCCAGTATAGCGCTGAGGTATTGGAAGAAAACGGATTCAAAGTATCATGGCAAGATTATCCTATGGCCCATGCCGTTTGCCTCGAAGAAATTCAGGCCTTAGGTCAGTTTTTTAATCAAATTTTATAAATTCCAGAGGTATTTATGCAGTCGATGCATAAATACCGTTCCTCTCTAAATACCAGCGACTGAACTCTTTATCGGTCATTGCACCTGCTATATAGTGTCCTTGTGCCATATCGCAATTCAAACGTTTCAGATAGTTGTAAACTTCCTTACTCTCTACCCCTTCTGCAATCGTTTTAATATCCATTTTCTTAGCTAACATCACTGCTGCATCAACAATATAAGCAGCACCTTTATCGTTCGGTAGCCGTTTTACAAATGACTGATCTATTTTAATTAGTGAGGCTGGAAGCCGGTGAAGATACTGCAAGGAAGAATAGCCCGTTCCAAAATCATCAATCGAAATTGAGAATTTTGCTCCTGCCAGACGGATCAACTCATCAATAGTGTGCTCCATATCTATCATTAAAGCGCCCTCCGTAACTTCTAACTCTATCCAGTCACCATCGATGTTATACTCATCAAGTAATTTTATGACATTATCGGTGAAGTCTGGGTGCAGCAGGTTACGTGTCGAGATATTTACAGCAATTGGAATTCTTATCCCTTGTTTGTCCCACTCCAGATGTTGCAATATTGCTTCTTTGAGCGCAAATTGTGTTACCGTCTGGATAAGAGTGCTTTGCTCAGCTCTTGGAATAAATGACGCGGGAGCAATCATGCCTCTCACTGGGTGGTTCCATCGCAGAAGAGCCTCCGCACTACATATTTTCCCCGTTTTAAAATCAATCTTTGGCTGGTAATGCAGTGATAATTGACCGGATTCAATTCCTGTTTGAAGTTCTCCCAGGATGGAAAGGTTTTCTTCTGTCTTGGTTACGATTTCCGGACTATAGGCCGTCATATCCTGAGCCCTTTCCTGAACCAGAGCCAGTGCCGCTTCAGCACGGTGCAAATAAACCTCAGGCTCTTTGTCAATTGCATCAAAAGCAACGTATCCCGTTCGGGCTTCAATATGAACAGAAATATCGTTATAAGACACAGGTTCCTGTAACAAAACGCCCAGCTTCTTTAGGAATCTGCCGTTTTCTTTATCTCCTTTGTTCAGTATCAAGGTCACCTGTGCCGAATCTGTATGGAAAATGTCATCTCCACCATTTAGCGCTAACCTTCTTGCCAACTGTTTGGTCACATGTTCAATTACTCCAAAACCAAACGCTGACTTTAATTCCAGAGTGTTATCGATAGCTATAACTGCTAAAACCGCAGAATCCTTAGGTTCACCTATCTGACTCATGTCGAGTAAGGTGTCTAATAAAGCTCTTCTATTTGGCAATCTTGTCGAGCGTCTATGCCTGGACAGCCATCTGAGATGCGACAAATAATTAGCAACAAGATCACAGACCGCTCCACTTATGGCGCCAATTGCAGTAAAAAAGAAAGCTCGGTACAACCAGTTTGCGGTTTCCTGCATTTCACCGGTTACTACATTCATGGGCATAAATGGTCCAAGTACGATACCGGCAATGAGTCCAATTGCTATGCCACCTTTAATACCAAAAACAAGACCTGCCAGAAGTATAGGGATGTACATTGAGTGAGAGTAGACATATTTTATCCCTCCGGTTACATACACCAGAAGATATACCATACCCACTAGAAATAGCAGGGTTGGGATCATATAACGCTGGATTGTCGCTTTGTGCCGCTCAATCCAACCGAATATCTTTGGGGCCTCCATGAAAACTCCTTGATTTATAAGCAGTTAACTCCAGCACGTGCCCACTGCTAGTTATATCATACTAGAGATAAAGGCGGAGCATAGCAAGCTAGCCCCTGCTGACAGCATGATGAAGATCAAAACTTTCCATTTATCAAAGGGTTATTTCTTTTAAATTACTCTTAGCTGTAGATTTTTGCGGATTTTTAAGCGACTATTAGCTTTATGCCTAAAGGGGATTCCACAATTTCAAGCAGCGAACAGTTACCAGACTTTTGTCAGGCGGCTACCTTGCACCTGACCGTCATTGCCAGTGTACTATTAGCGTTAATCCTTAGTTTTTTATCTCCACAGTGGCATATTAACTTTTGGCAACACCTCAGCCTGCACGCGCTATTTACGCTATGGACATCACTTACCAGCTTGGCCTTACTCTGTTTGTTGCGTCGATACGTCATTAAAAACTATATGCGTACAGTATCGCTTCAGCGATTTTCCGCAATGGCGATTGGCATCATTGTTCTGGTCACACTGTGCTACAGTCTTGTCATCAGCTTTTATCTTAGCGAGAAACCTTCGGTCTGGTTCCTTCTACGAAACCTTTTTATTGCATTTATCGTCAGCGGAGTGTTTTTTCGATACTACTACCTCAGAGCAGAAAGTTTACGCCGCATACGCTCAGAAGCTGAAGCGCGAGTACAAGCCCTGCAATCTAGAATTCGGCCGCACTTTCTTTTTAACAGCTTAAATACACTGGCCAATCTGGCCGTCGTTGATCCTGAAAAAACTGAACATATGATCCTCGATATGGCCGATATTTTCAGAGCCAGCATGAAACGCTCTGACGTTCTCATTCCTTTTAAAGAAGAACGGCAACTATGCCTGCAGTATCTTGGTCTCGAAAAACAACGACTTGGCGATCGGTTGCGAGTCGAATGGCAGGTAAACAATATCGCAGATAACCTGATGGTGCCTCCTCTAATTTTGCAACCATTGCTCGAAAATGCGGTATACCACGGTGTTCAAAAGCATCCAGATGGTGGCACTATATGTATTAAGGGTGTCAGTTATCGTGAACATATACAGCTGGAAATAACAAACCCTCTAGCGCCAGAGGACAGCGACCACCATAAAGGGAATTCAATGGCATTGAACAATATTCAACAGAGACTTGACGTACTTTATGGAAACAAAGGCCAGTTAACTTATCATCAATCTCAGGGACAATTTTATTGTGTCCTTAAAATTCCTAAGCAGGTGCATCAGCCCTCAAGTTAAAACTGTATGAAGAGAGAGTATGAAAACCATAATCGTCGATGATGAAAAGCCCGCCCGTGAGCGTATTCGTCGTCTACTGGCAGATTACCCCAATGTGGACGTTGTTGCAGAGGCCAGTAATGGAGAAGATGCGCTAAATAAGATACAGCAACAGCAGCCCCAGCTAGTCTTCCTTGATATCTCTATGCCGGTGATGAACGGTGTTGAGCTTGCTCGTATTCTGAGTCAGGACCATCCTACTTTGCATATTATTTTTACAACAGCTTACGACCAGTATGCACTGGATGCTTTTGATGTCAGTGCTACTGACTACCTGTTAAAGCCAATTCGCAAAGAACGACTCAGCAAAGCCCTGTCAAAGATTATGACCCTCCATCAGGACGAACCATTTATTACCGTACGTGAGCGAGATGGGGTCCGGAAGGTATTATTAAAAAATATTATTTACCTACACTCGGATCAAAAATACGTCGAAATTCATATAAAAGGACAAACTTTACTTAGCAGCGACAGTTTAAAGGATCTAGAGCAGCGATATCCCAATATTTTCCTGCGAGTACACCGTTCAACCTTGGTTAATCGCCTTCACTTTTATGGGATCGAGCAAGATGATGGTCAATGTGTGGCCCTGCTTAGAAACTGTGAAATAAAGCCCGTAATCAGTCGCCGCCATCAAGCGGAAGCCCGTCAGTTTTTACAGACAAGTGGCGACTAAAAGCGCAAAACCACAGCGTGATCCGGGTTAGTTATGGTAAACTTGCGACAAAATTTATTAGCCGAACGATGATTAACCACGACCGGTATACAATATGAACAGAACTACCCTGCGTATCGCCACGCGTCAAAGCCCTTTGGCTTTATGGCAAGCCGAATATATCCAGCAACGCCTTCAGCAATATCACTCCAATTTAACGGTTGAGCTGGTTCCTATGACTACTAAGGGAGACAAAATTCTTGGCACTCCCTTAAGTAAAATTGGCGGCAAAGGTTTGTTTGTAAAAGAACTCGAACAGGCAATGCTGGAGGACCGCGCTGATATTGCCGTCCACTCAATGAAAGATGTGCCTTATCGATTCCCAGAAGGTCTTGAACTCAAGGTTATCTGTGAGAGAGAGGATCCTAGCGACGCTTTTGTATCCAATGAGTACAAGACTCTCGACGATCTGCCTCACGGAGCTACCGTTGGTACCTCCAGTTTGCGACGTAAGGTACAGATAAAGTCACTACGACCTGATTTAAATATTACCGATTTACGGGGCAACGTTGGGACACGTCTTTCCAAACTTGATATGGGTCATTACGATGCCATTATCCTTGCTTCTGCTGGTCTAATTCGCCTTAAACTTGCTGACAGGATTGCCAGTCGTTTCGCTCCAGAGCAACTTTTGCCTGCTCCGGGCCAAGGCGCAGTTGGAATCGAAGCCCGCAGCAATGATCCAGAACTTGATGCCCTGTTAGCGCCGCTACAGGATGAGGAAACAACCTATCGTGTAAGGGCCGAACGAGTCATTACTCAAACTTTACAGGCCAGCTGTTCAGTCCCCATCGCTGCTTTCTCTACAGTTTCTAACGGTATTTTATCCCTTCGCGCCTTAGTCGGAGGAATCGATAATCAGATGATCGAAGCAGAAGCTGAAGGCCCGCTCTCTGAGGCCCAGGATATCGGTACAACAGTTGCCGAGTCTCTCCTCAGCCAAGGGGCCAAAGAAATGATCGCGGCTCTAGGTGAAAGTGGGGACTAGTTCGTGGATAGAGCTTGTCAGGTCATCGTGACACGACCTTCGCCTTTTGGGGAAGAGCTGTGCGAAGTGTTGGATAATTACCATTTTAAAGCGACACACTGTCCGCTGATTACATTTCAAGCTAATACGGACACTGACTATACAACCCGCATTAAACAACTTAACCAATGTACTAGTTGGATATTCGTTAGCCGTCAGGCAGTTAACTTCTGCCTGGAAGACCTTTCCGCTAATCAGCTTTCGACCCTTCAAGAGCTAAGCAAACAAAAAAGTATTATTGCAGTGGGGCCTTCGACGGCAGACTCTCTTGCCAGTTTCGGCTTTCATGCCATGACACCCGATACCCCTGATAGCGAAGGTATGATATCACTTCTAAAGAAACATCAACTCCATGATCAGCCCGCCTGTCTTATACGCGGTAATCAGGGGAGAGAATTACTGCAGCAGTTTTTTGCCGACGATCAACTTACTATTATGCCGGTCTACAAGCGCGTCCCAACCTCACATACATTCCCGTCCTTAATGGAAAATACCGCTGTCGTTGTAACCAGTGGTCAACTACTCGAATTGGCAGAACGCCTACTTCACAAACAATCATCCGCCCGACAGCCAGCGATTATCGCAGGTAGTGAACGTATTGCGGATAAAGCTCGACAACTGGGTTACACTAATTGTTATACTGCTAACAGTGCAGCAAATTCCGATTTAATAAAAGCCTGCATTTTGTGGAGAAATGACGTAACTTAACATCATAATACAGGCCAAAGTTAACAGATAAGAGACATCACTGATGAGCAAAAAGGATAAAGAAATCATAGATGCTGAAAACTCCAAAGATGAAACCTCGTCGGAGCCCCAGCAACCTGAAACTGATACAGAGAATAATCCTACTGTTGAAGAGACAGCGGCAGATTCGGCTTTTGAGGAAAACTCCGAAGATCCTGGCAGCATCGATGACGCCGAAAAAGACAAAGCTAAATCTAGTTCTGGTCTTAAGTTCGTTAAATTGTTTATTTTTCTCGTCGTACTTGCTGCGATAGCATACGCCGTCTATTTTGGCTGGGAAAAATGGCAGGATTATCAGACGCAGACTCACAAAGCCGATCAGGTCGACTTGATCCAGCAGCAATTAAAACAGCAACAGCAATCGTTTGAAAGTGCTTTACAGCAGCAAAAGAATCAAATGCAGGCATTACAAAGCAACCTATCTCAAAGCCAAGCCCGCATTAGTCAGCTACAGCAACAATTAAGCTCTACCCAGAGCAAAATTCAGGCATTAAGCTCTAATAAACAACAAGACTGGCTATTTAACGAAGCTCAATATCTGCTCAGAGAAGCCTCCAATAAACTCAGCTTCACTAATGATGCTGCTTCCATTATTTCTCTGCTACAGGCCGCTGATAGCGTTCTATCACAAATTAATGATGGCTCATTAACTGACTTACGTCAGGCCATCAGTCGCGATATCAATGCTGTCAGATCAAGCGGCAATCTAGACATTGAAGGGGTAGCTATTGCTATTGAAACTCTCAAGTCAGACCTTTTACAATTAGAATTAGCCAGCATTCAGTTACAATCTAATGAACCGCAGGCCGATACAGCTGTAGCTGAAACTGACATATCCAGCTGGCAACACTTCAAGAACTCTATTTCTAAGGCAGCCAGTAAATATTATACGGTTCACCATTTTGAAGAGTCAGTTCGCCCCTTCATAAGTCCTGAGCGTGATCGACTGTTGCGAGAGAATATTGCTCTTAACCTGCAAACTGCTCAGCTGGCTGCTTTACAAAATAACCAGTCTCTCTACTTAGCTAATCTGCAACAGGTAAACGTTTGGGTTGCAGAATACTTTAAACAAAAATCTTCTACTACCAGCGCTTTCATCCAACAGCTTGAAGAACTGCTGGAGCAATCCGTTGAACTTAATTTACCGTCGCAACTTCAGTCCTATAAGCTGATAAGTGAGTTATCAAAGCAGAAGGTAGACCAGTGGCTTGAAGAATCTGAAACAGCGAACGAGGAGTCAACCCAGGAGACCAGCACAACCGAAGAGGAGCCTTCAGCATGAAATTGAAATGGGTTATTCTCATCGCGTTGTTTGGTGGCCTCATCATTGGCCCACTGATCAGCAATGTTCCCGGTTCAACCTATATTGTATTCGACAAAACTGCCATAGAATTTCAGAATAACGCAGCAATTGGTTTATTGCTATTGGCCTTACTGGCACTGTGGATGCTGTGGTTACTGTTAAGATATATTCTTAGGACCAGCAATTGGACGGTAGGTTGGTTTGGCGATCGAAATTTGAGGAAAGCCCGCCAACAGACCATTGACGGCATGATCGCTCTGGCTGAAGGTCACTGGAAAACGGCAGAGTCACTCCTGATCAAGGGTGCAAAATTTCGTGATACCAAGCTAATTAACTACCTTGCAGCAGCTCGCGCAGCACAGGAACAAGAAGACGATAAAAACCGCGACACCTACCTTCAGGCAGCCGCTAAAGCAGAACCCAACGCGCACATTGCTATTGGTCTGACTCAGGCACAACTTCAGATCCAGCATCGCCAGTATGAACAGGCTCTGGCTACGTTGACGCACTTACGTGAAATGTCTCCGCACCACCCCTACGTACTGAAGCTTCTCAACCAGCTCTTTACTAGACTGGCTGACTGGGAGCAAGTTATTCAGTTAATTCCAAAACTGCGTAAATACCGCGTGTTTAATCCAAAACGAATTGACCATATCGAAACCAATGCATGGTCAGAATATCTTCGACTGCTGGCACACAAAGAAGGGCTCCCAGCGGTTAACGATACTTGGCTGAAGCTCTCCAAATCATTGCGCAGCCAGCCACCAATTCAGCTGGCTTATGCTGAAGTCTTAGCTGAACAGCAACAATATGATCAGCTTGAACTACATATCAAAGATGCTATAAAGCAAGAATGGCAAGAGCCACTGGCTCAGCTTTACGGTGATATTCAAAGCCAGCAACCGTCACGCACACTATCCACTGCTGAGTCATGGTTAAAGCATAAACCTAATAACACAACTCTGTTGACTACTCTTGGCAAGCTCTCACTGCAGGCAAAACTATGGGGTAAAGCGAAGAACTATCTTGAGAAAAGTATTGAGCTCCGCTCATCGGCTGAAGCACATTACTATCTAGGTCAGGCCTATGCAGCCCTTGGTCACCCAATTCAGGAACAAGAAGAATATCAGCGAGGACTTACTAGCTTGATAAAGCCTCAGAACCAACAATTCCTGCCTGAGGTAGAAACGAGCGATAACATCTAGAGTTCTTTAATCTTGATAATCTGAGCCGGAGAAATTTCTTTTTCCGGCTTATCGTCACCGCTCTCATCGTTACTGATTTTTTCCTTGAAGTCGCACTCGATGCATTCACGCACAAAGATCTCGTCTTCGTAATAACATACAGTTGTATCCATTTTGTTGCATTGTGGGCACTTAGCTCCCGCAACAAAACGTTTAGGTGTAGATTTCTGAGTCATTGAATTTACTGACCGATTGCTATAAGGTGCTTTTTCGACCGTACTTTTAACAGTAACTTCGACGATCGCTCTGGCGCTCAGTCTAACATAAATAAAACAATCTATGAGCTGGTTAAGTATTCTTCCCCCTGTCGTGGCGATCATTTTTGCCATCTGGAAACGCGAAGTCACCATCGCGTTACTGTTAGCTATTTTCACAGCATCTCTGATCCTAATGAATGGCAATCCGATATATGCCTTTACTGATACGGTTGATAGAATCATTGCTGTATTCTCCAGCGCCTACAATACCCGCATCTTATTGTTCAGTTTGCTTATTGGAGCATTAATCCAACTGATTAAAACCTCTGGGGGCGTTACTGCATTTGTGAACTGGCTGACCCACCGTAGTCTGGTCGACAACCAAAGAAAAGCGGGCATGCTGCCCACAATTCTTGGCAGTTCTATTTTTATTGATACCAACATGAGTGTGCTAACTGCTGGCTTATCGTCTCAGGCACTATTCGATAAATTTAAAATGAGTCGAGTAAGACTGGCTTATATCATTGACTCTACCTGTGCTCCGATTAGCGTCTTGATATTGCTTAATGGATGGGGCGCCGCCATATTAGGACACGTCGAGAAAACAGGTATTCAGGATCCAACATCCGTTATGATTGGCAGCATCGGCCTCAATTTCTATGCCATTGTGACGTTGCTTATCGTTTTCTACACCGTCTTCAGTACCAGAGTATACGGTCCGATGAAAAGCATGGAGCGTGATATAGAGCCTCAGGAAATAGAAAGCACGTTGCCTCAGGCAACCAAAAAACGGTACATGCTGGCACCGCTAATTTTCATGGTTGTCAGTATTTTAGTATTTATGTTTATTACTGGTGACGGTGACTTGCGACAGGGCTCTGGCTCAGAATCGGTTCTATGGTCGGTCATACTGTCCACCATATTGGCCTTTTTGCTACTTCGATACGACGGTAAACATTCCACCAAATCTTTGATGGCCGAATCCTTCAAAGGTCTGGGCAACTTATTACCCTTGGTTACTTTGGTACTATTAGCTTTTGCTTTATCCTCAGCTATGGGTGATTTGGAAACTGGCCCCTTTGTCGCACAGGCAGTTGGTGACTTTATTCCATTGTGGTTAATTCCCGCATTAATTTTTGTCTTAGCAGGCTTTATTTCTTTTACCACAGGAACCTCATGGGGCACCTTTGGAATTTTAATTCCGATCGCTGTACCACTGGCTCTGGCTCTTGGAATTTCTCCAAGTCTGGTGCTGGGTGCGGTACTCGGCGGTGCCGTTTTTGGTGACCATGCCTCACCGATTTCTGATACTACCGTGATTTCATCTCTGGCTGCGGGTTGTGACTTATTGGATCATGTCAAAACGCAGCTTCCCTACGCTTTAACTGCTGGTGGTATTAGTATCGTGTTATATATTATTTTCGGATTAATACAGTAAGACGTTAAACTATCAATATGAGTAAACCCTTTCGCTACGGGGTAGTTGGAAACCCTATCTCACACAGCATGTCACCGCGGCTACATCAGCAATTCGCGCGGCAGTTCGGTATTGATATTGTCTACTCAAAATATTGTCCGAGTACAAAAGGCTTCAGCCGTGTTCTTAATGACTTCTTTCAATCTGGAGGCAAGGGCCTCAACGTCACCGCACCTTTTAAACGTGACGCTTTAGAGTACGCCGATCTGATAACCGATCGCGCCAAAGACTCCAATAGTGTGAATACTTTAGTTTTTACACCTGAAGGTATTCTCGGTGATAGTACCGATGGCATGGGCTTTTTGCGTGACCTGTACCACAAGCAAAAGAATTTCAGCATCGACTTTGCTCACAAACGTGCAGTCCTTCTAGGCGCTGGTGGCGTTGCTCGCTGTATTGCCCAGGCGTTATTACTCGACGGTTTCGAGGTGTATCTCATTAACCGTACACAATCAAAAGCTGAACAGCTGGCCAAAGACTTATCTCATCTCGGCACGATTCAGCTGTATGATAAATCCATAGCCATGGATCTTATTGTCAATTCCGTCAGCTTTAACGCCGACAAGTTTCTTCAACAAATAACCTTTGCCCCAGATGCCGTTGCTTACGACCTGAACTACGGAGATAAAGCAGGACAGTTCCTAACTGCAGCCAAAGGGTTCACCTCCCACCAGTTCGATGGTCTGGGCATGTTAATTGAACAAGGAGCCGAATCATTTGGCTTATGGACAGGGAAGTATCCGGACACGTCAACTATAAACCTAAAAAAATAATTTCCTTAATGACAAAAATTGAACTAGAGACTATCGCCAATGATTTTATACAGTGTCATCTACAAGCATTTGATGGAGACATTGACGAACTTTCTCGAGTTATAGAAACTTCACCATTTGCTTGGGCAGATGATTTAATCTTATCAATCACAATTAGTGAGCCGGAAAAACTATGGGATATCATTCTAGCTATTCTTGCTAAGGACCCACCAATGACAGTACTTTCAGTTTTGGCTGCTGGTCCCCTTGAAGATTACTTAGCAACCAATATTGAGGCTTTTATTTCTAAGGTTGAAACTCAAGCTAAGAAAGATCCTAAATTTGCTTTTTTACTTGGCGGGGTCTGGAAGAATGCTATGACTGATGAAACTTTGGCCCGTGTTCAAAAAGTTTGGAGTCGTTCAGGTTGGGATGGTACTCATGAATAGTAATCAAATTAATGAACGCAATGTAAAACAATATCTCTTCAGGCACTACCAAGTTTCCCCCTAAAGTTAGCCGAGTAAAAGCAAGTTATAGCGTAAATTGGGCAGGATAGCCCAATTTAGTCAAAACGAGATAGGACGTCGAGTTTGACGACGCGTAAGTAACTTACTTGAACGAGGGAAGCCCAGAGGGCCTAACGTCTGGGGGTGTCTTTTCTTTTCACCCTTTTCTTTGGACAAGCAAAGAAAAGGGTATAACTTTCTACTTGTGGTTAAAACAATGAATTGCCGACGATCAGGAGCTAGTAAGGCTCGAAACAATTGGCGGATGATGAATCATCTGCACCCGATTCCCATCCGGATCGAGACAGTAGAAGCTGGTCGCGCCATCGCGGTGACGGCGGGGCTCCGTTAGCATCTTTACACCATGGTGCTTCAAAAACTCATACCATTCATCCACTTCTTCAGCCGTATTCATGATAAAACCAAGGTGATCAAGCTTCTGCCCCCCTGACGTATCCAGCTCTGGCTGCTTACGATGGAGCGCCAGATTATCATGACCCTTAGAAGTTAAATAGACGTTATCTTCATCAGGTCGCCACTCGACGTCCATCCCAAGCAAATCGACGTAAAAGTGCTCAACAGCCTCTAAGTTGTCGACAAAAAGCGCCAAATGGCGCATACCCAGGTGTTGCGATGGCCTTCTCATGAAACTTTCTCCTTATACGGGAACTATATCGAAACTGGTCTTAACCGGCATACTGGGATCCAGCGAGTGCATGACCGAACAATATTTTTCTACTGACAGGTCTACCGCTTTTTTCACCTGCTTGGTTGATAATTCTTTGCCTCGCACTACAAAATGTAGCTTTAATGCTGTAAAGCGTCTTGGTGGCTCGTCCGCACGCTCAGATTCCACTTCACAGTGACAGCCTGTAATATTTTGTCTGGCTTTTTGTAGAATCATAACTACGTCTACCGAAGAGCAGGCACCGATAGACATCAATAAATTCTCCATTGGAGAGACATAGTCGCCCTCCCCGCCGAACATAACATTTTGTCTTTTGCTATTTTTACCAATAAAATTAAGGTCATTGACCCAGTCGACAGTTACTTTCATAATGATTTGTGACTCAGTTAAAGCTTTTAGAGGCTATATAGTGCCACAACAAATTTGATTTTAAAGAGGCACGGCACTAAGATTTCATGCTATATTTTGAATGATTACAAGAAAATAGGAAATACGTATGGCGTTACCTTATCATCTGGCACAAGACGAGACCATTCAGTGGTTCCTGAACCATTGTCAAAGGCGCCGTTTTCCAACCAAAAGTACATTAATTTACGCAGGCGATTCATCCAACACTTTATATTTCTTGCTGGAGGGTTCTGTAACCGTCCTTATTGAAGACGATGAAGGCCGCGAACTGGTACTTGCTTATCTTAATCCTGGCGACTTCTTTGGTGAGATGGGTTTATTTACCGATGAACACGATCGTACGGCATGGGTACGTACTAAAACCGAGTGTGAAGTAGCGGAAATAAGCTATGACAAATTCCGTCAGCTAACCAAAGAAAATCCGGATGTTTTATTTAAGCTAGCAACTCAGTTAGCAACTCGCTTGCAAAAAACCAGCCGTAAAGTTGGCGATCTGGCCTTCCTCGACGTCACAGGCCGTGTAGCTCACGCGCTTTTAGAGCTGGCGAAGGAGCCTGACGCGATGACACACCCAGACGGGATGCAGATTAAAGTGACTCGTCAGGAACTAAGCCGTATTGTTGGTTGCTCTCGTGAAATGGTTGGCCGTGTATTAAAGGCCCTTGAAGAACAGGACCATATTCACGTGAAGGGTAAAACTATGGTTATCTACGGTGCTAGATAACTGTCGACTAGATTAATCGTTGCAACTAAATCTTAGGCCCTGCAAACGCAGGGCTTTTTTTTATTGCGGTTTATTTTCTTCGATGAAGTTTTTCAGCAGCTGATGGCCTTTTTCACTCAAGATTGACTCAGGATGAAACTGCACTCCTTCAAGCTTTAGGGTTTTATGTTTAATACCCATGACATACTCAAGTTCACCTTCTTCATCCTCAGTCCATGCTGTGACTTCAAACTCTTCAGGTAAGGTGGGCGTATCGACCACCAGCGAATGATATCGAGTCGCCTCCAGAGGATTTGGAAGACCTTTGAACACTCCTTTGTTCTCATGGTAAATCGGCGACGTCTTACCATGCATCACCTGTTTGGCCTGAATTATCTTTCCGCCAAAAACCTGCGCCATGGCCTGATGCCCAAGACACACTCCCAAAATCGGATAGTCCGAAGCTAGCTCTTCGATGATTTTAAGCGATATACCCGACTCATTGGGTGTGCAGGGTCCGGGTGAAATAACGATATAATGAGGCTTCAGCTCTTTTACTTCCTCAATGCTTAACTCATCATTACGTTTTACCATCACGTCCAGTCCAAGCTGACCAAAGTACTGTACCAGGTTGTAAGTGAATGAATCGTAATTATCCACCATCAATAATTTTTTTCTCTGTTGCGGTGGTGTTATCCAGATACTGGCAATACCAAACACCACACTCAGTAGTAGCATCACCACTAAACCGGTGTGGTTACTGATAAAGCCAGTTTCACCTTCATAAATATCTTTTTTTGAACAGAAGTCATCATCGTAATGATAGCTTCCACCTGCTTGCAGACATTGCTCTATCGCGGTTTGGTCATTAATGTAATGAATAAATGTTGTTAGAACCATTAAGACGGCGAATATCCACCATACTTTACGCATAGACTTCTTGCTCCGCATTTATCAATGGAATGAGTTGCGACAGGTTATCAACAACCTTATGAGGCACTTGCTGAGGACGGATATCGATATCAGTCATGGCATAACCGTAACTGACTCCAATAAACGGCATCTTCGCTCTTTCTGCTGCATCGGCATCTTTACTCGAGTCACCGACCATCCAGCACTCTGCCGGGTCTACCTGGTGATGACGACAAACGTGCAGAAGCGGCTCTGGCTCCGGTTTCTTCAAGGTTAAACTATCCCCACCAAGTACTCGATCAAAATAGTGTTCAATTTGCAGATGCTGCAGAATTGGAGGGATCAGTTCATGAGGTTTGTTACTGACGACGGCCATTGCTATCTGCTGTTGGTAGAGGTGTTCTAAGAAACTCTCCACTCCGTCAAATATATTACTGCTATCGGCAGGTACAGCTCGGTAGTGCTCCATGAATAGCTCGTAGGCTGGGGCAAAGCGTTCCGACTGATTGAAAAAGCTAAGCGCTTTTTCAACAAAGATTTGGGCCCCTCCGCCAATCCATTGCTTTATCTGTGGTAGCGATTGCTCGGGTAACTCCAGGCCAGCGAAGGTACGGTTAGCCGCCAAAGCAATATCAGCGGCACTGTCAACCAGTGTGCCATCCAGATCGAAGATGACTAGTTTTGGTTTGGGCAATCCGCTCATTTATTGAGCATACCCTTTCTCAGCGTTGGCTTTCATTTCAGTGATGGTTTTCTGATAATCTTCAGCATTAAAAATAGCTGATCCAGCAACAAAGGTATCTACACCGCAAGCTGCAATTTCTTTGATATTATCAACCTTTACACCACCATCAATTTCCAGACGAATGTCACGGCCTGTTTGATCGATAAGCTCTCTTACCTGCTGGCATTTTAATAAAGTCGACGGAATAAAGCTTTGTCCACCGAAGCCTGGATTCACCGACATCAATAAGACTAAATCCACTTTATCAATAATATACTCAAGAACGCTCACGGGAGTAGCTGGGTTTAAAACAACACCGGCTTTACAGCCATGTTCTTTAATAAGGGCTATCGTCCTATCAACATGCTTAGAGGCTTCTGGATGAAAACTAATATAGGTTGCACCAGCCTTAGCAAAATCTGGGATTATGCGATCGACAGGCTCAACCATTAAATGGACATCGATAGGAGCCTCGATACCGTAATCACGAAGAGCTTTACATACCATAGGACCAATGGTCAGGTTTGGAACATAGTGATTATCCATCACATCGAAGTGAATCCAGTCAGCTCCAGACTTTAGGATATTAGCGACTTCCTCACCCAAACGTGCAAAGTCAGCGGATAGGATGGACGGTGCGATTACTGTTTTCTGCATAATTCATTGAAAGTGGTTTTTTCAGCTATTTTACAGAAACTTTACCGCGACTTCTATGTAAGCGGCATAGCCATGGCCTTCCATGGCCGACTTGCCGCTTATCTATAGACTAAGACTACTGAGGATTTTATGCAGCTTTTTCCTGTTCTTGATTAATGGCCACCAGAACAGCATCCCACAAACTCGAACGCAGCTTTAAGCTTTCCTCTGCGACAGAAGCCGCTTTCTGCCACTTTTGCTGATCATCACCGCATAATGCCTGTAAACATTTTTCAGCCAAAGGACCATGCTCATCACCATCCAGTTCAATGTGACGTTCTAAATAATAAATTAGCGTTGGACAGTCTACCTGCTCTGTAGACATGACATCTTTAATCGCAGTAAACATTTCCGGAATAAGCTTTTCACGACCATATAAAAAAGCCGAAGCGACTTCCTCGTCTGTACCATCTCTGGCAATGCGTAGGTTATAGTCGACAAATTCTCTTGCACCCTCAGGAATCAAACTCAGATCCTGTGTTTCGATGAATCGTTCAACCTGGCTGGTATCCGCACCAACTTCTTTCATCGCTTTAATGTACAAAGAGTAGTGACTGATGGCATTACCTTCCGGATCCAAGTCGCTCTCTTCCCCAATAACGATTTCATTTATAAAACGAACAACTTCCGCATCCTGTTTCGACTCAACCCATGGAATATCAACACAAGTTAGGCGTTGCTGCAGTGATTTCAATAGTGTCATGAAGTCCCAAACCGCATAAATATGGTACTCCATAAATGTTTTCACACTTTTTGCACTATTTAATGCCTGATACGTTTCATGGTGGGACAGCTTATAGTTCAAATCAGCTAATTTTTCTTTCAACATGGTGGCTCCTCACAAAATTATTTTTATGCATCTTCTTAAAGTCTTGATGCGTATTTGACTTAATATTATTCCTTGAACAATTTTTAAAATGTTCTCTTTCTACTAATCACAGCACCTGCTAAAAATCCACAATATCCAGAGTCTTTTTTATTTTTTTTATGACCTAGTTATCATTAAAATTTGATATTCATTTAATTCTGCAAATATGAATTGATGTCAATGCAATGCTGCATAATGCAAAAACGCATTATTTTCTTATTTTTTAATAAGTTATAATCATTGAAAAGAATAAGATTTTCGTGTCTACTTAGGGTGGACTAAGACTGAAATAACATTTGCTGAGGAAAACTACGATGGGGTTTATTAAAGATTTTTTTACCAAAAGACCCAAGGTCGAGGAGCAACCAATTACGCCTCCAAGACCAACGCCAAGTGTCGCACCAAAAAACAAAAAAGGAATTCAATTTGATCCTGGATTAGTTGATAACCTGAAAAATGATCACAGCCACCTGGTAACACTTTTTGGGCAGATTTGGGAACATGGCTTTGAGGCTAATAACCCAAAAAAACTGTCTTCTTTAATCATGCAGTTTAAGCGTGATTTTCAAGCGCATTTATTAAAAGAAAACGTAAAATTTTACGTATATCTGGAGCAGAACTTATCGAATGATAGTACATCAATGCAATTGGTTCGTGACTTCAGAACTGAAATGAATGATATCGCTAATGCGGTAGTTAAGTTCTGTAAGAAGTATTCTGAGCCGCTGCCAATGGCACAGCTTAATACTCATTTTCCAGACGACTATCAGACAGTTGGTGAAGTTTTAACTCACCGCGTCTCGTTGGAAGAAAACGAACTCTATACTTTGTATCAACCATAGTTTGTTTGACTGTACTGTTTCACTGAGAGGGATTTCAGTGTGCAGTTTGAATTGACTTCAACCGCTCCAATAAAATCCCAATCACCAATGCCATCACGCTCAGAGTGATGTCTGGTTGCTTGCCAACCAGGAACAGCTGTACAAGCGTAATACCGATGGCTAAGCACAGCAGGAATAGTCCAGAACTACGATAATTCCGCCACCATTTTGCTGTAAAGTAACCTATGGAAGATAATATTAAAGACTCTTCTATTAACTCGCTCAGGTTATACCAGGTTGATCCTTTCAGGAAATCATCAAAAGGTAGCCACTGGAAATTATTCATATGTTGCTGGAACGACAGTGGATAAATTGTGTTCCATAATAAGAGCAGCGTGCTGCTAATGGCCAACATTGGAATCATCCATCGCTGAGCCAGCAAATGATGCAATATTACCGCCAGCGGAATTGCAGTCACTTCACTCCAGCCCATTTGCGAGCGATACATCGCTAACTTTATGATGATTAAAAATATTGAGATTAAGACAATGAATCCAATGCGGAAGTCTTTACCCATCATCTCCTTGAGCAAATGGTAAAATACAAGCCACATCAATACGTATTGAAACCAGGCAAACAATGACCAAGTACTCTTCACGATAGTATCGAGACTCTGACCAAACTGCTGACTTTCAAAAACTGGCATATAGGGGAAAAACTGCCATCCAATCCATAAGAACAACACTAGGAATGCTGGTGATATAGCTAATCTTAAACCTGCTGGAATCATCCTCTTCATACGTTGACTATTGGTATAAGCTGCTAAGGCAATACCAATAAGAATTCCTACAGCATTTAGCAAAGCATCAGCAGCATGAGAGACTCTTGATGGTAAATAAAATTGAATAAACTGCAAACAGAAAGCAAAGATGATCCCCACTATCAGCATCACCGCAATTGAAAATAGCAGATGGCGCCTACGCTGCTGCTGAATGGAAAGAGCACCTAAAAAGCCATATGGGATAAACAGTAGTATATTAGCTATGACATCCGAGCGTATGGTTCGCTGCTCCCAGTTCATTAACCACTCGCCCAGATCGGCTGGTATTGGCCGAGAGAAGTCAAAATTAAACGGGTACAGGGAGCCGTATGCAATAAAGAATATAACGATGTACCACAATAATCTCATCAATGAGTCCCTTAGTCTCCATAGCCCGCCTTCGACAGGCCACAATTTTCTCTCGTTTAGCTGACGTTATAGGCGGAAACCGCTAAAATGTCAGCAATTATTATTTATTAACAATAACGGACAGCGAATGCTTTGTCAGTTTGACGATATTGTCTCAATCAGCAGCCAAGCCTTTATTGATAAGCTTGCCGTAGACGACAACAAACAACAACTGAATTATCAACAGCTAGAGCGCAGCATCTCTATTTTGGCTGACCGGCTTATAGCCCTTGGTCTAGCGCCTAATTCCCGAATTGGTATTTATTTACCCAAGCAAGTTGAGTCTGTTATTGCTTTATTTGCCGCTAGTCGCGCTGGGCTTGTTTTTGTTCCGATTAACCCGTTACTGAAAGCCCCTCAGGTCAGTTATATCGCTCAAGATTGTAATATTGAGCTCATAGTGACAAGTAGCCAACGTGCCAAGATCCTACAAAGCATTTATTCAGAATGCGAGGATTTACGTCACCTTTTACTGGTCGATGATTCGACAGAATTTGAACTCGCCCACCAACAGGCCCACTCATGGCAAGAGCTGATGACAGAAGCCGATATGGGTCACCAATCCCGGCGTCGGATTCTGACTGATCTGGCTGCTATATTGTATACGTCTGGCTCTACCGGGCAACCCAAGGGAGTCTGTCTTTCTCACCAGAACCTAATAGCTGGCGCTCAAAGTGTCAGCCAGTATCTTGAGAATACATCAGAAGATACCCTCCTTGCGGTTTTGCCACTTAGCTTCGACTACGGCCTAAGTCAAATCACTACGGCATTACTGGTTGGTGCCAAAGTGGTGTTGATGGAGTATCTGCTGCCCAGGGACGTTATTCGACAAGTTGAGAAACATTCGATTACCGGGCTTGCTGCAGTCCCACCTTTGTGGGTTCAGCTTTCCACTCTCGAATGGCCTCAGGCAGCTAAAGATAGCCTACGCTATATCACAAATAGTGGTGGTGCTATGCCAGAATCCACATTGCGTCAGTTACAGCAGGCACTACCTAATACCAAACCTTTTTTAATGTATGGACTTACTGAAGCTTTCCGTTCGACCTATCTAGATCCCGCCGAACTTGAAAGACGCCCCACCTCAATAGGTAAGGCCATTCCAAACGCAGATATACTTGTATTAAGGAAGGATGGCACCGAGTGTGGTATCGACGAGCCAGGCGAACTGGTTCATCGTGGCGTCCATGTTAGTCTAGGGTACTGGAATGCACCTGAAAAAACAGCCAAACGATTTAAGCCACTGTCCATAGGGAAGTATAGAGACGAAACCGCGGTTTGGTCTGGAGATACTGTAAAACGTGATAAAGATGGCTTTTTATACTTTATTGGTCGCCAGGACGATATGATAAAATGTTCTGGTTATAGAATAAGCCCGGCAGAGATCGAAGACGCACTATATGGTTTTGACGGCCTCCAGGAGGTTGCTGCTGTTGGGGTTAAAGATAAGCAACTCGGACAAGCAATACTGCTTGTAGTAAAAACAGCTTCCGACAATAAAGAAGAAACCGTTAAAGCAATTAAACGTTATTGTCAGCAGCAGTTGCCAAATTTTATGCAACCTAAATACATCGAGTTCGTGGATCATTTGCCTCGTAACCCTAATGGTAAGATTGATCGCCCGGCTCTACATAGACAATACCAATTTCTGGACAATGAGCAGCTCTAAGTCTGCCTGTCAGTAATATAATTGATTCAAGGTGGCCAAATTGACATCAAAACAACACGCAACAATGGATCAGTTTTCGAACAGAGGCGATGAGCTCCTGATTGCCGGTAAAACTGTCAATCAAGTGGTAACCTTAGCCGGTCAGACCCCCTGTTATGTCTATGATAAAGCTGTGATTCGCTCTAATGTGGAGCGTTTGCGTCATTTTTTCCCAAATATCAGCTTACACTATGCTATCAAGGCCAACCCATATCCACCTCTGGTCAGCTTTATGGCTGGAATGGTGGATGGTCTTGACGTTGCTTCCGGTAAAGAATTACAACTCGCTATCGCCACCGATATGCCCGTTCAAAAAATGAGCTTTGCTGGACCCGGCAAATCAGAAAGCGAAATTGCCATGGCCATAGTCAGTGGGATTACGCTTAATATCGAATCTAAAACAGAATTACATCGAATTACTGCCCTGGCTGAACGGCTGGGTATGAAAGCTCCCGTAGCTCTACGTCTCAATCCTGATTTTGAGTTGAAATCGTCAGGTATGAAAATGGGCGGTGGTGCTCAACAGTTTGGAATTGATGTCGAGCAACTTCCTGAAGTCATGACATTGTTGCAGAGCCCTCTCACTGAGCTGCAGGGACTGCACGTTTTCACCGGCTCACAAAATCTTCGGCCAGAGTCTATAATCAGCGCCCATGATAATATTTTTGCACTGGTATCTCGGCTGGTGGAAGAGTATCAGCTCGATCTACAACACCTTAACATTGGCGGTGGTTTTGGCATCCCATATTTCCCGGGTGACACACCGCTGGAACTCGATTCGATTTCCAGCAACTTAAAGGTTTTAAGACAAAAACACAGCGGCTGGCTCAAGGACTGTGAAATTATCCTTGAACTAGGTCGTTATCTGGTTGGTAATGCAGGTCTCTATCTATGTCAGGTTACTGATACCAAGGATTCACGGGGCAAGCGATTCCTGATTACCAATGGCGGTATGCATCATCATCTCGCAGCTTCAGGAAATTTCGGCCAAATTATTCGAAAAAATTACCCTCTTGCTGTCGCTACTAAAATGGAGCATACAGAGCAGGAGATCGTGGATGTGGTGGGTCCGCTATGCACTCCCCTGGATATCTTAGGTGCCAACATCACCCTGCCAAAAGCTGAAATTGGTGATATTATTGCCGTGTATCAGTCAGGTGCATATGGCTACAGCGCCAGTCCCCGAGATTTTTTGAGTCACCCTGAACCCGTTCAATTATTACTTTAATAGGTTGCGTTCACTTATGTCCTTATCTTCAGGTTTAAAGCATTTTTCCCTAGCCTTACTACGTTTACCGTTAAAGTTACTGGTGCGTGAGAAGCGTGCGCCTACCGATCCACAGGCCGAGTTTCATTTGTCATCTGATGATCATATTGTCTATGTGCTAAGAACACAGTCCATGACCTCAATAGAACTGCTACGCAGACAAGGCGTACAACTCGAGCTTCCTGTAGGTAAAGCAACTGATCAGAATCTATCCATACCAGCCAAAGGCAGTTGTTTATTTCTCAATAATCGCCCAAGTATTTTTCGCCGTCATAAAGAGAATGATGCTCACAAATCGAGCATAGTTAAATTACTCAAGGCACAGAAGGCTAACCCTGAAATAAATTACAAGCTTGTTCCAGTATCCGTTTATTGGGGTAGAAACCCGGGAAAAGAGAAATCTTTTCTGCGCTATTTTATTTCCAGTATTGAAGAGTCAGGCTATTTCGGCAAGTTCCTGATCTTGCTATTTTCAGGCCGTCAATGCCTCCTTCAGTACGGCCAACCAATTCAACTCAATTCACCTGATATTAATCTTGATCTTGAGCCTTTTAAAAATGCCCATAAAATCAGTCGTATCTTAAGAGTACATTTCAATCGTGCCTGGGTAGCTACGGTTGGCCCACGAACCGAAAATCGACGGGAACTAATCGATGGGATTGTTGCGGCTGATTCAGTACAGCAGGTCATTCAAAGAGAACAGTCTAAAGGCAAAAACAAACGCTCAGCTGCTGAGATGGAGAAAGAAGCCGGGAAATACGTTAAAGAAATCGCTGCTAACTTTAGTCCTCGCATGATTCGCTTTTTATCAGGATTGCTTACTCGAGTCTGGTATAAGATTTACGCGGGCATAGAAGTGAATAATCTGCGTCAGGTTCGTCAGATGGCCAAAGACCATGAAATTATTTATGTTCCCTGTCACCGAAGCCATGCCGACTATCTGTTACTGTCTTATCAGCTTTATCATGAAGGTTTAGCTCCACCCCATATTGCTGCCGGCATCAACCTTAACTTTTGGCCTGTCGGTTCCATTTTGCGTCGTGGAGGGGCCTTTTTTCTTCGCCGTAGCTTCCGTGGCAACCGATTATATACGGCAGTATTCAATGAATATCTCTATCGATTATTCAACAAAGGTATACCCGTAGAGTATTTTCAGGAAGGTGGCCGTAGCCGAACCGGTCGACTACTTTCACCCAAAACCGGTATGCTGGCAATGACTGTCCAAAGCTTGTTACGCGGTCTCAAAAAGCCAATTCTGTTTGTTCCGGTCTATATCGGTTATGAACGTATGTTTGAGGGAAAAAGTTACGTTGGAGAGCTGCGTGGTAAACGTAAGCAGAAAGAATCATTTGGTCAATTATTAGGTGTCCGTAAAGCTCTCAAACGCTTTTATGGCAAGGTCTATTTAAATTTTGGTGAACCCCTTAATCTTCAAGAGTTTCTGCAGCAACGCAATATTGACTGGCGCGATGCCTCTAATAATCAGGAAGAACGTCCCGAATGGATGTCGAACACGGTCGCCGAGCTCGGTGATGAGATCAATCGCCGTATCAACTCTGCTTCTAGCGTCAACAGTATCTGCCTGGTGAGTTTAAGCCTGTTGGCAACTCCAAGGCAGGCGATGGATAAAAACGAACTCATTTCTCACCTCGACATGCTGATCACTCTGGCCAAATCTGCGCCCTACAGTGATTACACTAACTTGCCGCAAAACAGTGGTCAGGAATTACTACAGACTGCACTCAAACTTGGTATGGTCCAGGAGTTTACTGATCCTGCTGGGGATGTTGTTTTCATTGAGGGTGATGAAGCGATTTTATCAACTTACTACAGTAATAACATTTTGCATATCTATGCACTACCGTCTTTAATCGCCGCCGTTTTCCAACGTCACGATCACGTCACTCGTGATGAAATTAAGGGATATGTCAAATTGATTTATCCATTCCTATACCAAGAACTTTACATTCGCTGGCACCGGGATGACGTCAGCCAACAGGTTGATAAAATTATTGAGAGCCTTATCTCTTTGGGATTGCTACAGGAAAAAGGTACCAAAATTCACTCTGCGACAGATGAAGACCCTAACTGGTCTCGCTTAATGACTTTGGCTCAGGCAATCCAGCCCGCATTACAGCGCTATGCCATAAGTTTAACCATGCTGCACAGCCTTCAGGATCACGAAACGTTGCGTCGAGCGGAGCTTGAGCAGGAAAGCCAGAAACTTGCCCAGCGAATAGCAGCACTCCATAGTATTAACGCACCTGAGTTTTTTGATAAAAACCTGTTCAAAAATCTGGCAAAAGTGCTCAAAGACGAGGGCTGGGTTCATCATAAAGAAGGATCAGGTATGAGGCCCACCCAGCAATGTGAAACGCTTTATTCAGCAGTGCTCAACTTGCTTAGTGTTCCTCTACAACAGGGGTTGCAAAAGGCCTCGCGCAGTTTACGTCAAAGTAAAATGTTAAGCCCTGAGCCAGTAGTGGAGGACAAGGCCGAGGAAAAAAGCTAAGCCAACATAATTATTATTCAAAAAGGCGTTGAAGCACTCCTGTTTATCCCGGTTGCGACAACGCCATATCTGTCTGGTAATGAGTAACACCGATGCCAACCACCCCAGGTAATAATAAAACGACAGCTCCAGCTGCTGACCTAGAAGTAACATTCCCAATATGAAAATGGACTGAATAAAGGTGATCAACATCAAATCCATGTCACCAAACAGTATTGCAGTAGATTTCAGCCCTAATTTCAGATCATCCTCTCTATCTACCATGCCATACAGCGTGTCATAGGCTAATACCCACAATAAAGTCGCGACATATATCAGCCAACTGATAATGGGTACGCTTCCCTGAATAGCGGCAAAGGCCATCGGGATACCCCAAGCGAAAGCCGCTCCCAAAACCACCTGAGGATAGTAGGTATAGCGCTTCATAAAAGGATAACTGGCAGCCAGTAATACCGCCACAACACTCAGGCTTATGGTTAGTAAGTTTAATGTAAGAACTAAAACTAAAGCTACCAGTACCAGCGCTCCGAACAAAGTTAACGCTTCATTTGGTGTTACTTGCTTTAGCGCCAAGGGTCTGGCCTGAGTACGCTCAACGTGTGCGTCAAAATTTCTGTCCGCATAATCGTTAATAATACAGCCGGCTGATCGCATCAGAAATACGCCCAGAACGAAAACCGTTAAGACCCACCAATTTGGCACACCTTCCGCTGCTATCCACAATGCCCATAACGTGGGCCAGAGTAGTAGCCAGGTCCCTATTGGTTTATCGAAACGCATTAGTTTCAGATAATACTTCCAGTTTTCTTTTTTTAATTCTATTTTCATGATTAGCTTCATGCTTTTATTTATCATATAGCGGTGAGTCTGGCAGGAAAACTTCAACTAATAACAGCTTGTTACTCTTCTTGTCATCATCCGTCTCACCACTCCCCCAAACAGAGCGTCTGGCCCACAGGTATTCTGACTTTTCATTTCCAGTTACCTGCAGTAACGCTTCTTCAAATAATTCATCACCTTGTTGTAACTGTCTTACTTCAAGCGACTGTCTGCGCAGTTCACTCGACGTGAAGAGAATACTACCCAGCGGCTTTTCGCCTAACTCCGTTAACAGCTCCTTGTTTGCAACTGGGACCACTGTGCGTGCATAAATCCAAGGCTGCGAGGGCCCGTATAGCGTCACTTCCCTGATTTGGCTTTGTGATCGCTTGGTTAAACCCAGCAGTTGCTGCTCGTTTTCAGTTGCGATATCCGTTGCTTCTTTTAACAATTCTAAGCGAACGGGATCAGCGTAGTGAGATAATTTTTGAGTTAATGAGCCAAACTCAGCAACCCACTCTGCGATATGATACGGTAATTGTTGTATAACAGAGTCATCGGCGCTACGCCAATAAGTAAAGTCCATAGCAAGACTCACGGTGAATGTTAAACTTATTGTACTGGATTCTATTTACAAACCCTAGTCGCGCATGACTTAATAGAGATATGGTTATTATTCATTCTGCACATACAAGGAGATAGTGATGGCTTTAACCGTTGTTGAAACCTACGCTGACACGATGCAGGCACATATCGCGAAAGGCCTGCTGGAAAGCCATGGTATTGAAGCGACTATTTTTCATGAAGGCTTCCACAACACCTATGGCGCTGCAGTAGGCGAGGTTCCGTTGATGGTCGATGAGGAAAATCTTATCAGAGCCAAAGAGATCCTCGGCAGTGAGCTGGATAATGATTCGATGGAGACTTTTTCAGCCTGAGTACGAGGCTTTGTTATTACCCGGACTCTACAGGATTGTTGAGCTTCCAAACTTCAAAACCACCATCCATGCTATACACTTCTTCAAAACCCTGAGCAGCGAAATATTGCGCCGCCGGCTGACTGCTGTGGCCATGATAGCAAACCACTATCAGCGGCTTTGTTTTATCAGTTTTCTCAATATAGTCCCCGGCATTCTGGTTATTAATATTTATAGCCTGAGGCATATGCCCTGCGGCAAAAGCCTGAGGATCACGAATATCAATCACGTTTATCGGCTTTTGTTGACTTAGCTTGTTTACTTCATCAATACTGATACGTTTATACATCATAAAGTCTGGCTCAAAATGCTTTTATTTTTGCGGTTAGTACGCCCAGTGCCCCACCTGCTACCAGGCCAATTAAATGCGCGGCATTAGCAATGCCTATCATGCCTGTGGAATTCAGTACAAACCCCAGTACCAGCCAGATCATCATAAACTGCATGATACCCGGGTGAAGTTCAACACGGAAGAAAGGATCAAACTTCCGGCGCATAAAGATAAAACCTAATAGACCGAATACCACACCTGACATTCCACCAAATATGTATCGGGGACTGACGTAGCCTTCCATCCATAGTTCGCCAAAATACTGGGCCATATTAGAGGCAATACCAATAACCATCACTAACCCCAGCAGATACCAGGGTCCTCGCTCTTTTTCAATGGAGCCACCCAGATCCCATAGCCACATCATATTAAACAACAGGTGGATTGGCAGAGAACCAATCATGAAGTGCAAAAAGATAGGTGTAATAAGACGATGTATCTGACCTTCTAGTATCAACTGCCAGTCAAACGTCAGGTAGCCTGTCAGCTGATTTGTCCCGGATAGAGTCAAGACTGAAACTACCACACTGATCCCAACTAAAACTTTAGTCATCCAACCTGCACGAGCTAAAAAGTCTTTCAACATAATTACTGCTTATCTCTTATCATCCGTATGTGTGGGATACCATCTTCCAGATAAGGTTCCGACACGCTATTAAAACCCAGCTGCTGATAAAAATTTTCCAGATAGGCCTGAGCACTAACCGTTATTGCTTGCTTGTGATGACGCTCAATATATTCCAGCGCTACTTCCATCATACGCCGAGCGATACTTTCACCACGCTCTGACTCTCTGACACAAACACGACCTATGGCCTGAACAGCTTCTTTCTCAATCGATGAGCTATATATTCGGGCGTAGCCCAATAGCGCCTTATTTGGCTCAGTAACCAGAAGATGCATGGCCTCTTCATCCTGCCCGTCCAAATCCTGGTAGGCACACTCCTGCTCTACTACAAATACTTCGGAGCGCAGTTGTAAAAGCTGGTAGAGCTCCTGTTTAGTTAACTCGTTCCAGCTTTTTATGATGAAAGATAACAAGGATTAGTCCCAGCTCAGTACCACTTTGCCCGACTGGCCACTGGCCATAGTCTCAAAGCCTTCTTCGAAGTCACTAACATCAAAGCGATGAGTAACGATCGGGCTCAAATCCAATCCTGACTGAAGCATGGCAATCATTTTGTACCAGGTTTCATACATCTCACGACCATAAATCCCTTTGATGACCAAACCCTTAAAGATTACCTGATTCCAGTCAATCGCCATATCGCTTGATGGAATTCCCAGCATCGCAATCTTACCGCCATGATTGATGGTATCCAGCATGGATTTAAAAGCAGGTGGAGCACCCGACATCTCAAGACCGACGTCGAATCCTTCCGTCATACCCAACTCATCCATTACATCCTGCAATTTTTCTTTGGTCACATTAACGGTACGCGTGGCGCCCATTTTCTTAGCCAGATCAAGACGGTAATCGTTCATGTCCGTGATCACCACATGACGCGCACCAACATGTTTCGCGATAGCCGCAGCCATGATACCGATAGGTCCAGCGCCGGTAATCAATACATCTTCACCAACCAGATCAAAAGACAGGGCTGTATGGGCAGCATTACCAAATGGGTCGAGAATCGAAGCGATATCGTCAGAAATGTCATCTGGAATCTTGTAGGCATTTTCAGCCGGTATCACCAGATACTCGCCAAAGGCACCCGGTCGATTAACGCCGACACCTACGGTATTGCGACAGAGGTGACGACGACCGGCACGACAGTTCCTACAATAGCCACAGGTAATATGACCTTCGCCTGACACGCGATCACCAACCTGAAAGCCTTTTACTTCCTGACCAACTTCTTCAATCACACCAACATACTCATGACCCACAGTCATCGGCACTGGAATAGTCTCCTGTGCCCATTCATCCCAGTGGTAAATGTGCATGTCTGTACCGCAGATAGCTGTCTTTTTTATCTTAATCAACACATCATTGTGCCCAAGCTCCGGCTTAGGATGATCGACCATCCAAATCCCTTTTTCCGCTTTAGCTTTACTCAATGTTTTCATAACTGTCTCTACTGTTATTGAATCACGCCAAGCTCTTTGCCCACTTTCTCAAAGGCGGCAATGGCGCGATCGATATGTTCAATGTCATGTGCTGCTGACATTTGCGTGCGAATTCTCGCCTTGCCTTTTGGTACTACAGGGAATGAGAAACCGATAACGTAAATACCTTCCTGTAGCATCATGTCAGCAAACTTACTGGCCAGACTGGCATCACCCAGCATCACCGGAATGATCGGATGTTCCCCTGGTACCAACTCGAAGCCTAATGCCGTCATTTTTTTGCGGAAGTACTCGCTGTTATGTCTAAGCTTTTGACGCAACTCACCACCGTTTTCCAACATATCAAGTACACGCAAACTGGCTGAAGCAATCACGGGTGCTAATGTATTGGAGAACAGATAGGGACGCGAACGTTGACGCAAAATCTCGACGATTTCTTTTCGCGCAGAAGTGTAGCCTCCTGATGCGCCACCCAGAGCCTTACCCAAAGTTCCTGTAATAATATCAACGCGGTTCATGACATCACAGTGTTCATGGGTGCCACGGCCTTTATCGCCAATAAAACCTACAGCATGGGAATCATCAACCATCACTAGTGCGTTATATTTATCGGCTAAATCACACACGCTTTTCAGATCGGCGATAATCCCATCCATTGAAAAGACACCATCGGTAACGATCAACTTATAACGCGCACCGTCGGCATCCGCCTGCTTCAATTTCTCTTCTAAATCCGCCATATCGTTGTTGTTATAGCGGTAGCGCATAGCTTTACATAGACGTACTCCATCAATAATCGACGCATGGTTAAGCGCGTCCGAAATGATCGCATCTTCTTTGGATAGAATTGTTTCGAACAAACCCGTATTAGCATCGAAGCATGAGGAGTAAAGGATGGTATCTTCCATGCCTAAAAAGTCGCTGATACGACCTTCCAGTTCCTTATGCACGTCCTGAGTACCACAGATAAAACGTACCGAAGCCATACCATAGCCTTGCTTATCCAATGCAGCTTTGCCCGCTTCGATCAACTCTGGGCTATTGGCTAAGCCTAAGTAGTTATTTGCACAGAAGTTAAGAACGTGTTCACCGGTTGTCACGTGGATATCCGCAGCCTGCTGCGAATCAATGACACGCTCACTCTTGTATAAACCCTCGGCTTTAATCTCTTCAACTTCACTTTGAAGGTGATTCAGGAAATCTTTATTCATGGAAAAACCCTTGTTTCATCATTACCAGCAGCGTTCTGCTATAAATTGCCGCTATTCTAACATTGATCGCAACACATTTGATACGTTCGACAGTTGCGCTCTTACCAGACAAACTGCTTATTACTGACTCGCTGGACTAGCTTGTTCTGAATCCGTAACGCCTCATCCAGCTTAATATAGGGAATCTCAACATGATGTGCCCCTACTATAGCCCCAGCGGTATCCACTTCCAGCTTTGCCATTCCGTACCGTCGGTCAAACAGGCTTTCTTTGACTTTTACCGTTTGGATCTTGCTTAACCGTACATAGGTTTCTTTCTTGAAAATAACGCCACTTTTAAATCCAACCATATCCTGATCAAGGCAGTAGGCGGTATTCTTAACATAGGCTTTGGCATAAAGAAAACTTAATACAATCAGTATAACAAAGGCTGTTGCGGCATAGGCCCAATGGCTTAGATAGAGCGGGACACTTAACAACAGGCTAAGTGCTCCCAGTCTTCTCAATATACGCTTCATGGCTGCTCTTTCGATGGGCATCCAGTCTACCGAATTCCACGATAATTCTGGCTGTAAATTTTCAAGAATGCTGTTTCGTTCGGATGCTCGAATCAATGGAGCAACTTCTTTCAGGGTAAGTCCCTGCTTTTCATTATTAACTCCGCCCGCCGTTTCAACGCTAACAGTTAGCCGCTTAAACCAACGATGCAGTAACGAGTTCCGAACCGTCAGCGTCTGGATGCGTGACATGGGTATTGTCGCCTGCATCCGCGTCATCAGGCCCATTGTTGCCTGGAGCTTGTGGTTGCGCTTAATCAGTTCGAAGTCATGTAACTTAAATAGGGCGAAGGTGATGGATAACAGCCACAAACCTAATAACCCCAGTATTCCTATTACCAGCCCATAAACTACGATGGTCAATGCGCCCAGATCACCAACGACACTATCAAAGCTAGCACTTAGCCAATCTGCCAATGAAATGATCTTAGTCTCAATGTAGTCCTTGATGAAACCGTCGCTTAATTGCGACATAAAACCGAACACTACCGCCAGAATCACCAGCCCTTTATTCGTAATCATTCCATAGCGAACAATTTCACCGAAAGGGAGTCTCAATAGTGCAGGCTTTTGCTGAGTCTGCTCCTGGGTTCCATCCTGATTCGATTTAATATCATCACTTTCACCATGTACCATGGCTTTCAGCTCTCGTACTGCGGCCATATCAACCACGTTGATCACAGCTTCTGGCTTGCCCCCGGAGGCTGACTCAAGCTGCACAGTGACGACCCCCAGAATTCGGTGCAATGGGTTCTGTGACAAATTCAGATTTTGAATTCGTTTATAAGGAACCTGGCGTTCATTACGAAATATAACTCCTTCCTTGACTCGAATTTGGTTAGGTTCAAGCCAATAGCGATAAAATCGATACTGTACAATTGACACCAGACTCACCACCAGAGCAATCGCCAGAGCAACATATTCCCAGTAGGATCCACCTGGACCTAGTAGTGCGATTAATATGGGAAAAAGAATCTTTTTGACGTTGTCCAGTAGGATAAATATTGGGGAAGACTTATGCAGTCTGCGCTCTTCCTTAGACTGCATCGCTATCACCTTCCTGTCTCAGTTCCTGACGAAGGTCGTTGGCTGTTTCAATTAGTAATCCATCAATGGGAACCGAGGCGTCTCGTGTGCCTGCAGTATAGACAATAAATTTACTCAATTTATAACGACGCTGTAAAGGTCCCTGTGAAACATCCGTATGCTGAATCCGATTGCGCGGCACTAACGTTTTATTTCTCCATATAACGCCATGCTGAATATGCAGTCCCTCATCCGTTAGCCAATACCAGGTGTATTGGTAGGACTTTTTTGCCCAGATAAAACCCATTAAAAAGATAAGAACAACTGCTCCTGCTGCAATGGAACCGATTAGCCAGTTTTCGGCAATAAACGACACCACAATGGCACCCAGCAGCAGGATACTGCAAAATATTGCATGTGCAATTCTCGACGCTTTAATCGAATCCGAGTGGAGTCTTTTTGCTTCTGATGGACGTTGCTCGGTAAGTGAGGTTATTTCTGGCATTCTTATCTCCTTTTTGTTGATTATTATAGTGTCTTCCTTTTATGTCGCCAGTTAGAAATTGTGACATTTTATGAGCTAAACTAATGATCAGTATTGCGCTTCCATGCCTCAAACCCACCTTGTAAACTATAAACGCAGCTAAAATCAGACTCTATCAGTCGATGTGCCGCATTGAAGCTTTTCTGTCCAAGCTGACAAACCACGACCACCGGCTGATCGGGATCCCAGTCGTTAATATGGCTCGCAAACTCTGTAATGGGTATTGATACCGTTCCACCACCCTCCTTTATCATGCTCTGAAAACCTTTTTCCTCACCACTAACATCAATCACTACCGGGCTATCTTCCTGGCTCATCCATTGTGCCAGTTCCGATGCTTCAATGAACTGAACCTGCTCGCCTTCTTGAGGTACAAATCGGCTCATGCTGTCATCATCTCCATCATTGATTTGGCTACGGCTTCTGGATCCTCGGCCTGAGTTATGGCTGAGATCATGGCAATCCCCGAGACTTCTGTATTTGCTACTTCTCTAAATCTCTCAAGATTAATCCCACCAATGGCAACCCACGGATAACCCTCAAGCAACTGCATCCATTTCTTTAAGTTGTCTATGCCATGGGGAATCCAGGGCATGTCTTTACTGTCCGTATGATACACAGGTCCGCATGCCAGATAGCTTGGCTTAATGGCATGGGCTCTCGCTACTTCATAATAGCAGTGGGTACTTAAACCAAGTCGCAAACCGGCCTGACGTATGGCTTCGACATCGGCATCTACCAGGTCTTCCTGTCCGAGATGCACCCCGTATACACCATGTTTTATCGCCAACTCCCAGTAATCATTAATGAACAGTCTGGCATTGTATTCTCGGGCTACTCGCTGAGCCTCTATAATTTCCTGCTCCAACTCCTCTCCTGACATGTCTTTTATCCTTAGCTGGATAGTCGACACGCCCAGCGGTAATAACCTTTCAAGCCATTTGGCTCTATCAACCACTGGATATAGTCCTATTTCTTTTTTTTCAGTACAGGGGAGGAAGCTTCCTTCCTCAGGTTCTCGCATGGAATAGTTAATCAGCGGCAAATCCCTGGCTTCATCTGGCCAGCATAAGGGTTTTAAAGGTCCTCTTTGACGCCCAATCTTTGTCGTTAAATCATAGCCATGACGTAGCCCCTGATTGAGTAACATCTTGCCGATAACAACCGAATCTTCCAGAGAATAGGACTGAGCCAATGCGGCACTTATTGCAGAGGATAGGATACAACCTGTACCACGGCTATTGTTTGTTTCCTGTTTCAGGCTGTGTAACCAGAATTCCTGTTGTTCGCTGATGAAGTAATCGTGCAGGTAGTTCCCACCGTCTGATTTTAGCTTCTCAATATGGCCTCCTTTGACCAGGACAGCACTAATACCCTGCTCTTGAAGATGCTTTGCAGCATCTTTAATCGACTGCTCATCACTCACCGTCATTCCTGTAAGTAATTCCAGTTCTGGCAGGTTTGGTGTTATCAGAGTCGTTCGGCTGAATAGGTTTCGGTATAACGATAGTGTCTCTTCAGTAACCAAAGTATTCCCCGACGTACTCATCATCACAGGATCAAGAATTAATGATCCGTCATAACTCTCTAGGAAATCGTTTAATACCTGAATTGAATCTTTGGTTGGAAGCAAGCCCACCTTTATCACGCGAGCGGGGAAGGCATCTTTTATAGCGTCGAACTGAGATTTAACTTGTTCAGCAGTTAGTGCGTTTACCGCTAGCACCTGTTGATTATTCTGCGCTGTCACGGCCGTGGTTATCGTGCATGGGTGAGCACCTAAGGCCTCAATCGCACGAATATCGGCTACCTGACCTGCCAGCCCGGAGCAGTCAGAGCCAGCAACCGACCAGACAATCGGTTTATTTGCTGATGACATGTTTATTGCCCCTTGTCTTGTTGCCAGAACGGAGTTCCCAGCACCGGTGTACTCGGCTTAGCAATATCCCTGACCGGCATGGCTCCTGCTCGATAGGCGTCATGACCAGCTTCTACTGCCTGCTTGAAGGCCTTCGCCATTCTGACTGGATCTTCCGCCTGGGCCACTGCCGTATTTAATAGCACTGCATCAAACCCCATTTCCATAGCCTGCGCTGCATGAGAAGGTAAACCAATCCCCGCATCAATCACCATCGGAACATTCGGTAAGCGCTGGCGCAATGTTTGCAACGCGTAAGGATCGCTCAATCCTCGACCTGTGCCTATTGGAGCCCCCCAAGGCATCAGTATCTGACAACCAGCATCCAGTAATCGCTGGCACAATACTAGATCGTCGGTGCAGTAGGGGAATACTTCGAACCCGCGCTTAATCAGTTCTTTACTGGCTTCAATCAGTTTAAATGGATCCGGTTGTAGATTATATTCGTCACCGATGACTTCAAGCTTGACCCAGTCAGTCTGAAAAATTTCACGCGCCATCTCAGCTGTGGTTACGGCCTCTTTTACGGTGTGACAACCGGCAGTATTAGGAAGCCACTGGCAGTCCAATTGATTAATCTGTTTCCAGAAGTTCTCACCGCCCTGTCCTTCCCGCCGCACTGATACAGTCACAATATCTGCTTCAGATGCACGGATAGCGTCCAGCATTATTTGTGGCGAGGGATATAAAGCCGTGCCTAGAAACAATCGACTGTTAACTTCTTTCCCACCGATTTCTAACATTTATCTACCTTTAACTTTATCCAAGCTATTGCTTTAACAAACAGATATATTGTCTGTCTAAGACAACGGTCCAAACCACGTAACAACCACGATTGGGTCGTTCTAATTTAACCACCCTGCATCGGCTGAACGATCTCTACCCGGTCATTCTCATTCAACACTGTTTCCTCATATAGAGAACGAGGCACAAACTCCATGTTAACAGCAATGGCAAAATTGCCGCTTTGCTCGAACCATTCAATAAACTGAGCCACTGTCATTTTTTGCTCAATCTCTAACGTTTCATCATTAACTATAATTTGCATGAGTTACCTTTGGGATGTTTTGCGCAAAGTCTTCCAGAGCCTGTTCGACCACCGCTGGCGCCATTAAAATACCGTGTCGATACAAGCCATTGATTCGGGTCAGGCCCTGATCCGTTTCAATCGTCGGGAGATTGTCGGGCAAGGCAGGTCGACAGTTGACCACACTCTTTATAATTCGCGCCTCACCAAAACCACGATGAACACTGTATGCCGCAGACAATAGTTCCAGACTGGAGCGCACCGATACGGAGCTATAATCTTCACTTTCTATTTCAGTAGCTCCGATTAAATATATATTGTCCGGTCTGGGTACCACATAAATTCGATAACGCGGATGAATTAATCGAGTCAGATGTTCTAAGGAAACATCGGGCGCCTGTAACCATAACAGCTCACCCCGCACCGCTCGTAATGGCAGATCATCCTTCGCTCCCAGTCCACGGCAGTCAAACGTCCAGTCAAAGTTGATGGTATTTCCGGCCACAGTAACTGCTCCACCCATAACCTCTTCGACCATTGTGTTGTGATGCCAGTTAACAGCCTCACTTTGTTCTAACTCAGACGCCAGCGCAGCCATCAATCCAATGGGATCTATCTGGCCTTCGCTGGGCAAGTATAATCCTTCACCTAAGTGCTCCAGGTCCGGTTCTATGCTTGATACCTGCACTTTTTCCACTGGATTTTGTTGCAAATCATCCTGATCAACTTTTCGCTGAATCAGGCGATAAAAATGATCCAGCTCAATCTTGTCACTGCCATGCGCTGTGACCAGAGAACCAATTTGTCTAAAAAATACCGGTTGTGTAAGCTCTGGCAGCCATTCCTGATAAAGAGACATCGAACGCAGGCCATATCGGAATATATCCGCTTCGGCCATCTCCAGCTCTGCCAACGGCGATAAGATACCCGCGGCAGCAAAAGAGCAGGCGGATTCCTCGTCCTTTTCTGCTTTATCGAATAACTCAACGCTGTAGCCAGACTTTACTAATCGCCAGGCTACAAACCGTCCTGCAATACCGGCTCCAACAACCGCTACCTTCATCACAATGTCTTACTCAGTTAGTTCCACGTAAATCTCGCCACCCTGCTTTTTAAATTCTTCTGATTTCTCTTTCATGCCGGCTTCGATCTTTTCCTTCTCAGCTGCATAGTCACGTACGTCCTGACTGATGCGCATTGAACAGAATTTTGGGCCACACATGGAGCAGAAGTGAGCGACTTTGGCTGAATCCTTTGGCAGAGTTTCATCGTGATACTCACGAGCAGTATCCGGATCCAGTCCCAGATTAAACTGGTCTTCCCAACGGAAATCAAAGCGCGCTTTGGATAGTTCATCATCTCGGTATCGTGCTCCCGGGTGACCTTTGGCTACGTCCGCAGCATGAGCTGCCAATTTGTAGGTAATAATGCCTTCTTTTACATCATCACGATTAGGCAAGCCGAGATGCTCTTTCGGAGTGACATAGCACAGCATGGCACAGCCATACCAGCCAATCATTGCAGCACCGATACCTGAAGTAATATGGTCGTATCCCGGCGCGATATCTGTAGTCAATGGTCCTAGCGTATAGAAAGGTGCTTCATCACAGGCCTCTAATTGCTTTTCCATGTTGTCTTTGATCATATGCATCGGCACGTGACCCGGGCCCTCGATCATAACCTGTACATCATGCTTCCAGGCAATTTTAGTCAGTTCGCCAAGCGTCTCTAACTCACCAAACTGCGCTTCATCATTGGCATCCGCCAATGAGCCAGGGCGCAAGCCATCACCTAAAGAGAAACTTACATCATAGGCTTTCATAATTTCGCAGATTTCTTCGAAATGTGTATATAGGAAGTTTTCTTTATGATGCGCGATACACCATTTAGCCATGATAGATCCGCCTCGTGACACGATGCCAGTAACACGATTTGCTGTCAGAGGAACATAGCGTAATAGTACCCCTGCATGGATGGTAAAGTAGTCCACACCCTGCTCTGCCTGCTCGATCAGGGTATCGCGGAACACTTCCCACGTCAGATCTTCCGCCACTCCATTTACTTTTTCCAGAGCCTGATAGATAGGCACCGTACCTATTGGTACTGGAGAGTTACGTAAAATGTAATCTCGAGTCGCATGGATATTTTTACCGGTTGACAGATCCATCACCGTGTCACCACCCCAGCGAATACCCCAGACCAGCTTTTCTACTTCTTCTTCAATACTGGAAGTCACAGCTGAGTTACCAATATTAGCGTTGATTTTCACCAGGAAGTTACGACCAATAATCATCGGCTCCAGCTCCGTGTGATTAATATTGGCGGGGATAATGGCGCGCCCTTCTGCAATTTCTTTCCGCACAAATTCCGGCGTAATCTCATCCGGAGTATTGGCACCGAAGGAATTTCCCTTTAGTCGGGCTTCACGCTCTTCTGAACTCAGGGTTTCCTGCCATTCCTGGCGACGCTGATTTTCACGGATTGCGATATATTCCATCTCAGGAGTAATGATGCCCTGACGTGCATAATGTAACTGTGTGACATTTTGACCCGCTTTTGCACGTAATGGTTTACGTTGCAAATCAGGATTGTGAGTAGCGAATGCCTTATCGTCATCAGTATAGCCGTTATCAATAGCTTTAATTTCACGGCCTTCATACTCCTCAACATCGCCACGGGCAAGTACCCAGTCACGACGAGTTTCAGCCAGACCTTTGCGAACGTTAATTTCCGCAGTGGGATCGGTATAAGGTCCCGAGGTGTCATAAACCGTAACTTTATCACCATTGGTTAAAGCAATCTCACGCATAGGTACGCGAATATCCTTGTGGATGTCACCTTCAATATAGATCTTTTTTGAGGCCGGAAGTGGATCGCGGGTTATGGTGTGTTTATTGAGTTCGATAGGATCATTTTTCGCCATGTCAGTCTCCAGAGATTGTGACCGGCGCAAAAAAGATAATAGGACAAGGGACTCACTGCACTATAGATAGTATCTTGCCCTTGAGACTACTCTTCCCTACGCCGATGCTAATCGGATCAGGTAATACGGGTTCTTAGTCAAAAATCAACTAAGTCTCAGCCTAACGCGCAATGGCTAAAATTAAGCCTTAATCGCTACGGCACCCCGAGAGATGTGCTCTATTATAGGGACTATGCGCTGATAATTCTATCCGTCCCGTATGATTTTTATACTTTCTACAAATACCAGTTCACAGGCGCCACCGCCAGTATCCTGTCGTGTCAGCGAACTTGTCCAGGTCCAGCCCTGCTCATTCGTCGCTTCAACCAACTTACCCTTAATTTCGATGATTTGGCCAGCCTTTACCTGCTCTAAGTCACTTTCTATCCAAGGCTCTGCAGGAATCATATGCATATTGGCGCTATGTGTCGCAATTTCGCTCTGAGAAATTGGAGCAGACTGATACTGATATCGATACCACCGGCCTGACTGACTAAAGTCGATATGTTTCAACACGCCTTCATCAGACATATTTCCCCAACCCAGAGCCAGGTCCATAGGTGACAACTCCGCCTCCCTGTCATAACGATAGTCTTCTCTCAATATTACTTTCGCTGTAATACTAAAATCAGCCAGCGGCTTTATTTCAAAGCCTTTGTATAAGAATGGTGGCTCATCGATTGTTTCTTGCTGTGGCTCATCTGGTGCAAAAACTCCCTCACCAAGCTCAACCTTTGAAGGCTGCTTTAGCCAGACAACGACAGCAACGGCTATAACAATCGCCAACCCTGTTTTTATAGACATATCTTGCTTATTTTTTCAAAGTGTTCCCAGTATACCTCATAGCAATAAAAAAGGCGGCCGAAGCCGCCTTGTTTTATTCAGGGGAGAGAGTCCGCCAACTATCTCACCAGTTTTATTGAGAATGGGTATTCGTATACGCCACCTTCGCTTGCTTTTATCGCTGCCAGAATGGTCACGATGAAATGGAATATCACCAGACCGAACAACAGTGGTATACCAATTAAGATAAAGCAAAGAATAAACGCCACACAGTATGCAATAAACATCGTGATATTAAAGTTTAATGCAGCCAATCCATTTTGAGCCACCAGCGGCATCTCTTCTTTTTTAAACAACCACACAAACAAAGGCCCTAATACCATACCAATCAGTGGTATCAGAGGAATCAGAGCGGCAAAACAGGCAATATGGCTCATCATTGCCCAGTTCTTTTCTTCAGCACTGGCTTTTTCGCTACTGATTACCTCGGCTTCGCCATCCACCACATTATCATCCTGATTCTGCGCTGATTCCTTATTTACTTTTTCAGCTTCATGGTCCGATTCGCGTTTATCGTCTTCGGGGTTGTGACCCTTACGGTCATCATGTTCATTTGTCATTTTGTGTCTCCTCAATCAATCACTCGACACATTTAGATTATCAAGAATTAATATTTCAAAGTGTTACTAAGCGTCATGCTTTACGACGATAATTTTCTGCTCCCATTTTCAGCATTACCAGCGAAGAGAGAACACCGTAACCCATTGATATTACTCGTAATTTATTACGAGCCTTGACGATTTAGAATATTTTGCGGAGAAAGTCTTTCTTCTAAAAAACCATTTAACTCATTGATTTATAAAGAAAGTAATTTAATTAGGCTAAATCACAAAACTATAAATATGAGATAAACTATTGAAATATAAGATTTTTATTTTTTGGTGATTTTTAGATAAATCACAATACACTATAATAACAGTCTAAAACTGTCCTCAGGAATACCGGATTCTAAGTGTCGACCTTGTCCTTGTTTTCCCTGGTCGATTTAGCTTCAAGTGCCATGTTTCTACCCTGAGATTTAGCTCTATAAAGCGCTTCGTCAGCTCGATCAATCAGCTGATCCATCGTTTCATTCTTATCATATTCAGCAACACCCAGGCTGACAGTAATATTAAACGGCTGATCGTTACTGCCAAAGGAAATTTGTTGTAAACCGAGACGAAGGCGTTCTGCTACCTGATAAGCGTTCTCAAGATTTGCCTGTGGCAATACGACTAAAAACTCTTCCCCACCGTATCGTCCAAGCTTATCCAATTGACGTAACATTGTTTGGCAAAATTCGCTTAACTTCTTCAGCACTTCATCTCCAACCACATGACCATGCTTATCATTAATTTGTTTAAAATTATCAATATCAAAAACAATGATACTGGCGTCAGCTGAATGTTGCTTGGCCTGTTCCAGAACAGTCTTACAATAACTTTCAATATGACGACGGTTAGCTACACCCGTTAAACTATCAGTCAGCGCCTGCTGTTTTAACCGCTTCGATAAGCCAAATTGGCGAACAATAAGTATCACCAATACGAGAGACAATAAACCGCCTAATACTATCGCCACCAGCTGCCAGCGCTGAGTCTTCTTTAATGCTTCTACTTCCGTTTCTTTTAATTTCTTTTCCGCTACCAGCTTCTTATTTTCTAAATCACTACGCTCACTATCAAATTGATAACGCAACACCAGTATCTGCTGTTGCTCCCTGTCTTTTTCCAGGATCCTGGATAACTCCAGATGTTTCTGCATCATCTGCAGTGCTTCTTTTTCCTGACCCAGCATTTCATAATTTTTTGAACGCGCTTCGTACAGCATTGACAGGTAACGACGGTTTCCTCCCCGTTTCATCAGATCCTCGGCCCTATCATAATACTCCACGGCTAACTCCGGCTGCTCCAGACCATCTAACGCCATCCCCATCTGCATTTCGATCATTTCATTACTGTTTGTAATTCCAAATTGATTGATTAGTTCTTGAGCCTGATCGAGCTGCTGCTTTGCTTCTGAGTATCGGTGCAATTTAATTAGTGTACCTGCCATTGCCACTCTGGCACTGGCCGCCTGACCATTATAGTCCTCCTGCTCATCTGCCAACTCTAATGCTTTCTTCTGCAAGTCCAATGCTTCGGCATACATTTCTTTATTATAAAATATGAAGCTCTTTTGGATAATTGTCTGTATCTGCCCCAGCAATAATCCCTGATCTACTGCAAGCTCCTCCATTTCATTGAAGTATTCAAGGGCTTTGTCATTGAATCCAATACGTCGATATGCGATCCCAATATCAAACAAAAGCTCGTCACCCGTAGCTTCTTTATTAGCCTGACCATAGAGCTCACGTGCTTTTAAACAGTCCACCAAAGACTCTGCAAACTCTCCGACTAGCGATCGAATGGAACATCTGAATGCCAGACCCCAGGCCCAGTATTCTTTATGACCAATTGACTTTGATGCTTCTATTGATGCATTGATAGATTCAATAGAGTTTTTCCACAAGGAGGTAGAGGCCTGAAATTCAGCAAGGCAATAGTAAAAGCGCGCGATAGCTTCCTGATCTTCTGCCTGTTTTGCTTCCGCAATATATTGCTCTGCAACTTCAATCCCTTTACTGAACTCAAAGCCATAACCGGTCATGCAGACATAGAATTCATATCGACGTCGCCGGATGTCATCACCCTCGGGGATAGCAGCTTCAAGCGACGCCATATATTCATCCCTATCCTCAAGAGTGACAATCTCTACTTCACCAGTATCAATACTCTCGTAGAGCTTATCGAAGGCAACTTGTTGCTCATTCAGAGAATCTTCAGCATTACTTGCATCTGTTGCATATGAAACTGAAACGGAGGTTAGGAGAAAAAAAAGTAGAGCAATTACCCTGAGGTTGCTGTTCGAGAATGCTATCCGGGACTGGCTCGACCGCCCCCGATTAACATCGTAGCTTTTATTGAAGCAAAGGAATTGTTGAGTGAAAGTTTGTAGCACCGATAAATCCACCTAATATGAACAGCACTTATAACCTAGCACAACTCAGGTCAAACACAAAGCTCACATTTTGGATAAATTTTACAAGTGGTTATACCAGTATCACAATTTAAACGGCCTAAGGATTATCCGTCTCATTCTGATCAATTTCCTCATCAATCAATCCCCTGGCCTGTGCCCTATGCAGCCACTGCTCTCTGGCAAGCTTTTGCATATCCCTGACCTCATCTACCTCGTCCATAATCTCCATACCAAGCAGTGTCTCGACCAAATCTTCAAGCGTCACTAAACCTCTGGTATCACCATACTCATCTACCACGAGAGCAATGTGCTGCTTCTGGTTAAGAAGAGTTTCCAGTAAATTAGGCAGGGACATTTCATCCAGCACACATACCATTTCACGCTGAATTTGCTTTAGCTCACAGTCATCTTTTCCCTGAGCCTGTGCCATCAATATGTCATCTTTTAGGACAAAAGCCGTTATGTCATCAATGTCCTCGCTGTAAATAGGGATCCTTGAAAACTTAGACTCTACTACATGATTAAAGACTTCCGCGATCTGATCATTTTCCTGCAGATAATGAATAACACGCCTTGGCGTCATGATATCCTTCGCTTTTAAAGAGCCTAGCCGGAAAAGGTTATTGATGATCCTCGACTCATGCTCATCAATATCTCCCGTTTTCTTACCCAACCCCGCCATTGCCAGGAACTCTTCCCGGCTGAAAATATGCTGCTGTTTTCCTTTAGAAATTAACTTCGTCAATCCTTCGGAGATCCATATTAATGGGTATAATGCTTTGGTTAACCAGCGGACGAATACTGCTATTACTGGAGCAAGTCTTTCCCAGTACACAGCGCCAATGGTTTTCGGCACAATCTCCGAGAAAAATAGAATCGCCAACGTCATCAGGGCAGAAAATAAACCAATCCAGGCATTACCAAAGACCACTGTTGCTTTTGCCCCGGCCACGATTGCTCCCACGGTATGAGCGATGGTATTCAGCGTTAAAATAGCCGCCAACGACCGATCCACATTATCCAGACGCAAACGTCGTAATAGTATCGCTCTCTTTGGTCTCTCCTGCTGAAGGTGCTCTATATAGGAAGGAGTTATACTTAACAGTACAGCTTCTGCAATTGAACATACAAATGAAAAAAATAATGCAATAAAAATGTAAACCGAAAGCAGAATAATATCCCACCGATCGACGGTGACCGCACCCTCCGCGGCCTCGACTCCGCTACTAAACAACAATAACAATGAAGTAACGATAATAGATACAGGTTTTATCTTCCCAAGAAGAATCATGCATAGCCTTGTTAAAAAAGGAGATAGGATGATTTTAGGGTAGTTTTAATGTGGATAGCAAATAAACAGCATTAGAAAAGCCCTGCGAGCAGGGCTTTAATTGCAAGGAAATATTATGGTAACAGGTGTTTTTTGAAGAACATCACCACCGCTTGTTGATAAACATCACGGTTTTCTTTCTTACGATAACCATGACCTTCGTTCAGGGCATTCATGTACCATACCTTATCTCCAGCTTCTCTCAGTGCAGCAACCATCTGCGTTGCTTCTGTTACGGGCACACGAGGATCATTCTCACCTTGAACAATAAACATCGGCACCTTAATTTTATCAACATGGTTATTTGGACTGATTTCTTCAAGGTGCTTTCTCATTGCCGGATCACGCTCATCGCCATATTCTACCCGACGTAAATCACGACGATAGTCCTGGGTATTTTTTAGGAAAGTTACAAAGTTTGATATACCCACAATATCGACAGCTCCTTTCAGTCTGTCGCTATAGTGGACAGCGCTGGCAAGAACCATATAGCCGCCATAACTACCGCCAATAACAACTACCCGATCTTCATCAAGATCCGGCTGGGTTTTAATCCAATCCAGCAATGCGCCGATATCTTTAACCGAATCCTCACGCTTAAAACCGTTATCAAGTGCGACATACTCTTTACCATATCCCGCTGAACCGCGGACATTTGGTGCTATGACTGCAGCCCCTACTTCCTCTATCCAAAGCTGCACCGTGCTGCTGAAGTTTGGTCGATATTGACTCTCTGGACCACCGTGAATTGAGATAATTACTGGGTGTGGACCGTCAGCTTTGGGTTTATATACAAAAGCAGGGATTTTTCTTGGTTCACCATTCACCTGATCAAAGGTAGGGTAATGCACTAGTTCTGGCTCAACAAATTTATCTGTGTTTAACCCACCTACTTCACTAAATGTCCAGCGCTCTAGTTTCCCGGACTTTAAATCCGACTGAATATCTAGGACAAAAACATCGGTTGGTGTTTTTGCAGTATTTAACTGAAGCGCCAACTTATCTCCATTCTTATTGAAAGCCAAGGAACCTGCGACACCTACTGGAAAATCATCAACTGCTACATAGTCAAGCGAGTCTGTATCAAGCAGATACAATTTGCTCATTCCGTCTTCATTGGTAGTGAATGCTGCCATCGACTTAGCATCGTTGAGAATGAAGTTATTAACATCCCACAGAATGTCTTTCGTAATAACTGTTTCATTACCGCTGGCCAGTTCTTTAACTACTAATTGATTAAAGTCGCTATAGCGATCCGTTAGTATGAATATACTTTCTCCATCAGCGGTAAAATCTAAGGCGAAGTTTCTCGACTTTTTTTCACTATTACCCGCAACTCGCGACAAACTATCTGAGGACAATTCCTTAACATGAACCATTGACTGATTTGCAGAAACATATTGCTGTACCAGTAACTTGTCACCACCTTCACTGAAAGCAGATGGTCCCCACCAGCTCCCATCCTCGGCCTGCACCACCATTTTATGCCTAACTTTTTCGTCTGAATCAACATCCGCTATCCAGATATCATTTGAACGGCCGTTGCGTTGTGTGCTTTGATAGGCCAGTTTACTACCATCATCATTCCACCTTAGCGCACCATTTCGAGATTCGCCGTCGGTAATCATTCTGTATTTACCGCTATCCAGATCCATCAGGAAAACCTGTGAGAACTCACTGCCTCCGGCATCCATAGTAAATGCCAGGGACTGGCTATCCGGGCGTATCGCTACTTGACCCACGGGTTCCTGAAAGAAAGTTAACTGGTGTCTGGCACCACCGGGTTTCAACACTCGATGTAGCTGGCTAACATCACCAAAACGAGTTTTGATATATAAACCGTTACCTGTCTCGGACCAGCCATTAAACGATGCTGAACGAACATTCTGGTATCTATTTAAATCGTCGACCAGTTGCTGCGGTATTTCAGGAATATCTTCCAGAATCAGGTTGCCATTATTTAACGTTCTTTTTTCAACTGTCGCTGCGGTCAAGCTTGCACTTACCAACAGACAGCCCAATACATAACTGAACTTATTCTTCATGAGCCTACCTTCGTACTTCTTTTAATTGATCTGTGAGACATCTTAATATTGCTATTATGGATATACAACTGAGACTACCTTAGCTAACTCAACGTCAATAAAAAGTCGACGTTACGTCTTAGGAAGCTTTAGTTAAGGAAGCGGAGCTACTTGATATCCACTATCCAATTTGTCTTTCAGCGGCGGGTATTGCAATATTTTTCGTTGAGGTTTAACACCTTTGCTTAACTTCTTATTCCATAAAAAAGCTATAAATAATGCGGGGATACTCCAGGCCAAAGCAATACCGGCACCAATCGAAATGCCGGACCCCGAAAATTCAGTCGAACTGGCCAGGATGTAAAGCATCGTTGCAACGGCGCCACCAACAGCAATGGTAAAAAATATAATCAATGAGTGTTTAACGACTTTTTGATGGATAGTCTGGCAGCTTTCACAGGCAGGTACTTTTATTATTTCACGAGCATCATCTTTTTTTACATTAACCTGATATATTTGTTCAGTGACTCTTTTTTCACAAAACCAGCATGTATTATCGTTGTTAGGCATATTTACTTCCTGTGTTTTAAAATATTCTTTAGGACGTTACCAGTTCACTGTTTCGATTCTATCAAACTGCTTCCAGGTCAACCTACCTTCCTCTCCCCCTTTAATCGCTGTTCCCGAGGGAAGGGTCAGACCAGGAACTGGGTTAGCCGATGTCCGGTAAGTCACAACAGGTAATAATACAAACGTCGAGACTAGTTCAGGAAGGACCTGTTCCATGGTTTTAAAGGTGCCTTCAATAGGCTCCAATGTGCTGGGGTCCCTGTTAGATGCGAACGCTGCTGAATGGCTCACTATTCTCCTTAATGCCTTTCTGTGCAGGCCATCTTTGATTCTGCCTATCGTTTCGAGTCTGTTCTCAAGATTAGAGTGAGTTACATAAAACTGCTCCTCGTAAACTTTATTATTTCTACTGTCAAATAGCGCATAGCGATAGATCCCAAAATTTACTATTGATACCGAACCAGCAGCCAGAACATTTCTTCTTAATAAAACTTTTAGCATTAATGCGTCATTTTTACCTGGATTAGAATTTACATTTAATATTGTTAAAGATTTTTTAAGTGATGCTTCGAAGTTCTCTTTATCATCCTCATCGAAGGCTCCAAGGCCAGTGGTTGAAAGAGGTCTCCCCGGTGTATAGCGGAAAATCGCATTATCTTCCACATGAAAGGAATTGAGAGTAACATTTTTTGATAAAGGGGTATTCGTTTTATCCGGTTTAACAAGCAGTACCCTTGTCCCACCTGTAAAACCACAAGCGATTATTAAAGGGAGTAGCAGTGTCAACAATACTGTACTAAAAGCCTTCATTGCGCGCTCCATTCAATACCCTTTCATTATTAATCCTTACTTACTAACCACCTTACCATAACTACTTTTTTTGCTCAGATTTTTGCTCTGAAAATTGGTATCAGAGTATTCTTAAGTGTTTATACTTAGTTTACTGAATAGGCTTTGACGCTGTCGAGATGGAGTTCGAAGGGTCCGTCCTTTTTATCATAAATATACAGCCCCATACCTTTAATTTCTGCTGGATTAATATTAGGTCCGCTAAGTTTAAATCCACGTATCTGAGGATAGAACTGTTCGAATGGAATATCCACTTCCATCCATTCACCATCTTTTGTATCGAAGTATGCCCAATAGTTAACTATGTATCCCCTCCATCGTGCATTACTCTGTAATTGCCAGATATAACGCCTACCATCAGCCTTAACCTTGATTCTTACGCCATCATATTCCGACAGGTCAGCATCAATCGAGCGTGTTATTACAGAGCTAAACCCACCACCATTAGTATTTGTACTACCTGAAAACACCATCAGATTTTTTTTCAGCTCAAACCCACCCTTACTTCGACCACCCATAACATTGTCATTCTGAACGTACCACTCAAAACTTTCAGTTTGTGGACTGAAATCAGTAATCATTAACTCCCTTTCACTACCAGCCCCTTGCACATCTTTAGATATCATCAGAGTCAATCCTAAGGTTATAGCCATCGCCATCCAGCATTTACACTTCATCATATATACCCAGCTTTTCCATTAAATCTTATTTACTTTAGTACTTAGCAAATGAATTTTTTGTTATGACTGCGTCACCTATTTCTATCTTATTCCAATGATACCAATTAACAGAAAAATCATTTGTAATTAAACCCTAGGATTCAGTCATTACCATTTTTTCTTTTTTATATTATGCTACTTCTTAACAGCAGGTTGTAAAAAGAGAGGACATGGATATGCTTCACGTTACTACTGATACAGCTCATGCATTGGCAATTCTTGAGCCTGAAGGCGCGTTAACCGATCATGACTTTCAACATGCCGCTCAACTGATAGATCCTGTTATTGAAAAGCACGGTAAGCTCAATGGCATTATCATCAGGACGCGCTCATTTCCCGGATGGGACTCCTTCGCTGCACTGATGTCACATTTACGCTTTGTTCGAGAACATCATAAACATGTCGGGCGTATTGCCTTAGTAACCGACTCAGCGCTGGGTTCTTTTGGTGAATCCGTAGCCAGCCATTTTGTCAGTGCTGAAATTAAGCATTATGCCTATGATGATTTTCAAGCTGCTAAAAACTGGGTTTTATTCGGGGAGTAGTACGACATTTCACATTTTTTCTTTGATGGTGCAATTATTTAGCACCACCAAAGGGTTTTACCTTTTATAAATTATAAATCTTTCAGCTTTACATAAATCTCCATTTCCAAATGACCATCGATCCTCGCATCATTTAGATATTTTTCCATCATCGGAAAATTATCGGGTTCAAAGCCACTTTCAGGTAGCCACTCCGAGTATAAACTTAACTGTGTGTCTAAAGTTTCTTCTGGCTGGCCCTTAAAGGAAACTACCGCGTATTTTCCTGATGGGATCTCGTTTCTTTTAAATGGTTCATTAATTGTAATATCATTATCAACCACTATAGAGGCTGTGTAACGACATTTTTCAATGGGTGTTACTGTCGGATTATCATAAGCCAGTGCAAACTTTTGTTGCGCATCTTCTTTTATTCCAGCGTTACGCCCCCAGCTGATCAGTTTATCCCAGGTATCATAAATCGATTCCATTTGATAACCATTTTCAGAAGCTAATGTACAAAGGCTCATTGCATCTAACTCTCGTATTTCTACTTTCATCTTTATATCCTCTACACTTTGTTTGTTTATCACGTCATCTTTGACGCGGGTAGGATATAAATCTGAAGGCTCAAACGCTTTTCCATATTTGCTAAATAGTTTTCCAATCTTGCTATCTTTTATTTTCTCGGGATTTCTTATTTCGGATGGTGTATAGCCAAAATGCTGCTTAACGGCTTTGGCAAAGTTGGCACTTGATGAAAATCCACTATCTAGAGCAATCTGCGTTATGGAAATTTCTGATTTAAAGATCAGCATATTCACAGCTTTTTCTAACCGTCTTCTCGCTATGTAGTTATTAACAGTTTCGCCTTTAATTCCAGTAAATATTCTATGGAAATGATATACGGAAAAATGACTAACTTTGGCTACATCGGCCAAAGATATCCTTTCCCTTAAATTATCCTCTATGTACTCAACTACTCTTTCTATTCTTTTTTTATATTCGTTTTTCATACTGTTTACTGTTCAGTTACAACTAAACCGTCACATCTAATGACCCTTATAATACTTTAGATCAATCTAAATCGGCTGATAAATTCTATACGGCGGTATCAATTTCCAGTGGCAATTTCGGATCCGACCCCCACTCGATCAAACCGCCATCATAAACCGCCACATTTTTGTGACCTAATAAATTTAGGACAAAGGCATCACTGGATGCTGCTATACCCCCTCCACAATACGTTATTATTTTTGGCAATTTAAGCACTTCTTCAAATTTTACCCGTAGCTCTTCCCTGGAGCGGTAGCGACCAGTCTCTCTATCCAGTATTTCCCAGGCCGTAACATTTTTTGCCCCCGGTATATGTCCCCGCCTTTTATATTCATTCTTTTCTCCTCGATGTTGTCGCCGCCCCAAGGCACTGACAATGCAGGTGTTATTATCTTCTAGCGCTAATAAAACAACTTCCTTATTTACGATTAGACCTCGTCTCTCTTGAGGCGTGAATGTTGTTTCTGAATACTTTGATACCTTTTTACTAGTGGCTCTTTTTTCTTGTAACCAAGCTTTCAAGCCACCATTCAATACCGCGACTTGATCAAATCCAAATTTTCGGAACATCCACCAAAGTCGAGCCGCCCACATATTTTCTCTGCTATCATAAATGACAACCCTGTGATGGTTGCCTATTCCTGCACTTCCTATCATTTTTGCAAAATGTTCTTTTGGAGGTAAGGTAAAAGTGTAGGAAGGTTTGGCTGGATCTGCTAACTTTCTGTGGTCAATAAATATAGCACCGGGTATGTGGCAACGTTTAAAACCCCGCCAACCACTTTTGATTCGAGGGAAAGGCCACAAACTTACCTGAACTGTTGCATCGATTATCCGCAAGTCAGGATCATTTAAATGTTTCTCTAACCATTCGGTCTCAACCAGTGGTTTTATAGAGTGCTCATTGAAGGGCTTAGAACTGAAATTTTCCACAACCACTCCCTGCCGTTAATGATTAAACGGCATACTAGTTAGCGATTATCAGAAAAGGCTTAAGTATTGATGTACTGTTCAGACAGTAGCAACCCGCTACAAACCTTTCCCAGTAACCTAATACTTTATAATACTCCTCACAACTAGTGGCAGCAATCAGCTAAGCACAAGGTCATACCCAGGAAGTTTATTTATTGAACCTACTTCTTAGTGAGTGTTTACAAACAGCTGCACATACTGTTTTATTTTTGCTGTGCTATGATTGGCAGGAATAAAGGCTCATATTTTTCTATTAATTGAGCCAACTATAAAAGGAGTTACACAATGACAATATTTAACTTTTCACGCAATTTACAAAAAGGGTTAGCCTCATCTGCAGTGATAACTATTATTGCAGTTTTAGCGATTGGTGGGGGCATTGCTTATTATGCCCTGAGTGATACTCAGTCTCCTAAAGACAACCAGACTCCTCAGGTAGACACTTCAATACAAAATCAGCCCGCTAACACTACTGAAATTGTTCAGCCAAAGCCCAAAATTTCTGTTGATGCTGAAACCTTCTGTCAGCAAATCAGTGCTGTTGGGGGTGTTTTCAATAAAGAATATACTGGCGGCCGTGTTAGAGAAAATGCTTCATTTGGTCCTAAAGCAGGCTGCTCGTGGAATGGTCCTACTGTTACGGTTTATTTTGGTGATAAATCATACCATCGCATGAGTACTGGGTTTGGCTCAGAGATCAATGAAGACTATGCAGGTCTGGATTTTACCGCCTTTAAAAAGGAAACCTCAACAACCACCGCTGGCTATGAAATTCGTGTCGAATCCGACAAAGGCTGGACAATAGTGATTAATGATGGGCGAGGCCTTAAGCAGGATATAACCAAAGAGCAGTACAATAAAATTGCTCATATTGTTAATGATGCTTTAAACCAGCATTACTAGTTTTTATTTCCAATAACAAAGGGTCAATCTTTTCTGAATTTTGGCCCTTTCTTTAACTGCAGCACTTTCCTTCCTGAATTGGCGGGCACTTAACCGTACCATAAGAGCAGTAAACACAGCAGTCACCTTCTTTCGGCCTTAATACTGTTCCACATGCCTCACAGTCATAAAAAAACTGACAGTAATCGGTAGGCATTACTTCTTCCTTCTGATGACCGCACTCTGGGCAAGTAATAACGGATTCTAAAATAACCTTTTTCACAATGACTCCTCTGAAATAACAATCATTTGTCATGGTTTATGATTTATTTTTTCATCAATGCTTTCATTTATAAAGTAATTACTTTATCCCTGCAGGATATTCATTAGCTCCTAGATCAAAAAGGCCACCGTTGAGGTGGCCTAATCGATCTTTTTAGTTATATTCCCCAGCGTGCTCTGGTTCCCCTGACGTCAACGTGTACAAAAGGTCCATGCACTGCATTGGCTTTATAAACTCCAATACCACCTACTAAATCATCACGGTGGTCATGGATGGCATGATTGTTAGCAACGCTATATAAATAATGGGCATCATCTTTATTAATTTTTCCGTCGCCATTAATGTCATCCATAATCCCAGATTTCCTTGAATCGATATAAATATCCGAAGCATCACCATAAATATGACGGCTATTGGCTACATTACCAATGGCCTTGTTGTAAGCCGGTGTACGATACCCGCTCATGATCACAAAACTGTCTGCGCGAATACCTTTCCTATTAACGTCAGTCAGCAGGTTTTCTAAATTCTCCAGGAGATTCTGCTTCAGCACGACATATTTTGGATAGCCACCTGCCTGTTTACATAAGAACTGCTCCAACGTGAAATGCGGAGTAATTCGTGTACTCTTATTTTTCGGTGTTACCTCTATAAACCCTTCAGGTGCGGCATATGCATCCAGCCCCTTTAATGGTTTTGGGTAGTTACCAATTTTGTAGCCATTCAGTACGCCATTTTTCATTTCACTGGCAGGTCGAAGCACAAACACTGATAGGGTTATTTTCTGATCACTATCTTTATCCATTGTTTCAATCCGGTATAACCCTGGTGTTTTTGGTGCTTTCCACTCTAACAGTCCGTTCCGCCAATTCAGGTCTTGCCATCCCTTTCCTAGCTCAACACGACTTACAAGCTCTTTTCTATTTGAGCTCATTTGTAGCGTTTGCCCGGGCATTATTGTTTGGAAAAATAATTCATAAGGAATGTTTTTATTATTTACGTTCAGATCAAAAGATGCTTTACCACTTTGATAGTCCTTAGTTTGGGTCACTGCATGCGCTTGTTTTGGAGATAAGACCCAGATGGCAACTATCATCAGTAAAGCCAAGGTCGTTCGCCCCTTATATAAGTCATTCAGTTTAGTCATCGGTCGTAAAAGCTCCTTCACTGTATACAGTGAACAAATATTAAAAACAAAATAATGCCCTGGACCATCCTGTTGACCCTTTGATATAAATCCTTTGAAAATTAATGCAAGTGAGTACTTGCCACAGGTTGTTGCAATGCTTCATACAGCTTCTTATCACGCTGATAAATATCAGCACGAAACTGAATCGTGTTATCCTGCCCCAAGTAGGCAGTCCGATACTCCAGTCGTATGGGCACCGCGGATGCTAAATATACCGTATTTGTATATTTTTTGTTCAATTGTTTTTTTATATCGATATCATTCAATCCATCGGCTCTAAGTATCCACCACACCAGATCCATCGGATCCTGCACCCTGATACAACCCGAGCTAAATGCTCTTAAATCATTATTAAACAATGACTTAGCAGGTGTGTCATGCAAATACACCTCATACGGATTAGGGAACATAAATTTGACTTGTCCTAAAGCATTATGAGCCCCCGCCGCCTGTACTAAACGATAAGGAAATTCGTTTTTTGTGACTTTTCTCCAATCGATATCATTTGGATCATTAATTTTGAAGTCCTGTAAGTATACGCTGAACTGATTATCGAGCAGGTACCTGGGGTTTTCCTGAATCAGTGGTAATTTATCTTTTCTTGCTAGCTCCCAGGGAACGACCCATGTAGGATTTAACACCAGGTATTGGATTTTATCCTCGAAAATTGGTGTTGGTCGCTCTACTTCACCAACGATAACCGCTTTCCTCAAATGTAATTCGCCACCCTCAAGCGCCCACAATTCATAGCTTGGAATGTTTACTTTAATTAATCTTTCATATTGTTCCGCTCCATACCACCGGATTCTTTCCAGGTTCGCTGCTAACTGCTTAACTCTCTCCTGGGGGGTTATATTTAAGGCTGCGATGGTTTTCTTTCCGATTACGCCGTCCACTTCTAACCCGTGACGCAACTGAAATCGTTCAACGGCCTTGATTAACTCCCCTTCATACACCAAACCAAACGGCGCCTTTTCTAACCAGTCAGGAGACACGTCTTGCCAAAACACCAGTCGCTCGATAATAGGACTTAATCTTGAGTCAACCATCGCTGGCTTGATTGAAGGTTTTAAAGCCAGGGGTTCCCAAGCTGGAATCTGTCTTTGGGAGAGATCTTTAAGGTAGTATTTCATTGACTGATATTCGTTTGAGGATGGTTCAATGCTTTCAAAATACGATTTTAACGTTGGTGCTATTAGGGCTCTTTCGATACTTAGCAGAAAGTCTCTTTCTGACTTTATCACCTCTGTCTTTTCGAACAGTTTGTTTGGATTAATCTTGCCCGACTGCAGGTCATGCGTCAGACCGATAATTGCGTCCGTTTGCAAAATGTCACAGTCTTCTACAACTTTAGTGTCAGGAATAAGGCATCTTTCATCCAACATCTGAAGGTGATAATCCTGCGCGCTTAACCCTTGAGTATGGATATCTTTTAGATAAGCAACCAGCTCCTGTACTGGGTTTCCTTGGCGATATACAGGCGCCCAAAGCATATCGAAATCTTTTTCACTATAGAGATGATAAGTTTCATCCAGATTATTCAGTGAAGCATTCAGCTCCAATAATCTCTCCCTCTCTGAGTGATTTCTTAAGCTTTGATTGATTGGTTTATTAACTTTTTGGTAACTAAACGATCCGGCATTATTTATAGTATTTGCCTTTAAGGGTGAAGGGGGGGCCTGGGCTAAAACCTTATGGCTGGAAACGCAGACAGCACTGACGATAGCCACGACAGGTAACAGGTGGCGGATCGTAATGCCATGTATGAGCCTATATCTCATCTCCATACTCCGACTTTGAAATAGCTTCCTAGCTTTATTAAGTATAGTCCTTTATTAGCCGGTTTTCGAACCTATAGGGATGATGTCTAGAGGGCATTATTTATCAAAGAGTTAAGGCTCAATAAGTCGATTAGGAGCTGTACTACTTATCTATGTTTGTACTGAGTCGGGCAATACCCGCGCTCCACTTCGGGGTGTCTGAGTTTCTTATGCTTGGTTTTGCGTCCTGATACACGTTTCCGCCAAAGCCTGAAACTACTCGGTTTCAGCTCCCTTCGCATCAGCGCGATTACGTCTTTTTCTGGTAAGTTATATAGGGTCTCAATGGCCTCAAAGGGTGTTCTATCCTCCCAGGCCATTTCGATTATTCGATCTACGTCACTTTTCTCCATACTCTCTTGGACATTAGCTTCTGGTATTTTTATTGTACTTAGCTGACGTCAATAATAGGTGAGTACTTTAACCGAACATAATGCGCTCAAAAGTGTAGCTCTCATAAACACCCTCTTTTTTCGTTCTATCCCTATCCATTGACTCCATTTCTTCGAAACAGGCCATGGCGGTATCGTACTCTTCACACCCGTCTTCAAAACTCCGATTAAACATCAGTAATAAATAATCAAATGACTTTTCCGTTCCAAGCTCGCCTAAGGTATATGCAAGTTCCACCAGTATTTCTTTACCGCCATATCCATCAAGTACTTTTGTTAGACGCTCTAAATCTTTGTCGGTTATGTTACCTCGTAGGTCCTTTAATATTTTTATAATATTTGCTTCTGACTTCCTAAATTCTTCACTCCTGAGGTCTGCAGTCATAACGGTATTTAAATCAGACTCATACTCAGTCAACACTGTATCTTTGTTCATTATGGTTACCCTTTTTTAATTAATGTATTCTGCTTCTATTGTGCGGCATAATTCTGGAAGTAGCGCAGTGAGCCATAGATGAATAATTACTTATTACTTTCTCACTGGACTCCACTACGCTGGTTTTTTCTTCCCTTAAATTATGCTTGTTCTTTTTGCAGTTTCTCCAGAATATTAATAACTTCTTTTAAGTCCTCTTCACTACCTTGTTCATCTAGTGGCTCATAATCAATAACAAGCGGTAAAACTTTTAGAGTCTTTTGAGCCGCTTCTATTGGGCAATGCTCACCAGCAAAGTCAGGCTCTACGCCTTTTTCTATTAATTTATTGACCACATCCACCAGGCCATTACCTGCAGCTACGCTTAATGCCGTACCAGACTTTCCCGACCTCACCTTATACACAGTGTTTAAGTTAAAGTCATAATTCTCAAGCATATCAATCGCTATTTTAGTTTTAGTGTCTGCATCAATTTCAAGACTGCTGATGACATCCGTAAGCTTTGAGGTAGGTAACTTTTTCCAGCCATGCGGCTCTGGATTTACCAGCTGAGCGCCTAACTCCAGGGCTCTCTTTAGATATTTTGTTTCGTATATTTCTGGATTTAATAATGCTTCGTTAATATGTACGAAACCTTCATATTCCTGAACAAAATCAGATTCCTCTGTAGGTGACCAAACATCATCTTCTTCATTGTCTTCATCCTCTTCAATATCTTCTTCTATATCGATTGATTCTGACAAATCCTCCCTTATTTCTAAAGGAGCCATCTGTAACCAAATTTCTCCGATTTCCTCTTCTCTTTCGACGTTGTGATCACCCTCAAAATCCACATTTTCAAAATAGGACTCACCGTCCTTATTCAGTATGTAATACTCATCGAAGCCGTATTCATGGCTGATCTTTCCATAGACTTCTATGTCTTTACCTTCCTTGATTAGTGTCTTAATAGCCGGCATCCAGTCGTCACCAAAAGTAATGATTCGTAAATAACCATCTACTAATTCCATATCCTCAGCAGTAAACCTGTCCCACTCATTAAGAGACCATGATGATGAGTCACTACCTTTAGTCGCGTCGATGCCCGCATGTTTGAAAAGAGCAACCATGGAATCATAAGAAACATCATCAAAGTCATTTAAAACTGTTTTCATCAGTTGCTCAGGTGCTTTGATTACGACATAACCACTAGCTTCTGCCATTGTAATTCTCCTATTAGATTTTTTCCGATTTATTTTCAGGCATTGTTGAATAGAAATTGATCGTCAAATGAAGTGACGGGTAAATAGTGTCATTGATCAAGAATATGTGCTCTTCTTTCAACCCTATAAAGATAATGGGCCACTTTATTTATTATTCCATTTTCAGCTAATTTACTACTCTCTTTACTCATTTTCATATTTCCGAAAATGAAGGGGGGAACCCTATCATCTTGACCCTTAAAACTAAATAAATTTTCCCTTCTAATTTAAGCTAATTTTTTCATTTCTAATCATAGAACTTATAGTTGAAATCGGTAATATTTCCTTTCCAGACTAATTTAAGTTGATCCTCGCTGTACCAGCCAACCTCTCCGTAACAGGGAACTCGCATCCCATCGACTTTCTTGTAATTCTTAAAGTGTCCTTCCCAAGGCGTTTTAACATATTTGTTTTGTTCTTTTCTGTAACGTCCCGGTGTATAAATTCCAGTTGCCTCACCTGAACTATTAAAATGAAATTCTAGCGAGACAGTTGCTCCTTGATCACGCAACGTGGCTAGCGCAGCTTTATCGTCAATTGCGCTCCATTCCACACCCGACTCCGGTAGCAGCGCCGTGGGGTACCACACACTTTCCGCCAGATAACGATGTAGTGCACCAGTATTTAGTTCGGGTATATTCTCTTCATACCCTATGAGTAGAGAGGAAAGTAAACTAACCCTGCCTGAACCAACACCGTTAAAGTAACCGTCCGTAACTCTAATATGGGTCGCTAAAGGTGTTTTGAGTTTAGCATTCCATAGAAATCCCGGTGAAAACCCATTGGCAGAATGCTTTGCGCTAAATGGAAACCATTTTTCTGACTCAGTACTGGTTCGCACCACACCATCCTGAGTTAGGATAGCTGTTTTTATTATTTTCTGGCCATCGGTTAAAACACGTTTGAAATAACGTTTCACCGGAGCCGGAAGGTTATCTAGGGAAGAAAAACTAACTACTCTGTTAGTATCAACACTATTCTTCTTTAATCGTTCTAATGTGTTATCTATTCTTTTTTGCTCTCTCAGATAACCCATGAATAAGACTACGATGATTACCGCTATTATCACCGCAATTACCAGTAACCACTTTTCCATAACCTTGTCCTTACGTTATTTTCATTTGCATTTTTTATTTCTAAGCCTGGTATAGTTTTCCCTGAGTTACCCATTGCAGCGGGCTTTAGTTACGCGATTACTCTGTTAGTTCATTTAGCTCTGAGGTCTCACGCGTAAAATCATTACTTTTATAATTCTTCGGAATAACTCCACCACACCACATTGTATTCAGTTTCCCTGACTTTTGTTTAAATGCATAAATTAAATATTCTTCCCCTTCTTCAAACCAATAACCAAAACAACCGGCCCCATTATCAGCTGTATGTAGAACTTGTACTTGGCCGCTTCCTTTCCATGTCTTTGTTACATTAAAAGTTACTATTATTTTCTGATCACCAAAAACGTTTTCATCATCAAGATATTTAACAGATTCCACCACGCCCGAAAATACTTCTTCATGTTTAGAAAGTTTTTCATCAACACCTCCCATTCGACAGCTACATGCTAGCACCTCATATGAAGCTGTAAGTAGAAATATAATTACTATGATATTTTTCATCTATAACTCCTAGTAACACTTTTTTATAGCGTGATGAAAGATTAACAATGCTAGTCTAGCCTGCTCACATAAACAATTTTCGAAGTCTGACTCCCTTTGTTACTAACTCAATCTAGACTCGGCTCAGGAAGGATTGGTGACGTACTATCCATATAAGTTAAATATGTATCCCAGATTTCATGTGTACGCTTTTTTGTCAATTCAGTAGAACACGATATCGACATTACAGAACGTATAGTACCTTCACGCCAAACATCATGGACCGAACCACAGTGAGCTTTTCGGTAAGCTAACCATGCGCCCTGTGCCTCAGTAATCGATTTGAGTACGATCTCATCATTTGAATATCTTTTTTTCCCAGCTTCCAGATACTGCCCCATTATTCTTTCAGCCGAGTCCAGTTCAGCACTTGCACAATGGTTCATATCTCGGGTTGTATATACTTCGTCACAATTTATCTCTTGTGCATTTGCGGCTAGAGTTAATCCACACAATGTAATAAATATTATTTCTTTTATTTTCATTATCGTATTTTCCTTTGTAACAGTTTTTGACCTTAACTTCTTAACCTACCAGTCCCGTAACACAGTTCGGAGGTATCGCACTATAAGGTAACTTTTCGTAACGTTTTTGTAACAGCTTCATTTCCACAGAATTATAATTTAGATCACCCTCTTTCTTGGCAGGAACACTCAGTTCAACAAGTGCAAATTTTATTTTCTTATTCGTATAATCTGTAATCTCTAATTCTGTATATCGACTATCCATCCATCCGCATTCAAACCCATAGTTACGCCAGGTCTCATTTCCGCTGTACGGTAATATTTTTATATCTTTTGCGCCAACCACTCGATACGAATAGAATTCATAAGGAAGATCCGGGCCGGTTGTAGACGTTAGAAATATATATTCGCAGTCTTGATAACAGTGGTATTCATAAAGCTCCTCTGCCTTGAAGAATCGAATCCTATTTTTGCTGTCTTTGACCGTATCGACAATCATTGTTAGATACTCGCCAAGGTTTACCTTATTTTCAATCCTCTCTAGAGTAATGCTTGCTCCATATGCAGTTCCTTCTAAGCACAATAACAATACTATTAATAATTTTTTCATGTTGCCCTCTGCGAATGCTCGTGTCTCATCGGATTGACTAATTCCGAATAATACTTAAATTCAAGAAAGTTCCCTGCAGGATCTTCAACGATATATTTTCCAGATTCTTTTTCCGAATCTAGATTTTTTAATTTTTGGCGAAAATACATACTCAACACCGTTTGACTGCAGTCTTTCTGAAAGCTTTTGCCAATCATCTTTTTGCAGTATTACCCCGAAGTGATCGATTGGTATCACACTAGAAAACTTATTTTGCTTACGGATAGTTAGTTGGTAACCAAAAAAATGAATATCCACCTAGTTTTCTTCTTCTTTGCCTTTAGTGCACCCAAGCGTCACTTCATAAAATTTTCGTGTATCTTCGAAGTCCTTGGCACTAAAAGATAAATGAAAAATTCCTCTCATTCTTACCTTATTTTGGATTTATTAAGCCTATCCGCCAAATTAAAAATGGTACTAATGCTATTGTTTGGTAAAAATTTACTTCTTATGACTCGCAAGTTAAATTTATCGGAAAATTAGAGTTTGGTGCCTGAAATAGCAGTGATAACCCGATACCCTCACTGTTACACGCATCCCCCATTACTTGCACAAAACTTTGGCCCTTATGTTTTATACATATACTTACCGTGTTTTTTGGTACATGATGATTAACGGTAACTTCGACTCTTGTCTGGTCATGAATATCTATGTCGAAATCTTTAACAGCCATTGAATCGTCAATGCCCGGGTATGGCGGCAAATTAGGATGCTCTAACGCGAATATTTCTGAATATGGCACAAGCTCAATATAAAATGACTCACCCCATTCCTCAGTTTCAGGATTTCCTATTTCTACTCTTATTCTCATTATATTTACACGTTTCAAAAATATATCGTTCGTGTTAACCAGCTCGCTGTTCCTGTACTTCCGTGTTAAATGAGTGGTTATTCCTGATGTTGATTCGCCATTCCGCTAACACTAAATTGGGCACCCAGCATATCCAGGCAATCACCGCATAGGCCAAAGTAAATTCTATACCCGCGATCATAGAGAGCGGCAGATAGATCCGTAACATGACTGCAGCAAATGTCAGTGAAAAATTTCTAATCATCCACTTTCGGTGTTCGCCGATATTACCTCGTCGGATTGCAATATAAGCTTTTAAGCCGGTATAAAGCCAAATCACCGCGAGTGTCGCAAAACCGACCTTTGGAATGATGCCACCGTAGGCAAAAAACGCCATATAAAGGCCCGACAGGCCGCCGACCAGAACACCTATCGCCAAATAGGCACGTCCGACCCAACGATGGAGTTTAGTGTATCGCTGCCTGATCATGGTTGAAAACTGAAACGGCCCGAGCGTCAAGGCAACAGCAGAAGCAAAAATATGGCTATAGATACCAATCGGTTGAACTTCGAAATTTGCCCTCATCTCTGGATGCACCAGTGAACCCAGCGGCAAAAAGCCATAAACGTAAACCGCATATCCTGCGACTCCGATTGCTAATAAGTAGAGTAGGACTTTGTTAATTAATTGCATGGGGGGTTCCCTGTATTCTTCCACGTTATGTTTATTCTATTTCACATGGTTTTTCTTTTGTTAAATCTGACACAAGCGGTAGCTTATTTAATATTGCCGGTTTACCACTAACCAATGTGGCTCTCATTTTTTCTCTGATAATAGAATTTTGTTCTGACCATCCTTGTTCTGACTCGTAAACTTCTAAGCTAGGCCATTGCGCATACGCTACGAATCTACCATTATCCGCCTTGTGTAACTTGGACCCTAAACTCCCAAAATTGTTGTAGATGATGTCTGTTGTCTTCTCCCAATATTCTACAAACTTATTTTCTGCGCCTGGCTTTACTTTAAATTCCAGCAATACTGCTAGCATGATACTTTCACCTTTTATTATTATTTTCCAAAAGTCTTTACAGCTGTCTTAGGTTGTTGACGCGAGCTTGGCGCCTTTAACGCCCTCTCTATCAAGCTCTTTTAATATTTTTTTTATGCGCTCCTGATCATTGAGCGCAGAATTGCCGAAGACTTCCACCACTGTTGCAAGTGACGACATGATGTTTTTTAGTTCATCATCCTGACGCATGGTTTCGAGGATGCCTCGCGCTTCCTGTTCGGTAAAGCCTTCAAAACCTTCATTTATATGGCGAAGCACTTGATCAACCGAAAACCATCTCTCCTTCATGCGTGTAAAGCGCAGCTGAATGTCATTAAAGGTATGCGTATGGCTGTGATAGCGATCAAAATGTTCATAATACTCAGCGATATCTGCCTTAATAGTATGATTAGTGATAAGCTCAATTCGCCCGGTACTGACAAGCTCATCCCAGGTGGTTTTCCCCGGGCCCATGGATCTGATCCAACCGAAATTATCTGTCGCTTTCATGAACTTAACCGGATCTAAGGTATCGGTGTCGTCCCCGGAAATCAAACCATCAATATAGATGATATATTCTCTCTTCTGCAGGCTTTCATCATAGATTCGTGTGAAGACACGTAAATCTTCCTGTAAATCTTCGGCCAGTCGCTCAAGATAAATACGTTCGAGCTCTCTGTCCTTTCGTGAGTCGTTCCATTCGGAGACCTGCATACCGAGGAAGATACCGGAAACCACAACCAGAAAATCAAGTCCGACGGCAAGCCAGTTCTGGTCTTTTACATGCTCCATAAAACGTCTGAGTATCATAGTGTCATCTCCCTTAATGCCATATTGGTCCTTACAACAAGCAACGACGCTCAGTATGACAGATAACAAACCTATATTTATTGCTGGACTATTACTCTTTATACCTAACGTCCCGCTAAAAGGCTATGATTAGTCCATCCTGCTGAGTCAACTTTTCTATTGCTGGAACGCCTTTAGCTGGCTTGTTATGAGTTGTATTTTCTAACTCGTGGCAAATGCCAAAGTCCAGTGAACATGGCTAACAGCAACGCGGACCAGACGAACGAAAAGAACAATTCAATTGGGGCCCATGCCACGCCCATCGCACTTAGGATCCAGGAAGATAAAGCGCATGCAACCAAGATGACAAAGCCTGCTTGGGTATACCGCCCTGGCTTATTCCAGAGCCACTTTTCATATGGCCGCAAAAACCACCCTACAAACACCCCATTTACTATCACTAAAATATGCATAGCGGCCAGAAGATCTCCTCCTATTTCTGATCGAGTCCAGAGCGCCGCGTATAAAAGCGACAAAATGAGAAGGCCCCCAGTTGTAGCCAGAAGGACTATCCTGAACATTTTACGCATAACGCCTAGCGCATAAGCAGTTATATCGCGTTGCGCTTGAGCTTTCCTGCGAAAGTAATGAGCGCACATAACGCGGCTTGTTAAGGAGCAACATATAAAACCTCAACTCCCTGAAATTCGATCGTTAGTCTATCGCTATTATCCCTGTTCTCTGTCATTCTTCTAATTTAATCCTCATCAAGCCAAGCACATCATACGCCAAAACGATTGCTGCCACTTGTTATATATAATTTTGATTACGTGTAACCACTCTCTTTTGACCACTAAAGTTGTCATAAAACTTTTGGTAGTAACTGTAAGAGAAAGTATCTTCTCTTTCAGTATACTGTCCTATCCAGCCAATAAGCATCTCTAAATTCTCGTCTTGAGCTTGCTTGCTCTCATACTTGTGTGGTTCCCAAGGCCAGGCCTTCGCACTTGATATACATACCTCGACTGGCAATTTCATGAATATGATTTTAGTCGATTTATCTTCAACCAGCGCCAGTAAATCGGTATAGCAGCCTTCGATCACCCAGTGTTTGTTTGAATCTATAAACTCCTGAATATCCCTCCATGACTCTTCGACGCTAACCTGCTCGGGAGGAACAGTAGGCTTCGAGGCCTGCGTATCGGGTTTGGCTGGTAAGAACAGCCTTGTTTTTTACAAACAGGTACCAGCGCTAGAACTTTACTCATTTATTAGTCGAAAAAACTCATTACTGCCCCGATATCCAATTTTATAATGAAAGTATTGTACAGGCTCTTCGTCCGAACTTCTCTCTACGAACATTTTTACAACTATTGGCAGGGAACTTTCTATCGTGTAGCTCAGGTAGGCAGCATTCACTCCGCAGTTGCCATATACGACAGAATCTTTATCAATCACTTCTCCTGTGGACGTGTCTATTTCCATATACCAAAATCCTCGGTATGCTCCACCACCGCAATGTCCGTAGGGGTTTCCGCCATAACCCTGATATGTTGTAAAAAGATATTGACCTATCCCGAATTCATCCAGCGTATAGGATATTAGTTCCTCCACAGAAACCTCCTCATCACTTAAATCATTCGGAAATTTTTTAAGGATGCTCTCTATGAAGGATTTTGAAGAATACTTTCTGAAGTTTAAGTAAGAGCTTTTTAACTCACCTATTCTTGATCGATAAGCTCTCTTGAGGCATGTAAGATCGTCACATTTATTTCGAGTAGAAAGCCAGATTCTCTGCGATTCTTTGAGATTAGGTTTTATTAATTTGAATAAATATCCAGAATCGGATTGGTTCAGCAGTGTATACCATTCACTCAATTGTTCATCCATGGTTGAGACTTCTTTGCTACCACAAATCATTTTTTCTACTTCATTCAACCCTGCTATATCGCAGTTAAATGAAGCCGAAAACGCAGATTTACTTAGTACGAACAGGAGCAGATATTTAGCTATGATCCTCATAATGACGCCAGAAAGGGCGCACCTTCAGGTACGTCCTTTTGCTGCCCTTGAAACCACTTACACACCTTCTTTACCACATAACATTTTAAGTGAGTAATGACGGCCAATAAAAAGCAAAACAAAAACGATAATATATCCAAAGAGAATGCTGATCCAATTTGAAAACATATTTGATTTACGCTCATAGTAGCTTTTGAGGTTGTACTCTTCGGGACCAGAGTAGATGATTTTAAGCTCCTCAGCCCCCTTATAATTTTCCTCAAAAGTATCTTCTGGAATCTCCAAGTTTAGTGTTTTCCTGGCTCCATCTACCATCAGTTCTAAGTCAACAGAGTAATCTGTATATTTTCCGTCTTCAAGAATTTGATTGGTATCGATAACGCTGGCAACAACCTCGCTGTTATTAGCAATTATGCTTTTAGCATCGCTGGAATTCATATAATTGTTAAAAATGGACACAGACACAAATCCAACAAATATCAACCACATTAACGCTGTTAAAGTCTTCCACTGCCCAGGATGATTTTTCTTACAAAGTTCCTCAAAACTTGGTTTATCAAGGTCTATATCTTCAACATCTTTGAGCTCTTCACTTAGTTTTTTATTCATTCTTCCCTCTTCAGTATTTAAATTTTTATTTAATATTATATATCCCGGATATCACCGATAACCTTATGCTTTTAAGTTATTAATTTTCTTATCCGTTTTTACTACTAATACCAAACAAATCGGACACTAATGTCTTATTTGTTCTAGGCGATACTAACAAAACCATGAGGCTAGGAAAAGAAAAGCGATCTTAATTTTAGTAGCCTGTTCACCTTAATTTTTTATAGTTAATTTAAGCGTGTTTGTGCGTGAGTAGACAGGGTCTAATAATTGGGGGCAAAGTATAATTTATTTCTGCTGAAACCTACTCTCCTCACTAAGAGTGATAATTATACTTTGACTCCATTTATTTCAATTAACCTTCATATTTTAAATTAGGCACTCTTTCCATTACGTACTCAAACGCCTCATCTGATATATTCGTATCCCACAATGACACATATTTCAATTTTGGTAATTCTGCCAGTTTCTTGAATCCTTCATCTGTAATATCTGTGTCTTCTATCCAGACTTCCTCTAGAGATGTAAAAGTTGCAATTTTCTCCATTGAATTATCTGTAATTCTTGTTGAATCTAGGTCAATACATCTGAGCTTCGCTAAATGCGGGAGCTGAGAAATACCTACATCTGTTACCAGAGCATTCTCAAGACATAAGCATATTGTTTCTTCTGGAACATTGCACATATCCTGATCCGAACACTCACTTGCGTCGAAGAATCCTGGCTCTTCTCTAAGCTTGAAAATTATTACGTCACTCATTTCTCTTTATATGTATAACGCCCAAAGCAGCGGCGCGCGTTAGCGCGTCCAGCCCGAAGGGCGATGTTGCCTTTGCTTGTTAAGTGTTGTTTGTTCAAACTAATTCCATTTTAATTTCTGATGGCTGAAAAGTAGTTAGCCACTTTGTAATACCTTGCTCGTCACTACACTCAATATCGTAGCCCAAGAATGGGTCAGTATATATTTCTACGATAGTGCCTATATCTCCAATTTTTGGGGAGCTATAGCCTATGCCAGAGCCACAACCCTTTAACTTTTCAGGATTGTGGATCTCTAGAACTTTAACTACGTCGTATTGATTGAATTCCATCTCTAAAGACACTTAACGTCGCCATAAACGGCGCGAGTTTACGAGCGTCCGGCGACCGTAGGGTGCCAAGTTAATGGCTTTGTTAAAAGCTTTCATGTAACTACTTTAAGGACACTTGCGCCAATTGAGATACACAATAAAAGTAAGCCGATTCCAAATGATGATATTACCCACCAAAACAACAACCAAGCTCTCTCCCCTAACGTATTCGCAATTATTCGGAGCGGTTGCAACTCCAATTCTGACGCACCATCTTCTCGTTTTCTCGCGACCTTTGCTGTAATACGGAAATCTCGTAAACGATTTACAATACAAAAAAGGCCAAGCGCAACAGATATAATGAGCGAAAAAAGTGATATGCTAAACAAGCAGTTTTGCCAACCTGAACTCTGAAAGTTATCTTTCAGCATCAAAGAAAGCTCGAAGCCAATTGCTGCGACCGCAAGCCCCACAATTAAGTTTAATGCATAGCCAAACTGCTCAATAGTTCTGCCTTGCCATCGGTTAGACGATTCCCGATTCGGTTTTTCTTTGTCTGTCGTAGTCATGGCATCCCTTTAACGCCATGCGAACCGGCCGATTTGGAGGCGCAACCGCGCCGGAAAAGCGGTCCGCTTGCGCTACTGGTTAACCCCCGGTTCGTAGCTTGCGCTCATAGCTAGCTGAAAACTTCCCAGGCCTGGTTGTGCTTTTGAAACCACTACAGTCATTACCTCTTGGCCTGAAGATGTATATTGATAGTGAGTAGTGGTTAGCTGGCCTTTTTCTTTGGTTTGAGTTTCTACATTGTCGAAATGAACCCAACCTTTCTCTTTAAATGCGTTCTGCCACCGTGAGAAGGCTTGGCTGGCAAAATCCTGATTAACGTCTTTGACGAACACGCTACATAGTCCGCTTGGCTCTGCCACTAAGAGGTAACGCACGCCACTGTTATTGACAGAATACACTCTGCTATCCGGCCCTCTGGCAAAGCTCCCTGCCATTGAGTTTGGAACCACGTCGAAATCGTTTTTATCTATCCAGTTATTGAATTTATCTTCCTTTGGATAAAATTTTACGCACGCATTCCAAAAGAGCATGACGGCGCCTTCCGCCACATATTTATTGGGATTGAAATCCTCTGCAGACACACGCGCCACAGACATACACATTAAAATTATGATCAGTATTGATCTCAACTCTCTCTCCAAATGGGTTAACGCCAATGTTCAGCGGCGGCTGAAAGCCGTCCGGTGGAGGCCCTTTAGGGCCGTAACGAACTGGAATGACTGGTTAGGTGCCTTTGTACAGGCCCACCGTGCAGTCCGTCGGTCTCGTTGAGTTCCAAGCCTCAACCAGCAACGGCTTGGCCTTTCTATGCCAAAACTCAATTTTCTTTTTGTCCCTACTATCAACCTGCCCCTGCAAAAAAGTGCAGCTCTCGATGTCAAAGCTTGCATCAACGTTTGGGGATTTCACATGAAAATGAGGTGGCGGGTGTTCGTTGGAGTAAACCTCTATTTTCAGACCATTCACCCGCGTGACGAGCTGTTTGATCTCGATGAGAAACATTTCACCATCTTCTTCCCAAACATTACATGGGTTATGGAGAATTGCCTCTAACCAAGCGGCATGATCCTCAAACGAGCGCAATTTATCTGGATCAACATTGTGAAACCAGGGCGTCTCTTTGAGCTTTTCGATAGGCATCTCAGATAGCTTCATCCGTTCTCACCTAACGCTTGCGGTAACCGGCGCCGAAGCGCCAGCAGAGGGAACCAAAAGCGCCACGCTTTTGGCGTCCGGTTGACTGCCTTGTTAGTGGCTTAGGCAACCCCCACCTCTTTGATTCCTGGCTCCTGGTCAAAAAGCCCTTTGAAAAATAGAAAGCAACCGTCGGAATCAGTCATCTTGTTTTGACCAAACAACTTCTCTTTCAGGTTACGGTGTTTATGGACCTGAAAGACCCACTCGATTTCTGATGTCGAATCGTCACCTTTTTCAAAAAACGCACATGCTCCGATCAGGTAATTGTTGCCTTCATATTCAAGCTCACTAAACCAGCCCCAATCCTCTGCATCCGGCTCCGTAATATCTATCCTGCCTTCGAGCTTTTTCCTCAACCATTCCAGAAGTGAGAGCCCATATATCGGGTTTATGGGATTCTCCTTTTCCTTTGAGACATCAAACATCGATGTTTTGAAATGGATCGCCTGATTCATAGCTCTCCTTCGCCACTAACATAAGAATACGGCGCATCGCTCGTATCCTATTGAATTTATTGACTTTGTTTTTTGATGTTCCATTTGCTCTGAAATACCCCTATAAACCGAACCTACTTGATTGACGTATCCTCTTGCGATTTCTTTGTAGTTTTTTAGCTCCGATCTCCTACAAGCTTTATAGTACATTACTATAGGGTGAGTTCAACTTTTTGTTTACACTAGTTTTTTTCGAGCAAACGGAACTTGCCATGGGAAAATCACCTTTTATACATTCCATTAGGAATATCATGAGAGCTAATCATTATAGCTTTCAAACGGAGAAGAGTTATCTTTACCGGATAAAAGACTTTTTCGCTTTCATCAACTGGAACACCCACAGAACTTATCTGCTAAGGATGTCAGTGCATGCCTTTCGCTATTCTTTCGCTACACACATATTAGAAAATGGTTACGATATTTGAACTGTTCAAGAACTTCTTGGCCATAAAAATGTTGAGACTACTCAACGCGTCTTTCCAGACTCCTGTCTTCCCAAGACACTCGCACATCCATGTACGTCTTACACTCACGTTATGAACAAAGGGGCTAATGCAGTTAAAAGCCCTCTTGATAATTTATAAATTTAATAAGGATATTTATGTCACTCGCTATTGTTTATTCGCGCGCTGGAATGGGAATCGAAGCGCCGCTGGTTACGGTTGAGGTTCATTTATCGCACGGTCTTCCCAGCCTTAATATTGTGGGTCTGCCGGAAGCGGCAGTTAAGGAAAGTAAGGATCGGGTTCGTAGTGCCATCATTAATTCCAACTTCGAGTTTCCGGCCAGACGAATCACTATTAACCTGGCTCCCGCTGATCTTCCTAAAGATGGAGGACGGTTTGATCTGCCTATCGCGCTGGGCATTCTGGCAGCTTCAGAGCAGATACCTTCAGATAAGTTGTCTCAGTATGAATTTATCGGCGAGCTAGCTCTGACGGGCGAGCTGCGCCCCGTTAAAGGCACCTTGCCTGTGGCTTTGTCCTGCACCGAGGCTAACCGAACATTAATCGTCCCTAAAGATAATGCTTCAGAAGCTGGGTTGGTCCCTTCCAACAAAGCCCTTCTTGCTGAACACTTACTCGAAGTTTGTGCTTCTCTATCTCAAAGCCAGCCGCTCGCTGCATGTCAGCCAGATACCCATCTCAATGGTCACTCTTTTGATATTGATATGTCCGATGTTATTGCGCAGGAGTCGGCTAAGCGCGCGATGACCATTGCCGCTGCTGGAAAGCACCATTTAATGTTTATTGGACCGCCCGGTACCGGTAAGTCCATGCTGGCCTCTCGCATGCCGACCATTCTTTCTTCCATGAGTGAGTCTGAAGCCAAGGAATCTGCGTCGATTTATTCGGTTAGCCATCTGGGCTTTGATAGCTTATCGTTTTTTAACCGCAAGTATCGCGCACCCCACCATTCCTGTTCAGCCCCAGCGCTGATTGGTGGCGGCAGCCAGCCCAAACCGGGAGAAATTTCTCTGGCGCACAAGGGCGTTCTGTTTCTAGATGAACTGACGGAGTTTTCTCGTCAGGTTCTGGATAACCTACGCGAGCCTTTAGAAACCGGAAAGGTGACTATTTCTCGCGCTGCTCATCAGGCAGAGTATCCGGCGGATTTCCTATTACTCGCGGCGACCAATCCCTGCCCCTGCGGTCATTTTGGTAATCGAAAACAACACTGTCGCTGTACTCCCGATCAGATCCGCCGTTATCTAGGAAAAGTTTCCGGGCCCCTGCTCGATCGGATCGATATGCAGGTTGAAGTGCCTTTATTAAGTCAGGAGGAATTATTACAGGGGAATCCTAAGGGAACGGCTAATAGCGAAGCCATAAAACAACAAGTTGAAACCGCGCAACAGATCCAGCATCAACGTCAGGGTAAATTAAATGGTCAATTAGAAGCGTCTGAAGTCGATGATCATTGTGCATTATCCAACAATGCCAAAGCCTTACTGACCCAAGCTTTGGATCGCTTTAAACTTTCTGCCCGCTCTTACCATCGTATTTTAAAAGTATGTCGCACCATTGCCGATCTTGAACAGTCGACATCAATAGAGCAGAAGCATATTAGCGAAGCCTTGAACTATCGTAAAATGGAACGGTACTTGTCACAGTTACCTTAGCTTTATTTATTGTTCATAAAAAAAGGTAAAGCAGATTATCCACTTTACCTTTCTGTTACTACCTTACTATCTTTCTTTTTTATACCGGACAGATAGGTACTGGCTCAATTTTCTGCGTTTCTCTATTGCCCTTCTTTGGCTCGTTGGTTTTATAAAGACCACCGTCCAGACATTCTGAACTGTCCTGGTAATAAGCCAGTCTTGGATAAGAGAAACTACTACAACCCGCCTGATTACACGCGCGTACTTTAAAATAGGTGCTGCTTGAAACGTAGACGCTTTTTTCTGTTGTCGGAGCATTTACGGTCGAGTGATAATAGTATGTTCCGGTGCTCGATGTACCACTACTTCTGTAGATTTGATAGTAGTCGGCTCCTGATGAAGCATTCCAGTCCAAATGATTTGAACCGTTACTGTATGAGCTAATATAGAACCCTGAAGGCGTACTCGGCTTTACCACACCATTACCACCATCGATACAGGTATATCCGTATGAGTGGAAGAGCTCTTCGATTTTAGGGCCCTCTACTGGGTGAGCACTCACCAGGTCCTGGCCAAAGTCACAGGCAGTATAAACATCCGACTTTAATAAACTGAATATTGGATACAGCTCATTTGATTGTGACAATAGTAAGTTATCTCTGATGTAACCTGAAAAACTATTCGATATTGGTATACCCGTTGTCCCGGCTCTTAATCGGCTGTAGTTGTCGTAATCACTATCAACGATATCCCAGAAAATTCCATGCATAAACCAGCTGTCAAATTCCGTCCTTGTCTGAGTCATAGGCACCGTATACATATCGAAGTTATTCATTCTGCTCCGCGTAGTCGACGGGCTCAGCCAAGACCAGCCATTTCTGAAGCGCTGGTTTACACTAAGCATTGCTTTGGCTTCTACAAAGTTTGCCCATCCTTCCGCTAACGATATTTGTTTCGCTGCTGTATAAGATGGTTCGCTGCCGTCAACGTAGGAATCACCATGCGCAATGCTATTGCTCAACTCAGAAGCAACCAGTTTTGCCCAGTTCCATGCTCCTGCCTGTACCGAGTGTGAATAATGAGCAGATTCATGGAATACCACCTGTTCAATTTCGTCGGTACTGACTTTCCCTGATGTACGATTAAAATCTTTTAACCCAGTAAACAACATGTCCGGCTGTAATCGACCCGGTAGTAAATTGATTGCAAAAGACGCTACTTGATTAATAAGTACATCCCAAGCAGTCGATTGACCTATGCCTGCTACTGACGAAATGGTTGAAAGGTGTCTGTGTGTATAGAACATCGGGGTTGATGCACTACCACTACCATTCTGCCAAACCCATACATTGGCTCCTGAAATAGGTCGGTTGATGCCGTTAGCCGCTGCAAAATCATTATATTTTACCAGGCCATTGTGAACGGTTCCCTTATACCAGAGTCTGTCATCACCAAAATAAATGTTTTTGGTTTTACCGTTTGAACTTCGAGTTATTGTCATTAGATGATCAGAAACCCTGATACCTAACATCTCATTCCATGATTTTCGGATCGTTGCGATGTTACTTTTCCATTTAGCACGAATCCGTACCTTGCCGCGATAACGCTTTGGCGCAACAAATCGGCCATTATCATCGGTATGAGTATACCGCCACCAGATCCCGCGACCGATACTGATCTTAGCCTGTCTTAGTGGCTCCATCGCATTGGTGTCGGTATTCTGGATCATGACATATCCAGTGGGTCGGTAACGCGAACCAAACCAGCCTGCAATCTTCATCTCAGCACTATCGGCCGTTGATAATATCTGTGGGCCTTCAGGTTCTTCCGGCGCTACCATCTCTTCCTCCGAACAGACTATTTCACTGTCGGGGCATCCTGCTTCGTTTTCCCAGCCAGCGGCTTCAAGAGCTAATGTCTCGACTTCATACTCTTCCTCCGTTGGATGATATAGCTGATCTAATACGACGTAAGGCAGGCCCTTTGGCATTACGTAGTCTACCGGTATCACCGTATAAACAGGATGGTACAAGTCGGTTTCGCTGACAGGATTAACATAATAATCACCCTCATTCACAATTTCATGATCCAGTGGGTAATCATGAAGGACAATGCTGCCGTTGGCGTCACCATCTAAATCATTCATCATGATCAGGTGGCTTTCATCTGTGGGGTTAATTCTGATGTACTTATGCGTGGGCAGAAGAATCGTTCTCGCCGACAATGTTGAATCTTTATTCAGTGTATTGTACTGACTAAAAGCTTCCTGCATATTGGACAACGAATAAGGGTTATCCAGTTGTTCACTAATGTATATGCGATCCTGATCGGAAGCCTCCAGTTGCCGTGCGGCAAGTTGCTCCTGACTAACCGCGGCCATCCCTTGGCTTGATATTGTCACTGACAATGCAAGCAAGAGCTTTTTCGATAACTCTTTCATTTAAGTTCCTCTAATAGTGATGTTCCAAATAGGAGATGTGAAACTAGCACTTCAGAGGAACATTAACTTACCCGTTAGTTAATGAATGCTCGATATTTAGTTAATGTTTATATCAATCCCTCAAGAATCAGTATACTTTTTATCCAACTTAAAAATAGTTCACATTTTTTTTGATTTCTAACTTTTGCTCAGAATAAAACACTGTCCTGTTACGTCACCTTTGTGAATGTTTCAATAACAGAGAGGTTTATTATGACAATTTTTAAATATTCTACTTTATTCCTGGCAATGACTTTTTCTGCCCAATCTCTGCTTGCCGCAGAAGCTGATGCAGATGCAGATGCACAAGCAGAGGTATCAGCTTCCGCAGATTTAAGCACAGCCGTCGCAGCCACGCAGACAGTTGACGAGCAGGCGAATGAATCTGCTGAAACAGGTATTCAAGCAGCATCTAACGCTACTTCACAGGCCCAGGCCGTGCTCTCAAGCAGCCAGGAAGAAGCCGAAGAAGAAACTTCATCTATGGAAAATTCAGCCGAAGCTAACGGTCGTTCAGGACTGACAGTCGCTGCAGACGCGATGAACAATGCGTCAGGCAGTGCGGATGGAGCTGCAGAACTGGGACTTTCCACCGCTGCCGATGCTCGTGCTAATCAGCAGCCTACAGAAGATCGTTCTGATGAAGACGAAGAAGCAAACGATGGCCTTTCAGTTGCCGGCGAAGCCACTCAGCGTGTTTCTGCTAACGCGAATCAGGCTGCCAGTACAGGCGTTGAAGCGGCATCAAATGCATTAGATACAGCTGAAAATACTGTCAATGATGTCTCTGACAGTACTGATGCGTCTGCCAATGTTAATATTGGTGCAGAGGTTTCTGCCAGCGTTAAAGATTCGGTTGAGACTAATGTTGGTTCTGCTATCGGTGCAGAAATTAAAAGCTCTGTAAAAGACACAGTGGAAGAAAATATTAAAGATTCTGTTAAAGATAGACTACCTATCGACCGCTAATCATTTATATTCAGGCCAGCGCTCAGCTGGCCTTACTTTTGATTCTATTGGAGTGACCTATGAAGATTTCTTTGTTAACACTTACTTTACTGACAGTCTGCCAGCCAGCTCTGTCAAAGATAAAATCTGATTACGAAGGGACGATTGAAGTTGGCGCCCTCTATAACTCTGAACTAGTGGTGGAAGAAATTGATCAATACAGCCCAAGCGGAGATACCGCCCGCTACCTTTCCCTCGACCTCGGAGGCGAATGGACATTTGACGATCGTTTCAACGCCAAGGCTGGGTTTAACGTTTCAGACAGTGACTACCATGATAGCGATACGTTTGATTTAACTCTTCAGAGAATCTACGGTGATCTCTCTTACGAATTCACTGAGCTTACCATTGGTGTCAGTCAGCATGACATTAATGCAGAGCTAGCCGATAATGATTTTCTTGATATGAGTCGAAGCAGTTTCTATCTATCGAAACTTTTTAACAACAGTATCTTTGTCCGTACGGAAGCCATTAACATCGATAAAACTTTTGATACGTTACCTGACCGTAATGCGGACAATGACGCTATTGGGGTAGACACCTATTTTTTCTATAACCAGGCAAAAAGCTTCTTCTCTGTAGGCTACTCGTCTGAAAAAGAAAGAGCTTCTGCATCCGAGTATAGTTATGACGGTGATAATTATCGTGCGACTTTCTCCAATAAATTTGGTGGAGAACATAGTCAACGTATACAGCTTCAATGGCGCTACTATGACCGCGATTACAAGAGTGAATTCCCTGTTATAAACACAGCCCGAAGTGATAGCCGAAATACTTTGAAGTTAGTGTGGGACTTTTACTTTACCCCTCAGTTTGCTCTTTCATCAACTCTTGAAAACACGGAGTCCAGTTCTAATTTTGAGTCCGCTGACTACACAGCAAATGAAGTCAGCTTATTGTTTAGAGTCGAGTTGTAGCGTAACTCGCAAGACTGGGAAACTACCCCCCATAGCAAGGATGCTTACTACTTCAGTAGCCCGTAACCAAATACCATATCCTTACCTGGCTCACCTAAGTCCATGACTTTTTCCTTTAGTTTATTTACAACTTCTTTTTTGCTATCACCGGATTCCAAAGTACATACCACCTGTGATGCCACTACCGGTGAAGCAATTGACGTACCACTTTCATATCCATATTGTTCATCCTGCCTCGCTGTTTTAACCGCTACTCCTAGTGCCGCATAATCGATATAGTCACCTTGGTTTGCCCATCGGTAGATTCTTTTATTTTTATCTACGGCTGTGGCTGTAATAACGTCATCATAAGCGGCAGGATATCTTGGCGATGCAGCAGGCCCCTGATTGCCTGCGGCTGCGATCAAAAGAACATTATTTTTTGCCGCCTGCCTGATGCCCATAGCTAATATCGGGTTGTCTGGTCCGGTTAAACTCATATTGATCACAGAAACATTTTTTTCAACTAACCAATTTAATGCCTGTAGTAAATGCATCAGGGTTGCGCCCTGAGTATAGTCATTACGAGGATAAAATACAGATGCGGCATACAACTTTGCTTTTGGTAACAAAGGATTTAATTGCTCATTCCCCACCAGCAGACCCGCAACCGCAGTGCCATGCGCCTTAGGCACTACTACCTCTTCCGGCATAAAATTTTTCTGAGTGATATCCGCATCCTCAAGTGCGATATGGCTACCCTCAATGGCAGTATCGATCATTCCAATTGTCACATTTTTCACACAGGCAGGACTTTCAATCGAGGCTCGATTGCTGTCACTCTTATTCGCTGTGGAGCTGCTTGCATCATAGATATGATTACGGCCTAACTGTTGGCTTAAGTGTTCAGGCAACAGTTTTTTTAGACTCTGACTATCTTGCGGCATGGGTGTTCTGAAGCGTACCAGGGTCATGCTTAAGCCATTCAATTCCTTCAATTCGATAATCTCCAGTTCGAGATCTTTCAACAGCCTGATGTCATCCTTATTAGCAATCACCAGCCATTCTCTTTCCGCGGCTCTCCAGCCATCTTCGACTTCTGTTTCTACCAGCAGCGTATTTCCTAATTTATCAAGAATTCTGAGTTTAGCCAGATCGATTGCCAAGGGATCGAGAGTTCGCATAACGCCATTATCCAAGGCTCGAATGTTATCCTCGATCTGTTCTAATGCCTGACTTGGAATCTCAGGCATTCTATCCCCAACTTTATCTATTTCTTTTGGGATTGATGGGACATCTGGAATTTGACTACCAACTTTTCCCACCGCCCGATCAGCAATATCTCTAGCACTGTGTGACTGAAGACTTGCTAAAACAAGCAAAGAGCTAAGAATGATTTTTCTATACATCTCTGATCCTGGTGGCTATATCGCTTTACTTTATAATAGATTGACGTTACAGATCCTCTATAAATTCCCAAAGTCAGGGAATAAAACTGATTTATGAAACGTCTTATAAGTATGGAGTACAAGGTATTATTAAATAATGACTAGACAGCTTCAATTATCAAAAGAACTACGGGAGCTTATCCCAGTGATTCGGCGTTTTGCTTTTTCACTGACAGGCTCTGATTTTGATGCAGATGATTTAATGCAAAATACACTTGAGCGTCTGTTGGATAAAGGTGTGCCCGATGATGCTAACCTGACTAAGTGGTCATTTAGGGTTTGCCGTAATCTTTGGATAGATGAATACCGTTCGCGTAAAGTGCGTCAAAATGCCACCGAGAACCCGGAATTACAAGAGTCAGTTATTGATGGTAATAAGATCATTGCAAACCAGATCACCCTGAACCAAGTTCAGCAGGCTATGAATCATTTACCTGAAGAGCAGCGCTCCATACTGTCTCTGGTGGTAGTAGAGGGTCTTAGTTATCAAGAAGTTTCCGACACTCTAAATATTCCACTGGGGACGGTTATGAGTCGTCTATCCCGCGCTCGTTCAGCAATGGTTGAATGGTTTAACGATCACGATATGAGGATACTCGCATGATTATTTCAGATGAAAAGCTTTGTGCTTTTATAGACAATGAACTTCCTCGTGATGAGATGGATCTGGTAAGGGACTCCATTGCAATGGATGAGGAACTTACCGATCGTATAGCGGAACTTAGTATGGTTGACTTTGCCGTGCGTGGTACCGTACATGCCATTGACGACAAGCCTATACCACAGGCCACTCATGACCTGTTAAATAAAGCTGAGAATCAAGTATCTAAAAGCAACGTCATTGCCTTCCCAGGCTGGCGTGCAGTTACCGGCAAGGTTCGCCAGTATGCCGCCGTCGCAGCTGTCCTTGTTCTGGCTCTAGGTTTATCAGTTGGGACTTACTTCATTGATGGCAACAGTAGTTATTCCGAGAACAAATTAGCCTGGGTTAACGTCGAACATCAACTTAATAAAACGCCCAGCGGTCAAACTGTTTCTATAGATAATCACTGGGACATCCATACCAAAGCCAGTTTTATGAATACCGATAATAACTATTGCCGTCTTTTTGCTTTGAGTTCTGAGTCTGCTTCTCATATGAACATTGCCTGCCAACAACAGGGAGGCTGGCAATTGCACTCCCGTATGCCCATTGAGTTATCGGATCCTAGTCAATACCAGACCGCCTCTGTTGACCCAGCACTAGATCAGCTAATAGACTCAATGATTCAAGGTCAGTTTCTGAACCAGGCGCAGGAGATTCAGGCAATCAATGCTCAGTGGCAACAGTAGAATATTATGAAATATTTATTGCTTATTTTTTCCATTATTGGGCTGGTAGGTTGCGGAGCCCGCTATCAATATGTTCCCGAATCATTAAAGGGTTCGGGACCCTACCATGCACAGGTTAGTGATAATCTATTTCGTATCCATTATAAAGTCCTTTCTGATGACCGGACTGAAGCCCGCTCGAAAGCTATTCAGCTCGCAGCCAAGCTTACCCGCGAACAAGAGCTGGACTGGTTCGTGGTATTAACCGAGCAGACTATTACTGAGCAACCGCAGAGTCCTAACTCTGACACCATTATCCGTCTTACCTGTGGGGAAGCTCAGTGCCAACAGACGACATATTCCAACCCTTCATTCCATCGTCAGTTTCCAAAAGATGCTGGCAAGAACACATCAGAGGTGATTCTTCAAATCCGTATGGGTAAAGGATTTCGTCCGCATGGTATAAAAAGCTTTGATGCTTATTCGGGAACACAGTAAAACCAACCGATTCTCCCTACAACACCACCAACCAGATCCCACCAAGCTTGCTTCATTACTGAACTAGAGTTATATTAGCAACCATTAATATGACTAACTAAGTTTCTATGAGTTTAACCGAGTACTTTTCCCAGTTCCGCAGCAAGATTATTGGTCAGGACTGTGACTATTCTAGTACCAGTAACAGCAAAGATATTCTTTATGCTGACTGGACCGCCAGTGGTCGCCTGTATCGTCCGATTGAAGACTTTATTACTAATGAGCTGGGGCCATTTGTCGCTAATACTCATACTGAAACGACGCTTACCGGAACCACGATGACGGAAGCGTATCATGATGCTCAAAAGGTTATTAAACAGCATGTTAATGCTCGAGATAGCGATGTACTTATTGCTGCCGGCTCTGGAATGACGCTAGTTATCAATAAGTTTCAGCGCATGCTGGGTTTACGTGTCCCAGAAAAGTGGCGCGAACGCCTTAACATTGCAGAGCATGAAAAGCCTTTAGTTCTGGTCACTCACATGGAACACCACTCCAACCAGACAACCTGGCATGAGTGCGAAGTCACGCTGGAAATTATCCGTTCAGATGATAACGGTCGTCCGGACTTGGCTCACATGCGCCAACTATTGGAACAATATAAAGACCGGCCAGTTAAAATAGGCTCGTTTACAGCCTGTAGCAATGTTACTGGCATTACTACGCCCTACCATGATATGGCAGAAATCATGCATGAGTATGACGGCCTGTGCTTTGTTGATTTTGCTGCATCTGCGCCCTATGTCGATATCGATATGCACCCTGAGAATCCGGCACAGCAGCTGGACGCCATATTTTTATCTCCGCATAAGTTTTTAGGCGGGCCTGGCAGTAGCGGTATTTTGATCTTCGACGATAAGCTGTATGACTGTAAGGTTCCAGATCAGCCAGGTGGCGGTACCGTTTCATGGACCAACCCCTGGGGCGAACACCGCTTCTTCGATAACATCGAAGCTCGTGAAGATGGTGGTACACCGGCCTTTTTACAGACTATAAAAGCGGCCCTGTCAATAAAACTCAAAGACGCAATGCAGGTTGATAAAATTCAGCAGCGTGAACAGGAATTGGTCAAAATCCTGCTGAATGGCTTGCGACAGCATCCCGATATTAGAATTCTTGAAGATCAGCAGGACGACAGGCTGTGTATCGTCTCATTCTATGTTCTGGGTATTCATCACAACCTTCTGGTGAGACTGTTAAATGATAAATTTGGCATCCAGTCTCGCGGTGGTTGCTCATGTGCCGGTACCTATGGGCATCTTTTGCTGGGGGTTGATCAGCTTAAAAGCCATGAAATTACTAATCGCATCGACCAAGGTGATCTGACCGATAAACCCGGCTGGGTTCGTATCTCATTACATCCAACCAATACCGATGAAGAAGCACGTTTTCTGGTAGAGTCGATTCATCAGGTTATTGAGAATGCTGAAGCCTGGTCAGAAGAGTATGACTTTGACCAAAGCTCTGGAGAGTTCCGACCAAAAAAATCCATGCCCAAGCTTAAATCGTTAAGCGACTTTAAAGCGGTTTGATTTCTTTCGGAGCAAAAGATAAAAATACTCGCAGAACAGATGCTAATTTAGAGAAAACTAAATTAGCAGATTGAAAAGTCTATTCCACTCTGCCAAAATATAGTTGATACCTTTTCTAATATAGATGTGTGCTAAATTACCGCCCATGTCGCCCTGATAACGATTATTTAGAGGAAATCGTATGGAAGTTGCATCTATCACCGATGAGATGAGCAAACACTCATCGCAGGCAGCTAAATTTCTCAAAAGTATTTCCAATGAGCAGCGATTGCTAATTTTGTGCATTCTGCATGAACAAGAGCTTTCTGTTGGAGAGTTGAACAAACTCTTACCCAACCTGAGTCAATCCGCTTTATCACAACACTTGGGTGTTTTACGTAAAGATGGTTTGGTTACTACACGTCGTGACTCACAAACTATCTATTATCAGCTTTCATCCAATGAAGCTGCAAAAATTATCCACTTATTACATGAACTATTCTGTAAGGAGAGTTGTTAATGAAACCTTGTGTTGCCGACTATCTTTCAAATATTAAAAAACAAATTAATGAAGTGTCCGCCGAAGATTTAAAAGGTGATTTACCTGAAAACGCACTGATCATTGATGTAAGAGAGCCGGGTGAAACCCAGCAGGGGATGGTTTCTGGGGCGGTCAACATTCCTCGTGGCGTTCTTGAGTTTAAGTTATTTGGTCATGACTGCGTCGAGGGTTTATGTGATGAGGATTTATTCAATAAACCAATTTATCTTTATTGTGCCACTGGTGGCCGCTCTGCCTGTAGCGCTCATACCCTGCAACAGTTAGGTTTTAAAAACGTTTACTCCGTAGATGGCGGTTTTAAAAAATGGGTAGATTGCGGCGGTGAATGTGTTACACCCTAGCACTCTCTATTTTATAAAAAAAGGCAGCTAAGTTAGCTGCCTTTTTTGTTGCCAACGCCTTTGTTAAGGATTTAGCTTTGCTAATTCCCGCTCCATCTTAAAGCCAAACTTTTTGATTACCATCATCGCTGGGCAGAAACCAGTAAACGCGGACTGAAAGAGATTTGCGCCCACAAACACCGTTAACCATAACCAGTTATGATGGACATACCAGGTTAATATCACAGACAGCAGCACCATAAAACCGGCAAAAGCCATTAAGACCCGCTCGGCACTCATTTTCTTTTCGGACATAGCATAACCTCCTAAAAGTTATATCGAACTCGAACATACGCATTGGTTGCGTCTTCAAACTGACCAAAGAACGTATGCTGTTGTTGACCATTAAAGATATTAGCACCCGCAGTAAACTGCCATTCGTCACTTAAACGGTAGTTCACGCTGGGGCGTATATAGCTGTCATCATCAGTCGGGGAATAGAAGGCGAACAAGGACCACACCCACTTATCTTTTGGAGCCCTGTAAGTCAGGCGCGTTGTGATAACATTCCTTCTCTCTTCAGGCTCGAATTGCGGAGTCGGTGAGTTTGCAATTAGTTCGTCATATTTCTGAGTCCATTCTAGATAGTATTGAACTCCAAGCGTCAACCGCGCCATCAGCTCGCTTTCATATCCAGCTAACAGCCGCCACTGTGAATTTTGGATTAAAGGATTGCTGCCATTACTATCATTGACCGAATCATGGTAAGCAGTTTCCAGGTTATATAAACCGTCCAGGACGTTACCTCGCACACTGGCTCCAAATACGTTGCGACGATAAAAAGTTGGTTCTAAGTTTGGTGTTAATCCAACTGGCTGTTTATCAAAACCTCGATATCCATAAAGTGCATACTCTGTTCCTTCGATATTTTTATAAAGCCTTAGAGCGATTTCGCTATTCCCCATATTCTCATCTGGCTCTACCGGATTAATCAGATCCTGACCGCCAATATTCTGTCCTGCTAATGGCGAAAAGAATGAATAACGTTCTCCATCAATATACCGATCTTCAGTAAATATGGGCGTCCATACTATGTCCACATTCACTGCATCAAAATAACTCGTTATTCTGATGGCATCGGCCGGAGCTTTTAGATATGTATCTTCCCTGCCAGAGAAAAATGACTTCCAGTCCTTAGGAAACATATCATTGAGAAACAGTAGATCACCTGTTCCCCATGTTGAAATTTGGCGACCTATTTTAAAGTCGGTATTACCAAAAGCAGAAAAACTTACGCTCAGCTCTCTGATATCAAGCTCGGTCTCATTGATAACGTCGTCATACCAAAGATCACCGCGGAAACTGAAATCAAAATTATCACCAGTATAATCTGCTTCCAGATGACTGCGTAATTCGCTTAATGTTTTCTTATTATCAAACCACGAATCGGTTTGTAGACGCTGCCCATAGGCGGCTTCAACGAAGCCACCCCAGAGCCAATTAGACTGCTCTTCTTCAGCCCAGTCATCTCCCCAGGCATCAAACTCATCTTCTGCAGCATTGCCTACTAAAGACAGACCTAGCATTGCCATAAGTATTGCTGGTCTAGCCATGCCGAACGATCTCTTTTTCCTGTTCATGGTTATTACTCTTTATTGAGCTTCCAGCCATTCACGAGGCGGGTTGCGCAATGATCGTGAAGTAAATACGCTTTCTGGAATTCCCACGTTATATGCTGGACGACGGAACTGCATGAACGTCTCACTACCCGTTTCCAGGTTTGATATTTTCGATTTCATCACCGTTGGGATTCCTTCAACCTCCTCAACTTCAACCACTTCCATTCTGCGGTACACCTCGCCTTTGTCATTGAAATATTCAACGACCATTGGCAGGAATGTTTCTTTATTAATACTCGACTGATAGTAAGAAAACTCCACGTTTTCCTTGTTCTTTGGCATGCTCTTTAATATATAAGCATCGTCATTTTCTTCTATCAATTCATGCGTATCTAACTCAGGGTTACGACCCGAAACATCTTCATAGAAAAAATCGGAACCAACAAAACTGGTACGTTTATCTCCGGCTGAAATTCGTTTTACTAAATCCAGTCCTGGTAAATACAACCAACGATCATCATCCCTGTCTACATGCTTGTTTACTAAAAATACCGTACCACGAACATCTGAGGGTCTACTGAAAACAACAAGAAAATCCTGATCGCCCTCGTCTACCTTATCTTTGCGTAGGATTACAAACTGACGAAGCTGCTTGTTATCATCTTTATCGACAATGATCATACGCGCATCACTTCGGCCATCGTCTCCGGCGTAATATGATGCTTTATTTGCTTTGCTCACAATCTTATCAACTGACAATGGCTCATCCCCAGCCGCTTGTGCTTGCAACACCATCAACAGGGGCATTAGCAATACTAAAATATATTTAACCATGCTCATCATAAACCTCCTTAAGATTTAAAGGCCCAACGGCGAGTCGCTTTTAACGCTACTGGGAGTAATATTAACGTTACCACTGCTGATGCAGCCATGATCGTTGCCAGGAAAAATCCTACCGTGATATACGGCACTAGCGGTGCAAATAGTAATGGCGTAAATCCAACGGCAATCACGACTGCGTTTCTACTGATAGCCGAAGCGGGCTCTTCAAACATTTTCTTAATCATGGACTTAAACTCACCGGTTTGTTTATAGATATCTCGCGAACGCTCCAGAAAGTGAATCGCGAAATCTATCGATAACCCCAGAGTTAGTGATGACAATACTGCAATCGGCATGTCGTAATCTTTACCGACCCAACCAATCAAGCCATATATAAATAGAATAGTGATACTTAATGGCAACATTGCCAGTGCACCAAATAGTATGCTTCGGAACAAAATGATCATCATCACGAATACGACTACAAAGGCACTCAACAAGCTACTTAACATGCCTTCCACCATTTCATCCTGCCATACCATGTTTAGATAACTTTTGCCCGCCCACTCAGCACTAACGTTTTCAGGTAACGGATTATCTTCAAAGTAGTTCTCAACGTATTCAACAACCCGGGTCATATCCTGGTTATCACCGCTTTTTAGCTGCAACCATATAGCGGTTGAGCTGTAATCTTTGGTTACCATGTGCCATAGATCCTGTGGACGATGTGAGGACTGGTACTGCAACAGTGCCTGTGCGACGCCCCGCTGTGATTGCGGAATGACAAAGTCCTCTGGTTCACCGCTTTTCAGCTCTCGTGTCACTGTTTTTACAACATCAGTTATGGAGTTACTTTTTCCGACATACCCGCTATCGAGTAGTGCCTGTTGTAATTGTTCTATTTTCTTCAACATCTGCGGCTGTTGGAAATAGGCCAGTGATCGCCTCGTCTCCTCAGCTTTCGCCAACAAACTATCAATGGTATCCATCTCTTTGTCACTTGCTGAGAAGATTCTGTCTTCCAGCGTGATAATGACATCATTGAGCTGTGATCCAAGATCCGAGCCACCCTCCATTATCGAAGCGATATCTTTTTTCAGGCTTGAGTCATCAAGTTCGTTGACCGCTTCCATCCACTCTGCCTTGGCCGCACTCTGATCATAGTCCAGAACTAGATAAGCGTTATAGGTTCCAGCAAAGTGATCGTTCAACACACGATCTGCTACACGAATTTTATGATCTTCCTTAAACCAACGGACAGGGTTATCGTTAATTTGAATCTGATTAATGCCCCATAGACTCAGCGCCACGATTACGACAAAGCCAACTGTGACCAGCTTGCTTAGAGCCAAACTTTTTTTGCCAACTTGTGGCAGTACTTTCTGCAACCAGCTTTGCTTGTCGGAACCCGACTGCAACGAAGCTAAAGCCTTGGGTTTGAGTGCACATAAATATGCTGGAATAAACACAATGGTTAACAGGAAAGCAAGCAAGATACCAAACCCAACATAAGCACCAAAGACCTGAACCGGCGGGATCGGTGTTAATAACAACGAGAAGAAACCAATGGCTGACGTAATACTGGTATATAGCATCGGGGTAAACAGGTGACCAACAACTTCCTTAACCACCTCTTTACGATCGCGCCCTTGCTTATAACTATCTGCAAATTCCGACATGATATGAATCGAGTCCACAACAGCTATCGGCATTAAGAAAATCGGAATCATGGAGCTCATGATATGTACTGTGAAGCCCATACCTATCAGCAGTCCCATTGTAATGATCACTGTCGCCATGGCGATAATCATCGGTGCTGCAACGAATTTCAGATTACGGAAGAAAAACCACATCAGAACAAAAATCATCAGTGCCGCTAACGGCGCTGAAATTCCCATCTGTACAAACATCTGAAATCCGAACGTATCTTCTGCTACCGGTAATCCGGTTATATGATATTCGTCCTTTGAATCAAGACCGCCAATTAACGTCTCTATTTCCTGAGATATTCGGTAACTCTCGTCTTTATTCTCTATTGGGACGTAGATTGCCGCAGCCTTCTCATCCCCGGAAACTAACGTTTCCTGAAACAAAGGGAGTCGCTGCACGTCCTGACCAATTTCTTTTGCCTGCTCCATCGTTTCTGGTGGTTGTTTCATCATCCACTCAAAACGTATGGTGCCAACCCCTTCCTGGGTAATATTATCCACCGTGGATAACGACATCATATCCGGCTCTATTACACCTTCAATGTCTGCAATACCCTCGCTCAATGTATGTAACGCCTGTAATGAATTTGGACTAAAGATACTTTCTTCATTTACTGCCCCTACCACAATAGCGTCATAAAGATTAAACCGATCCTTTACTTCATTGTGAAACACACGCGCAGGCTGATCTTCAGCCAACATATTCTCAGGATCTGTATCCACCACAATACCTGGTATCATTGCACCAGTAATCGCAGTGAGTAAGAGGGTTATGATAAAAACCCACTTTGGTTTTTTTATTGATAAGGCTAGCAGTGATTGTTTCATAATACGTTCCATTAGAAAACTCTAATATATTATAGATTAGACATTGCTAATATTCAATAGATCATTTATTCTTTAGTTAAATTCATCAACTCGAGAGTCTATGTCCATACATATTGAATCTTTCTACCACAAGGACACTTCTACATGGAGCTATGTGGTACACGATGAGGATGGTTATGACTGTGCTGTCGTTGATCCCGTTCTTGATTTTGATCTCAGCTCAGGGGTTGCCCGCTACGATTCAGCGCTGAAATTGATCGAGTACATAAAGCAAAACAAACTCCATTTACAGTGGATCCTTGAAACTCATGCCCATGCTGATCACCTGACTGCAGCCCAGTTTATAAAGCAGCAACTGGGAGGCCAAATCGTCATTGGCGCCGGAATCAAAGATGTCCAAAAGCATTTTGCAGAACACCTTAATCTTGATATTACCACTGATGGTAGCCAATTTGATACTTTACTATCCGCTGGTGATCGCATCAGTCTTGGCAACCATGAATTCATTGCCCACCCTACACCGGGCCATACAGATGACAGCATGAGCTATGAAATTGATGGTAATGTCTTTATTGGTGATACATTTTTTCACCCCGATACCGGTACCGCTCGTTGCGACTTTCCAGGCGGTAGTGCTAAGAAACTGTTCAAAAGCCTAAATTTTTTAACTTCGTTTCCTGATGACTATAATTTATGGCTGTGTCACGACTACCCTAGTGAACGGGAACCTATCGCAAAAACTACTGTTTCCGAACAAAAGCATAATATTCACTTCAAACAATCCGAAGGACAGGTTGATGCTTATGCCGAACTTAGAGAAAAACGTGACAGCACATTAGCCGTACCAAAACTTATATTCCCTTCCATTCAGGTTAATATCCGAGCGGGCCAATTCCCCAGTGATGAATCCAACGGCCGTAAGTATTTGAAACTTCCTTTTTCTGTCACTGAAGGCTAAATTTGATTGGTTTTGCAGGCGACGAGTTGCTAAACTCGTCGCCTATTACAAGTTAATATAATCATCAAATTTGTCTCTTCCACAGTTAAATGAACGCCAACAACAAGCTCTAGTTAGTACTTCCGGCCCCCTATTGGTGCTGGCAGGTGCTGGCAGTGGTAAAACGAGTGTTATTACTCGTAAAATTGTTTATTTAATAAAGCAGAAACAAATTCCTGCCCGTAATATCGTCGCGGTAACCTTTACCAACAAAGCTGCCCGTGAGATGAAACAGCGTGTAGGCAAAATTGCCGGACAAAGTGCAACCAAAGGTCTTACGGTCTCTACATTCCACAATTTTGGCTTAAACTTTATTCGCCGCGAATACAGAACCCTGGGCATGAAATCTAATTTTACGATTTTTGATGATCAGGACAGCTTAGCTCTTTTGAAAGATTTAGGCTTTAAGGAAGCTGAAAGTGACAAAGCTTTATTACTGAAACTCCAAAATCAGATTTCACAATGGAAAAACGATCTGATTCTGCCAGAACAGGCAATCGCTCAGGCCACTGATCAGGAGTTACTGATTTTCGCCAAAGTGTATGAAAAGTACACCAGGAGTATGAAGGCTTATAATGCGGTTGATTTTGATGATCTGATTCTTATTCCTACGCTATTACTGCGCGACGACCCTGCTGTTCGCGATAAGTGGCAGAATAAAATTAAGTATCTACTAGTCGATGAGTATCAGGATACTAATACCAGCCAATACGAATTGATTAAACATCTGGTAGGTCAGTTTGGTAGCTTTACCGTGGTAGGTGATGACGATCAGTCTATATATTCATGGCGTGGTGCACGCCCAGAAAACCTCGATCAATTAGCGAAAGATTATCCTAAACTTCAGGTGATTAAACTTGAACAGAATTATCGATCCTACGGGCGTATTTTAAAAGCTGCCAACGTACTGATTGATAACAACCCCCACGTTTTTGAAAAAAAACTTTGGTCTGATAAACCCTATGGTGATCCATTAAGAGTCGTGACCTGTGCTAACGAGGATGAAGAGGCACAAAAAGTGGTTACTGAAATTGTTTCCAGAAAAGTCCGCACTAAAAATGGTAAATATTCAGACTATGCCATTTTGTATCGAGGTAATCACCAGGCAAAGCTGTTTGAAAAATCTCTAATAGCTAACAAAGTTCCTTATAAGATCTCAGGTAGCACTTCTTTTTTCGGTCGCGCTGAAATTAAAGACATTATGGCTTACCTTCGGCTATTAACGAACGAAGATGATGATAATGCCTTCTTAAGAATCGCTAATACACCTCGTCGTTCCATCGGGCCGACAACTCTTGAACAACTTGGAACTTATGCCCAAAAGCGACACATCAGCCTTTATGCAGCATGCTTTGAGTTAGGCCTGGAGCAATACCTGAGTGGTAAAGGGTTAGATTCCGTCAGACGCTTTGCTGATACCATTTCTCGTGCTGCCGATAATGCAAAACGGGGTGATACCCTAGGGGTTATCCATGAACTTATTGCAAAAATAGGCTATCACTCATGGTTGCATGAAACATCAAGCACTCCAAAAGCTGCTGAGTTCCGTTGGAATAATATTCAGGAACTACTGGGCTGGGTTGAAAAATCCGTAGATGAAAATCAACATGACGATAACCCTTTTGCGGCGGCTGTAGCCAATCTGATGTTACGCGACATGCTGGATCGTAACGAGGAAGAAGAAGAAGACAGTAATCAGGTTCAGCTTATGACGCTTCATGCTGCTAAGGGACTTGAGTTCAATCATGTTTATCTTGTCGGGATGGAAGAGGAATTTCTCCCCCACAAATCAAGCATCGAAAATGATGATATCGAAGAAGAGCGTCGTCTGGCTTATGTCGGTATCACTCGAGCACAGCACACGCTTGTCTTTACCCTCTGCAAAAAGCGTAATAAGTTTGGCGAGGTCATTCGTTGTGAACCCAGTCGCTTTCTTGAAGAAATACCTGATGAAGATCTCGACTGGGATGAAAAACGTCAACCATTATCCGAAACAGAACAGGAAGAATTGGCCGACGATAACCTGTCCATGTTAAAAGCACTTTTCAGCGATTAGTTTGTAAGAGATTGCCCATCCCTCTCGTAAGGTTTTTCACTTTCTTATAAAACTTTCTTGCTTCGTTTTATAAACTTGGTCAATAATGAAATAAGTAACTGATCACAGGAGGTGATAAGCATGTCATTGTTAGAATGGATTATCTTGATAATAGCCTGCTTTTTTATTGTCGGCTTTGGTTATGCTGGCGTTACCGGTAAATCTATTTTTTCATTCCGAAAAAAGAAACCAAAACATAGGCATTAAAAAAGGCTTCCGAAGAAGCCTTTCTAAACCACTGACCGATTAATTCAACCGTTGGAAGACGGTCGCAATACCCTGACCTAAACCAATACACATTGTGGCTAAGCCAAACTCCTTATCTTTATCTTCCATCAATCGAAGTAATGTTGTTGAAATTCTCGAACCCGAACACCCAAGAGGATGGCCCAACGCAATCGCTCCGCCGTTCAAGTTTACACGCTCTTCAAAGCTATCACGTATACCGAGACCGTCCAGCACTGCGATGGATTGAGCAGCGAATGCTTCATTTAACTCGATCAGATCCATATCTTCCAGTTTCATGTTGGCTCGAGCCAAAGCTTTTTTCACTGCTGGCACTGGGCCAAAACCCATAATCGATGGATCACAGCCAGCAACACCCATCGAGACAATTTTAGCAATAGGTTGCAAGCCTAAACTGTCAGCTTTTTCTTTTGACATGACTAACATTGCTGATGCGCCATCAGATATTGCTGATGAAGTGGCAGCCGTTACTGACCCATTTTTTGGATCGAAAACGGGTTTTAATTTCGACAGATCTTCCACGGTCGACTCAGGACGAATAACTTCGTCATAATCAAAGAACTTCAACTGACCTTTTTCGTCGTGACCTTCCATTGATAATATTTCTTTTGCAAATCGTCCTTCAACCGTTGCTTTATGCGCCAGCTGATGCGAACGATAACCGAATTCATCCTGTTCCCGGCGAGTTACTTTGTACATATTTGCCAGCATCTCTGCTGTTAATCCCATCATACCAGCGGCTTTTGCAGTATGTTTAGCTAACTCTGGATCAAAGTCGATACCATGATTCATCGGTACATGACCCATGTGTTCAACACCGCCAATAATAAAGACATCACCGTCACCAACCATAATCGAACGCGTTGCGGTGTGTAATGCCTGCATTGATGAGCCACATAGACGGTTGACCGTCTGCGCCGCTACATGATGCGGTAGATCAGTTTTAAGCATCGCATTACGAGCAATATTAAATCCCTGTTCCAGTGTTTGCTGGACACAGCCCCAGATGACGTCTTCGACATCAGCTGGATTCAATTTATCGTTACGATCCAACAAGCCCTGCATCAAACGAGCGGACAGCTCTTCTGCACGAGTGTTACGGAACATACCACCTTTCGAGCGCCCCATTGGGGTTCTGATGGCATCTACTACTACTACTTCTTTCATCGTTAAATCCCCTATGGTTGTCTTAGGCTGCGTCTAACTGGTAAAACTTTTTACCAGCCTTAGCCATTTCTAACATACCTTCGGTCGGCTCATAAGCCTTACCCAGGTGCTGATACTTCTTAGCTAACTCTACAATCTTTTCAATACCCTGCTCATCAACGTATTTAAAGACGCCGCCTCTGAATGGAGGGAAACCTAATCCGTATACCAAAGCCATGTCGCCTTCAGCCGGGCTGTCGATGATACCTTCTTCAAGGCAACGAATTGTTTCAATAATCATCGGCAGCATAGTACGAGCGATGATCTCATCATCGTCAAAATCCTTGCTGTCGGCTGTAATTTCTTTCAATAGTTCATAAGCTTTTGGATCGGCTTCTTTCGTTGGGCGACCTTTCTTGTCTTTACCATAAACGTAAAAACCACTGCCTGATTTTTGCCCGTAACGATCGTTTTCAAACATCACGTCGATCGCATCTTTTTCTTCCTTGCTCATGCGATCCGGGAATCCTTCAGCCATTACTTCGGCTGCATGACGTCCCGTATCCATACCGACCACATCAAGCAAATAAGCAGGACCCATTGGCCATCCAAACTTTTTACTCATTACTTTATCGACTTTTTGGAAGTCAGCCCCATCACGGACTAATTTTGAAAAGCCCCCGAAGTATGGGAATAGTACGCGGTTTACAAAGAAACCCGGGCAATCATTAACAACAACAGGTGATTTACCCATCTTGCTGGCATACGCCACCACACTTGCCACTGTTTCATCCGATGTTTTTTCACCACGAATCACTTCGACCAGCGGCATTTTGTGCACAGGGTTAAAGAAGTGCATGCCACAAAATTTCTCAGGACGTTTTAATGCCTTAGCAAGTCTATCAATTGAAATGGTTGATGTGTTGGAGCAGATTATGGCGTCATCAGGCATCAAACCTTCAACTTCCGCCAGTACTGACTCTTTAACTTTCGGATTTTCAACTACCGCTTCAACCACGATATCGGTATGTTTTATTTCTTCATAGCTTAAGGTTGGCTTGATACTGGCTATACCTTTTGCCATTTTCTCATTTGAGATTTTTCCGTACTTTACACCTTTACCAAACAGTTTAATGGCTTCATCCATTCCCTGCTCCAGGGCGTCGGGATTGATGTCCTTCATTACTGCCGGAACACCACGAGAAGCTGACTGATAGGCGATGCCACCGCCCATGATTCCTGCACCTAACACGGTCGCGTTCTTAACTTCTACATCTGAGGTTTTAGAAGCAATTTTAGCTTTCTTTTTTAACACCTGATCGTTTAAGAATAACTGAACCAGTGCTCCAGCCTGTGAGCTTTGCGCTACATCAACAAAAGCTTCGTGTTCAAATTTAATGGCTTCTTCTAATGGTAAAGCAGCCCCTTTCTCAACCACCTCAACAGCTTTAACCGGTGCAGGATAGTGTGGACCAGCCTGACCCGCAATATAAGCTTTCGAAGTCATAAAAGACATGGTTGCCTCTGTTTTATTGAGCTGCAATGGACTCGTTTTTTCCGCGCGTCTTTTCTTCCAGTCAATTTTACCTTCAACCGCTTCAAGCAATGTATTTTCCGTTGCAGTGATCAGATCATCCGGCTCAACTAACGCATCAATGGCACCTTGTTTTAATGCTTCTGCCGGTTTCTTTGGTTTCCCCGCGGCAATCCACTCAAACGCGTTATCCGCGCCAATCACTCTTGGTAGGCGAGTCGTTCCGCCAAAGCCAGGTATCAAGCCCAGTTTCGTTTCTGGCAGTCCAACCTGAGCCGCTGTTGATGCAACTCTCAGGTCACAGCTTAAGCACATTTCCATGCCACCGCCCAGAGAAATACCATTAATTGCCACTGCGGTAGGGAATGGAAGCGATTCAAATCCTGAGAATACCTTGTTCGCCTCAACTACCCACTGCAATAATTCTTCTCTTGGCAGAGCAAACAAGCTTAAAAATTCGGTAATATCCGCACCAACAATAAAGACTGGCTTGCCACTGGTTACCATCGCAGCTTTAACGTCGTTATTATCCTTCAACAAGTCTATTACTTTACCCAACTCTTCAAGGGTATTGCGGTCGAACTTATTGACCGATTCTTTCTGGTTATCAAAACAAACTTCAGCGATACCTTTATCGCGCAGCCTGCATTGAATCGACTGACCTTCAAATATCATTCTGTATCTCCATGTTGGTTATCAGATGATGGAAATTATAAAATTCTGACAGATCCGAAATGTACGGACTTAACAATTCAGTGTACTTCAATGAGTCTTATCGACTCAATGGGTTTATCTGGTCTGACCAATGATAACGAACTTTGCGCCGGATCGAAAGCCTGTTAGCAAACCCACCCCACAAACTCATTCTTTCCTTGCTCACCCACAGGCCGATCTGGAATAATGCGTGTATTATTTCATAGGCAACACGGTAGTTTTATGACCGATTCACAGTTAAAACCATTGTTCGCGGAACACATTGAGACGATTAAGAAGCGTTATCAGGACGCAATGCAGCGTCATGGCTTCGATCACTTGCTGATTCCTGCTGGCTCATTACATGGTATTTTCCTGGACGACATGTCATACCCATTCAAGTCCAATTTCCACTTTAATAGTTTTGTGCCTCATGACGATCTTCATGACAGCACATTAATTATTTCAGCCAAAGGGGACTTGACACTCTGCTATTATCAGCCTGTTGATTTCTGGCATAAAGTTGCTGGTGATCCAGATGGCTTCTGGGTTGAACACTTTGACATCAAAATGATGCGCAAGAAAGATGAAGTTCGTGCTTTCATGCCATCAAACGGCAATATAGCTTTTATAGGCGAAATGGCCTACCCATTTTTGGATGAAGATTTCGATGCTATCAACCCTGGTAATGTGATTAATGAAATCAATTGGTTTAGAGCGACAAAAACCGCGTATGAAATCGAGTGCTGCGCACTTGCTAATAAGCGCGCCGCGATGGGCCACATGGCTGCACGCGATATGTTCTATAATCAGGGTTCAGAACTGGAAATCCATTTAGCCTATCTTTTGGCCAGTGGACACCACGAAGCACAACTACCTTATAATAGTATCGTTGCACTCAATGAAAACGCTTCGATCCTACATTACATGCACTATGATACAGAGCGTCCGAGCGAGCATCGTACTTTCCTGATAGATGCTGGAGCACGCTATAATAGCTATGATGCAGATATCACACGAACCTATGCTTTTGATAAAAATACTGAGTTTGCCGAGCTGATTGGAACAATGGAAAAGCTCCACCTGGGTATAGTTGACCGTATTAAGCCAGGTCAGTCCTATGTTGAGCTTCATGTTGCTACACATCTGGAAGTCGCTAAAGTTCTGAACCAGTTTAATATTTGTGATATGAGTCCAGAAGCTATGGTTGAGAATGGTGTTACTCGTACTTTCTTCCCACATGGCCTTGGGCACCAGATTGGTCTACAGGTCCATGATGTTGGCGGACATATCTCGAACCCAGACGGTGATCCTGCTCCGCCGCCTGAAGAACACCCGTTCTTACGCAATACGCGCACTATTGAAGAAAATCAGGTGCTGACCATTGAGCCAGGCCTTTATTTCATCAAGTCACTACTGGCTGATCTAAAAGATAGCGAACATGGCTCCAGCATAAACTGGGACCGTATCGAGCAGTTCCGTCCATTTGGTGGCATCCGAATTGAAGATGATATTGCTGTTACTGCAGACGGCCATCGCAATTTGACCAGAACCTATCTGAAATAAATGGTCACAACCCCCTCCGGCTCAGGAGGAGATACCGATAATACTGGTATCTCCTCTAATATGCCTTCTTATCGGGTGCCTACTCACCCGGTAAACAAACCTTGCTCCTTTGAAGAAGTCATAAAGGGCAGTCGATTTATCACTCGCATCGCCTTTACCCCAAGTGTCGAACAAGCTAAATCCTTTATTAAACAGCTAAACGCTGGCGAACCCGACGCCACTCACCATTGCTGGTCTTATATTGTTGGAAACCCTGACAGTACGACATTAATAGCCTGCTCAGACGATGGTGAACCCAGTGGTACTGCTGGAATGCCCATGCTCAACGTTCTTCAGCATTCAGGGTTAGGCGACATTACTGCTGTTGTGACTCGATATTATGGTGGTACCAAGCTTGGGACTGGCGGTTTGGCACGTGCCTACAGCGCAGGAGTTAAAAGAGGTCTAGAGCTAGTTAATACTCACTTACGTATCTACACGACCTCTGTTTCTATTATTACTAGCTACGACCTTCAAAATCAGGTTCTCTATTTGCTCCATGAACATCAGGCAGACAATATAGCCGAAAGCTTTAGCGACAAGGTTGCTATTGAAGCAGAAGTGCCTCAAAATCAGCTAGAATCGTTTCTTAGCTCCATAGAAGCTTACGAAAATAAACAACAATTACGTATACAGGTGACCGATGACAGCGCTTAAACATATCCATATGACCCTCGCCATTATTACCATCCTTGGTTTTTTGCTACGCAGTGTTTGGCTTTTCCGTAAAAGTCCTATGCTTACTAAGAAGTGGGTTAAAATTACACCTCATGTAATCGATACTTTATTATTGCTGAGTGGCGTCCTGCTTCTCGCAACCTTCTATGGCTGGACGGTTACATCCTGGTTAGCCATCAAACTATTATTAATCGTGGTCTATATTGGTTTTGGGATCATAACGTTTAAAACCAATAAAACTAGCTTGCGTGGCATCGCCTTTACGCTTGCAATTATCAGTTTTGCCTCCATACTTTACTTAGCACGTATCAAACCTATTCTATGGTAACACTATGATTGATCCTAAAAAGTTAGATGATATTGCCCAAAAACTGTCAGACTCCATGCCTGAGCAATTAAAAACTGCCAAACATGAAATGAGTAAACAGTTTAAACAAATTCTGCAAACCCAGCTGGCTAAACTTGATTTGGTGTCACGCGAAGAGTTTGATACACAGACTCAGGTACTGTTGCGTACCCGACAAAAACTTGAAGCTTTGGAGTTAAAGTTACAGGAATTAGAAAATCGTTAAAAAGGCGAGTTAATACTCGCCTTTTTCTTATTCCTTCCAGTTACAATGGATCAGCCAATATCGTTAATTTTTTCTCAGGCATGTCGAGCCTTACATCAAATCCCTCTCCGTTGCTTTTCTCGATATAAACATCAATATAACTTACAACTGTATACTCTCCTGCTGTTAATTTTTCATCCAAAGTAGCGTACACAGTCTGATCCCAAGAAATAATGCCATTTATGCTTTCTTCAGTATAAACAACCCTCACTTTCTCAACCGCTAAACATACAACATCTCTATAGAAAGAGTGGAAAACTAACTTATTGTCCTTGTCGTAAACCTCAACCTTGTAAAAATCACACCAAGGCCACTTAACCGTATAAGTTTCCAGGCTTTCGTTAGTTAGCGTCGCATAAAAGGCTAATTCCTCCTCTTCATTAAATGTATTGCTAACACCTCCTAAGCCTTCCTCTGAATAGCCATTTGTTATTTGAGTAGAATCAAACTCGCGTATCTCTAATTCAGCCTTTAAGCCTAAGTCTTCATAGTTCTCTTTTGTATCATCATTATTATCTCTACACCCTGTCACTATAGTAATCAGCAACCCTAATATAAAAGCTATATGGTATTTCATCTTTATCTCCACCCTTTTTTTTATTAGAACTTAAACACTTGCGTGGCTAAATAACTCAATTACAGCCTGTCTTATTAAGTTCTATATTTATTGTTGTTCAAGACAACCTTATTCAATTATTATTGTTTGCTCAGGCATGTCAATGGTAACCTCAGTTGCACTCCCAAATGGACCTACGCCTATATAAACATAGCTCACAACGGTATATTCTCCGGGCGTTAAATATTCACCTGTTGGTTCAGGAACTGTTATCCAGTTTGATGTGTAGCGCTCCTGGTCCCATGTAATCAGCTCATTAAGTGATTCCCCAAAATATATTACCCGCTCATTTACATCGGCTGTACAACTCACCGGTCTTAGATTTGAAGGGAATACTATCTCATCGTTTGAATTAAAAACGTGTACCACACTGAACTCACATCCTGTCCAGCTTAATTGTTTCGTTTCAAAACCAGTATTTGTTAGCCTAATAGAAAAAGCTATTTCTTCTCCTTCCTGAAATGTATTGCTTAATTCTCCCAAACCTTCTTCTAACGAGTTATTAACCTTACTCGAATCAAACTTTCTTATCTCGATACTGGCCTTGAGGTTATGTTCCTCATTGTCATTTTTACAGCCAGAGATAGTAATTATCAGGATCCCAAATATTAACGCTATATGGTTTTTCATAACTTATCCTCATTTTTTATTAGTTAGTCTTTTATGAGACGTTCCTTATTGATTTATTGTGACAAATAACTCTTTTATATTTATTCAGTGCTTTAGGAAGTATTAAAAATACCCATAGCCTAAAATTAAAAAAAGGTGCGTTTAGCACCTTCTTTATTTTTATTTAAAATTAATCTTTTAGCAGAAAAGTTACTTTAAGCACCACACGAAAACCAACAACATCACCATTATCAATAACGGCCTGCTGTTCTTTCACCCAGGCTGCCTTGACCTGATCTAACGTTCTATTAGCCCGCTTAACCCCTTGTACAACAGCATCTTCAAAGCTTTTTTCAGATTCAACGATGATTTCCGTTACTTTTGCCACTGACATATATATAGCTCCTTCGTTGTAATTGATTTACTTGTATACCTTTTTTATCCTACCCTTTTTTAGGGCATAAACAAGTAACCAGTTTTAATATTCTTTAATCCTGCAGACTAGCTATTACCCTGGTTGGTTCCACCAGCCGGTTTATCACTATTAACATCGTAAAATTTCAATCAGCTGAAGAGTAGTCGATACTACAGCTCTTTATAAAGAAATAATTCACCAGTTGTGTGCACAAAAAAAGGGGCCTAATGGCCCCTATATAACACCTTCCCCTAAAATTAGATATCCAGGTTTGATACTGATAACGCATTGCTTTCAATAAATTCACGGCGTGGCTCAACATGATCGCCCATAAGGGTTGTAAACAACTGATCCGCGGCCACCGCATCTTCAATTGTGACCTGCAGCATTCGTCGTGTCTCAGGATCCATTGTCGTCTCCCATAGCTGCTCTGGGTTCATCTCACCTAGTCCTTTATAGCGCTGAATCGACTGCCCTTTTCTGGCCTCATCCATTAACCATGTTAGAACTTCACTGAAGGTTTCAACCTCCTGTATTTTCTCACCCCGCTTAACGAAAGCACCTTCTTCAATTAAGCTCTCAAGTTGCTCACCTAATAAGCTAATTTTCTTATAGTCTTCAGAAACGAAGAATTCTTTCGAAAGTAAGTACTCACTTTCAACGCCATGGTGATACATTATCAAGTGGGGGTAGAAAAGATTCAGTTCGTTATCTTTTCTAACAGAAAACTCATAACGATGCGCTCCGCTAGTTCTATCAACATTTAGTTTTTCTTCGAGAACCGTTGTCCACTCTTTAACCTTGGTCTCATCTTTCATGTCTTCTGCGGATAGAGTTTTATGATATATCAGCTTATCAAGCATCTCCCTTGGAAGCCGCCTTGATACTCTGATAATTGTTTTTTTAACTTCACGATACTCATTCACTAGCGTTTCTAAACGATCACCCGAAATTGGTGGAGCGTCTTTACTGGTAAAGAGTTGCGTATTATTCAAGGCAAGATTTGTTAAGTAACCTTCCAGAGCTTCATCATCTTTTAAATAGGTTTCCTGCTTACCTTTCTTAACCTTGTATAAAGGCGGCTGAGCAATATAGACATATCCCCGTTCGATTAACTCTGGTACTTGGCGATAGAAGAAGGTCAACAATAAGGTACGGATATGAGCACCATCAACATCGGCGTCAGTCATAATAATAATACTATGATAACGCGTTTTATCCGGATCAAATTCCTCTCGGCCAATACCGCAACCCAACGCTGTAATCAATGTACCTACTTCCTGCGAGGATAACATTTTGTCAAATCGTGCTTTTTCTACGTTTAGAATCTTACCTTTCAGCGGAAGAATGGCCTGGTTTTTGCGATCTCGTCCCTGTTTAGCAGAACCGCCCGCAGAGTCACCCTCCACAATGTACAGTTCAGATAATGCAGGATCTTTTTCCTGACAGTCAGCCAGCTTGCCCGGCAAACCAGCAATATCTAAAGCACCCTTTCTTCGAGTCATTTCACGCGCTTTTCTAGCAGCTTCCCTTGCACGGGCAGCGTCTATCATCTTATTTACAACAGATTTTGCCTCATTCGGGTTCTCTAGCAGAAATTCTTTCAGATATTCACCCATCGCCTGCTCTACAGCACTTTTAACTTCACTCGATACCAGTTTATCTTTAGTCTGTGAGCTAAACTTAGGGTCTGGGACTTTTACAGAAACTACTGCAGTTAAACCCTCTCGAGCATCATCGCCCGTTGTGCTTACCTTGCCTTTTTTGTTATATCCTTCATTTTCCATAAAGGTATTCAGGCCTCGGGTTAACGCAGCCCGGAAGCCCGCAAGGTGTGTACCACCATCTCTTTGAGGGATATTGTTGGTAAAGCAAAAAATGCTTTCCTGGAATCCATCATTCCATTGCATTGCCACTTCAACAGTAATTCCATCTTCCTCACGTTCTGATGTAAAGTGGAATACCTTCTCATGAATTGGCGTTTTATTATGATTAAGGAACTCTACAAAGGCTTGTATTCCGCCTTCGTATTTAAAATGGTCCGACTTACCACTACGCTCATCTGACAGTTTTATACTCACGCCAGAGTTTAAAAATGATAACTCTCTCAGCCGTTTAGCCAGGATGTCATATTTAAACTCGATATCGCTGAATATCTCTGTACTTGGTCTAAAGCGTAATTCTGTACCTGTAGACTGGCTATCACCAACAACTTCTAATGGTTTTTCGGGTACACCTAAATGATATACCTGCTCATGTCGCTTACCTGCGCGACGAATTATCAGTGTTAACTCGTCAGACAAAGCGTTAACCACTGAAACACCTACACCATGCAGGCCGCCCGACACTTTATAAGAGTTATCGTCAAATTTACCGCCAGCATGTAATACGGTCAGAATAACTTCTGCTGCAGAAACCCCTTCCTCTTCATGAATTTCCGTTGGAATTCCACGACCATCATCACGGACGGATACAGAGTTATCATCATGTATTACGACTGTGATTTCTGAACAATGACCCGCCAACGCTTCATCGATAGAGTTATCTACGACCTCAAATACCATATGGTGAAGGCCTGTACCATCATCTGTATCACCAATATACATACCAGGGCGTTTACGAACAGCATCAAGTCCTTTTAAGACTTTAATACTCGACGAATCGTAATTGTTATTTTCCGACATAAGGATTCCTTCTGTTTGTATCGTGTTGCACCAGGTTATTAAAGTTCATCAATAGCTTTAACAACCCCATGTTCCACGTGGAACACTTTAGCCTCATTATACCTTTTAATCAGGGGTGTGAGGGGTTCTAAATGTACACATGTGATGAAAATTTGTTGCTCTTGCGGTTGTTCAGACAATATTTGTAATAATAACTCTTGATGGTTAGTATCAAGTTCAGCTCCAATATCGTCAAGCAGAAACAGCGGTGTCTGCTTTCCGTATTGTTGCATAATCTGAAGTTGTGCAAGTTTAAAAACGGTAATTAAAAGTTTTTGTTGGCCTCGGGAGAGGTAGTCTCCAGCCCTTTTCTTTTCATCTATATAAAATTTCAAGTCAGCTTTATGGATACTCGACTGTGTAAAGCCCAACTGCCTATCTTTGTTAAATTGACTTTCATAAATGGCAGCAAGGCCATTATTGCCTTTGTCCGTCCATCCCGGATAAAGCTCAATATCAACATCAATATCGCTTAGAAAAGCTCGACTTAATTCTTTAAATATGGGTCTTATTTTATCACAATAAGCCTCTCTGAGTTGAGTAACTTGCAAAGATAAAGTAACTAATTGTTTGTCCCAGGCGGTTACTTCTGAATACTGGACACGCTTTTTTAAAAGCTCATTTCTATGTTTAAGTATTTTTTGGACTTTTTGCCACAAACCTAAAACTGAATGTTCCACGTGGAACACTCCCCAATCTAATTGTTTTCTTCTAGCCCCAGGACCTTTGACAAGAAGATCATATTGCTCAGGAGATAGGAGCTGAACAGGAAACAGTTTAGCTAATGTTGAAAGGCGCTTAACAGGTTCAGAATCTAGTTTGATAGAAATCTCTCCGCTACGGTTACGAGACATTCCTAGCTTATGATCAACTCCGGAGGAAACTAAGTTAGAAAAGATAATAAAATCCGAGTAGTTATCGTTGATGATTTTATTATGTTTGGCAGTACGAAAAGAGCGTCCGTTTCCAAGATAATAAAGGGCCTCTAATACACTGCTTTTGCCAGCAGCGTTTGGGCCATAAAAAATGTTCAGGGTTGGAGAAAAACCTAGAGAGACTTTCTCTAGGTTTCGGACATGCGATAGGGATAATTGATTTATATGCACTAGTTAGTGACTAACGTGTGTTTGGGATGGGCGGCTGTGGGTTTGCTATCACAGTCGCATCGGCATAACAACATACATGCTTTCGCCACCATCAACCTCTTCAATAAGAGTACTGCTGTTAGCATCTATAAAGGTTAGCTTAACCTGCTCGGTTTTTATAGTATTCATAACATCAATCATATAACTGACGTTAAAGCCGATCTCTAGGTCTTGTCCTTGGTAATCTACGCTGAATTCAACTTCAGCTTCCTCTTGTTCAGGGTTATTAGCGTGCAGTCGGACCTGCCCGTTAGATAACATGAAGCGGACGCCACGAAATTTTTCATTACAAAGGATAGAGGCGCGTAGTAATGATTCTTTAAGAACTTCACGATCAGCTATAACTACCTTGTCACCGTTTCGAGGTAAAACTTTCTCATACTCAGGGAAGCGACCGTCAACCAGTTTTGAAGTAAAGGAGTAATCCGAATCAGTGACTTTTATGTGGTTTGAACCCAAGCTAAGAGTAATAGTTTCCTCGGAATGCTCCAATAAACGACCAAGCTCAGCAACACCTTTCCTTGGGATAATTGCATTTACAGTTTCGTCTAACTCCAGTTTTACTCGCTCTTTGCATAAAGCCAGACGATGTCCATCGGTAGCCACTGACGTTAAATAGTCTTCTGTGAATTCGAATAACATACCGTTAAGATAATAACGAACATCCTGCTGGGCCATTGCAAACTGCGTTTTTTCGATAAGTTCTTTTAATGTGTGTTGCTTTACACTGAGTGAAGCAAGGCTAGCAGTTTCTTCTAAACTAGGGAATTCATTGGCCGACATTGTCGATAAATTAAAGCGACTACCAGGGGTTGTTATACGTAGACGATTTTCACCCATTTCAATCTTAACACTTTCACCATCACCGAGACTTTTTATAATGTCCAAAAGTTTTCTGGCGGGAACAGTAATTTCACCCGGCTCGAATTCACCTTCAAGGTCTACGTGAGCTTTAAGTTCAATTTCAAGATCAGTAGCGGTAAGTGAGAGCTTACTATCATCAACAACCATTAAAACGTTGGATAAAATAGGTAGTGTTTGACGTTTTTCAACAGCACCGCTAACGGATTGAAGAGGCGCTAACAACTGTTCCCGTGTGATGGTAAATCGCATATGAATACCCTTATAGAAAGCTATTATTGAATATTTTTATGTTGATAAAGTTCTTAATAGATTGGAGTAATCTTCTTCTATATCAACACTTTCACTTTTAAGTTCATCTATTTTCCGACAGGCATGTAACACAGTAGTATGGTCACGCCCCCCAAACGCGTCCCCAATTTCCGGCAGACTATGATTGGTTAGTTTCTTTGCTAACGTCATTGCCATTTGTCGTGGTCGCGTAATCGATCGACTACGTCTCTTAGATAATAGATCAGAAACCTTAATCTTGTAATAGCTGGCTACAGTTTTTTGAATATTATCAATAGAAATTAGTTTGTCCTGGGCAGCTATTAGATCTTTTAGCGCATCTTTAACAAAATCAAGAGTTATGGCGCGTCCCGTAAATTGTGCGTTTGCAAGAACCCGCTTCAGAGCTCCCTCAAGCTCTCGGACATTGGAGCGTATTCTTTTCGCGATAAAGAAGGCAACTTCGTGTGGTAGCTCTGTTTTAGCCTGATGCGCCTTACTCATCAAAATAGCAACACGAGTTTCAAGATCCGGAGGCTCGATGGCAACCGTCAGTCCCCAGCCAAATCGGGACTTTAGACGCTCTTCTAGACCTTCAATTTCTTTTGGATAGCGATCACAGGTAATAATAACTTGTTTATTCTTTTCAATAAGATTATTAAAGGTGTGAAAAAACTCTTCCTGAGTACGACCCTTGTTAGCGAAAAACTGAATATCATCGATAAGTAATGCATCAACCGATCGATAGTAATTTTTAAATGCATCCATACTATTGCTTTGTAGGGCTTTTACCATATTGGCCATAAAGCGCTCAGAATGCAGATAAACAATCTTGGAATCTGGCTTGTCCTTTAAAATTAAATTACCAACCGAATGCATGAGGTGGGTTTTACCCAGACCGACGCCTCCGTAAATTAGCAACGGGTTATAAGATATACCAGGGTTTTCTGCAACCTGCTCTGCAGCAGCACGAGCCAACTGATTAGATTTACCCTCAACAAAACTGTTGAATGTGAATTTATCATTCAAGTTATTTTGAGGGAAATTTGAGGACGGGTTGCCAGAATAAGAAGAATTATTGTTAGCTGAAGGCGTTCTCAGGGACTGGTGGTTACCGTTTATCAGTTCTGAACTAGCAGCAGAAACGGGATTAGCACTAGATTTCTCAGGAGTATCAGACTGAGCATGACCTACGTGAAGAGAAATATGGAGCTGAGTGTTATCTGGTTTGCTGTTAACAACTTCCGTAATGCGATCTAGATATTGTTGACGTATCCAGTCGACAAAAAACGGGTTAGGCGCAAAAAGAGCCATCTCGTTATCTGTTTCACGTACCTGTAATGGTTTTATCCAGGTGTTAAATTCGGTAACGGATAACTCAGACTGTAATCGTTGTAAGCAGTTTCGCCAGATGCTATTCGACATAATAGCTTCCAAGTCCTTGTTTATTATATTGTTTTTAAAATCAGTATAGCGTTATTGCAAAAAACTAATGGAAAACTGTAGCCCCTTTTTCTGCAATGTTGAGATAGTGTAGATCTATAATAATAAAATATCCACAGTTTTAGAGAAAATATTAAAAAAACCAGAAACACAAGGAATTTTGTAACCGGGGAGTAAATACACAGAAAGTATAAGAAAAGGTAAAAAAATAACAATCTGTGACTAAATAAGGTATAAAAAACGATAAAACTTGTGCAAAACAGTGACAAACATGAAAAAAACATACTTATTCAAGATTAGACCACCCTCTTAAAAACAGATTAAGAACAGCTTTATCATTTTGCTAAGCCTTTGTTTTATAGTGTAATTGAAGATTTATCAACAGCAAAGGAAGCCATTAATAATAATAATAAGATCTTTAAATATATATATATAATTATTACTTGGTAACATCTGGCAAAAAGCATGAAAC